>NZ_JADYWN010000009.1:0-140672 GCF_015864805.1 Pseudoalteromonas sp. NZS127 | reverse complement strand
GCCCACACAGATGATTGCTTTATATTGTTAAAGAACGTTTTGAGTCGCTTTAGCGTCTCAAGGGATGCGTATAATACATCCTTTATTTTTCGAGTCAACACTTTGTTTTAAACTTTCTTTTAGGAAGATTTAAAACCGAAGTTTTATTTAACTCTCTAAGTAGTTCGTGCCTTGCTATGCTTCGGCGTTTCCCTTCTCAGTGGGGTCGCATTATAGGGAGATCCGAAAACAGATCAAGCCTTTTTTTAGATCTTTTTACTGTTCGAACAAAATGTAATCGATAGCAGGTGAAACATGATAAAAACATGTATAAAACGATGCTTTTTCACCCTATTTTATATTATTTACTATAAATTTTATTGCTATGTTGAATTAAGACGTTAAGATAGCAAGTTCACAATGTTAAATTAATGTTTATTTCCTGTTTATTGGTAGATCAAAATGAAATTACCCGATCAAAAATCTTTTATCCTCTCAGTTATTCTTGCTGTTGTTGGTTTTGTTATAGTTAAGTTCGCACTTAAAAGCCTAGAGTTAGACCCTGCACTACTATTTGCTGTTGGTTTGCTCATTGGTGGTATTGTTATTGCTGCGATGTCGTCTGACGGTGTAGTAGAAGCCGAAGTAAAAACCAAAACGCTTTATGTTGGTAACCTTCCTTATCGTGCAAACGAAGGTGTGGTACGTGCTTTATTTGAAGAGCAAGGCAAAGTGTTCAACGTTCGCTTATTAAAGGACAAAAATACAGGCAAGCGTCGTGGCTTTGGTTTTGTTGAAATGGCGCAAGCTGATGCCGACAATGCAATAGCGCAGTTAAACGATAGCGAGTTCCAACAACGTACCTTAAAGGTACGTGAAGCAAAACAAAAACAAGAAGATGATTCTAACGCTCTTCGTTCTGAGCCGGATCAATCAGTGTAACTAGCTTTACAGCTAACTTACGACTACTCACACTAGCCGTTGCATAATATTGCAGCGGCTTTTTTGTATCTGCAATATTGTTATTCGTTAAACTTAGCTGGCTAATTAAGTAATGAACTCGCTTAGCAATCGCCACTCCTGAATCAAGTAGCTGCACTTTTCTATTGAAGTACTGACTAATCGGCTCTGCCAAGATAGGAAAATGCGTACAGCCTAATACTAATACATCTATAGACTGATCTATGTTTAAACGATCGAGTTCTTGGTGCAGTTTAGTTGTATCTAAGCTTTGTTCAAAAAACAGATGCTCTGCTAAAGTAACTAGTTCAACGCTACTATATAAGCTAACAGCTATATTGTCGGCATGTTCTTGTATGAGCGTGTGCGTGTAGGGACTTGATATAGTTGCTGGAGTTGCCAGTAGGCCGATATGTTGAGATTGTGTAAGTTGCGCAGCAGGTTTTATCGCGGGTACTACCCCCACGATAGGAATAGTAGTAATTTGGCGCACTGCCCCCAGAGCTGAAGTAGAGGCAGTGTTACATGCAATAACAATTAAATCTACATTAAGCGCTTGCTGGTTAATAAAGTGAATGAGTGCACATAAGCGGTTAATAATAGTTTGCTGTGACTGAGCACCGTACGGCAATAGCGCATTATCCATAAAATAGCTGTATTGCGCATCTGGAATACTTTGCTGAATATGTTCAAGTACCGTAGTACCACCAATACCTGAATCAAAAACCATTATGTGCGCTGACAAACTACTGTCCTTACTCTAAGTTAAGAACGGCAGTTTGCCATGTGATTTTTATAAAAGAAAGTAGTTTAATGGTACAACTATTGTTGATTGGTTAGCTCGTCCGTTGCTGCATTTAATTGATTAAGATTTTCGAACATAGCTTTGGTGTAATCTACCAATTTATCTATTTCTGCTTGATCTTGATTTAACCACTGCATAATACCCGATAACTGATTTTGTATGCCCAGCTCTGTGGCTTTATTAAACACAGCTTTTAAGTCGTCGTTAAACGGCGCTAATTTATCTGCCACTGCTTTTTCTGGAACTGGCTTGTACTCTTCGTAACCTTTGACTGCAGCGACTGTTTTGGTTTGTCGTAAATCCATTGAAAAAGCCACCAGCTGTTCGTTGCCTAAGCTTAGTGCTTGCGCCTCTTCAAATGCTTTGTCTAAGTCACCGCTGAAAAAGGTACTACTTACACTTTGTAAGTCAGCCATTAGCTCATTAATCGCCTTTTGTTCATTCTCATTTAAATCGCCATTAACCGACATAGAAAATGACAGCTCACGAGACTGCGACGACTCACTTACAAAAGATTCACTATTCCCATTTTGCTGATAACGACTGGCTGATTGTGACTCATAAGCATCAGCAAAACGAATACTCACCTCGTCTCCTTCGGCGGTAGTAAATTTATATTCTGCTTTGTTACTTAAACTTGCATACTGAGCTTGGCTAACAGAGACACTGGCGGGTTTAGGATTAAATAAATCGTCTTCAAATTTGTCCAGGCCATGAAATATGCCTTCTTTAGATTTATTAATACCCTGTGCGATATCGTCGTTAAACACGCCACTGCCTTTTAATTCATCAACCGCGTCATCAATCCCTATTTGCACGCCTTTTCTAGCATCACCTAACATACCTTTGAGTTTTTCATCGTCGGCACCGTTGGCTTTTGCTTTACGTACTGCACTGGTAACGAAGTCTAAAACGTTTTTAACGATTTCATCAAAATCAAAAAGCGGTTTATCTTTTTTCGGCTCGCTTATCGGTAAGCCAAGAGCTTGAGCCATTTTGTCACCGAGCACTTTGGCAGCTAGTTCTTTACCGCGCTGCTGATAGTTATCTTGAGGCGACTGTATTGTAGGTTGCTGTAAAGCCTCTTTATTACCGTATTTATTAATATTGTGGTTTGGAACAAAGCCAAAGTTACCGATTTTCATGATCCGACTCCTATCTATGCTTGCCTTACTTATCGGCAGTGTAAGTTATTTCTGTAGCTAGATGCTCAAAAAAAAACCAATATATATTTCATCAAAACTAGACAAATACATCTCGCTCCCTACAATAGCGCCGATAAACAGCTCTCAAAGATAAGGTTATAGCGTTAATGGCAGTTATTAAAATAGACACCACACAGTACGATGCGCAGTTAAGCGAAAAAGAACAGCGTATTGCTGCCCAATTTCAACGTTTTGGTGTGGATAAACTTGAGGTATTTAGCTCAGAGCCGATTAACTACCGCCAACGCGCTGAGTTTAGAGTATGGCACGATGGTGACGATCTGTTTCATATAATGTTTGATCAACAAACTAAAGACAAAATTCGCGTTGATAGCTTTGACCCTGCCGCTCCTTTGGTAGGTGAAGTGATGCAAGTAATGATTGATAATTTAAAGTCGTGTGAAATTTTGCGTCGTAAATTATTTCAGATTGATTACTTATCTACGCTAAGCGGTGAGATTTTAGTGAGTCTGTTATATCACAAGCCACTTGATGAGCATTGGCTGAGTGAAATTAACGCGCTTAAAGAAAAGTTAAGCAGTAAGTATAAAATTGATTTTATTGGCCGTGCCCGCAAACAAAAAGAAATGCTTGGTGATGACTACGTTACCGAACGCTTAAACGTGAATGGTCAAGAACTAATATATCAGCAGGTAGAAAACAGCTTTACCCAGCCAAATGCCAAAGTAAATATTAAAATGCTAGAGTGGGCGCAAGAGTTATGTAAGCCACTTAAAAATGATTTACTTGAGCTTTATTGTGGTAACGGTAACTTTTCTATTGCGTTAGCGGGTTCGTTTAACAAAGTGCTGGCAACCGAGATATCAAAGTCGTCGGTACACTCAGCGCAGTACAATATAGCGCAAAACAAGGTTGCCAATTTAGATATTATTCGCATGTCGAGCGAAGAGTTTACTCAAGCCATGAATGGCGAACGTAGTTTTTCTCGCTTAGAAGGTATAGATTTAAACAGCTACAATTGTCAAACCATTTTAGTTGATCCGCCACGTGCCGGTATGGATACTCTAACGTGTGACTTAGTAGCAAATTACGAAAATATTATTTATATTTCGTGTAACCCAGAGACACTAGAGCGCGACCTTGATCACTTAACCCGCACCCATGAAGTTAAACGCTTTGCGATTTTTGATCAATTCCCTTATACGCACCATATTGAGTCGGGTGTATTTTTACAAAAAAAGAATACTTAAAATAACCAGCTAAAAATTACCCATAAAAAAAGCTCCTAAGGAGCTTTTTTTATGGGTTTAACTTTACTTGCTTGCTAAGTAGTTAATTAATTTAGTGATATCTGCTGGTTCGCTAATACCCGATTCGCGACCTAGAAGTAGTTTGTACTTACCATTTACAATAAAAGTAGGTACGCCACGCAATGCACCTTTCTCTTTAAAGTAGTCTTGGTCGCGCTTCATTTTTGAGCTTAATGTACGTACCGAAAAGCTTTTAAATAACTTATCGAACTTATCGCCATCAACGCCTTGGGCTACAAACACATCTTTTACGTCGGCTAGCTCATTAAAATTTGCGCGCTTTGTATGAATGTGGCTAAAGATAGCCGCAATAATTTTATCTTTTTGTGGTAGCACTTCAGCCGTTGCTAACGCTTGGCTAATCATTTGCTGATGCTCGGTATCGCGTACACCAACAAAATCAACGTGGCTCTTTTTAAACTTTACGCCTTTATCAAGCATTGGTTTAATCTCGGCTACCAGTGGCTCCATGTTATTACACGCAGGACAGTAAAATGAGAAAAACTCTTTCACTTCTGGTTTTTTAGTTGCGCGCTCAGACACAACCTCATAATGCACACCTTCCTCAAAGGTTGCTGCAAAACTTGTTGCAGCAAAAGGTAGTAATACAGCAAGCAAACCTGCTTTAACTAATTTTATCATTATTATATGGCTCCAATATTTTATAGTGCGAGTAAAAATGAAACTAACTCATCAAGCTCTTCTTGGCTCTTGATGGTATTTAGATTGATTTTATATTTGTCGTTTACAATAAAAGTAGGAACGCCTGTTAGCGCACCTAATTTTGAGTATTTATTTTGTTTATCTTGCATTGCTTGTTCAGCTGCAATAATGGGCATACTGGCAATATCTTGATCAAATGTATCGCTACTAATGCCATTTATATCTAATAATTTTTTTAGATCTTTAATTTCAGTCAGTGGTGCGCGCTGAACATGAATACTTTTAAAAATCTTGTCTGTAATCGTATCTGCTTGTCCGTGCTTTTTAGCAACTAAATAAGCTAGGCTCAAGTTACTTTGTGCTTGTGGCGATACGCCGCCTAAAAAGTTAACGTGATTTTTTATAAACACCGCACCTTTAGGTAGGTTTTCTTCAATTGCGTGTGCAACCGGTTCAAACTTAAAACAATGCGGGCAATAAAACGAAAAGTATTCGGTAACTTGTGGTGTAGTACTTTTTTCGATATCGATAACTGTATATTGATTACCTACTTCAAAGTTTGCTGCAAGTGCTGCAAAAGGTAGACAAAGAAGTAGTAGGCTCAGTTTTAATTTTTTAAGCATTAGTCTCTCGTTGTACATATTTTTGAATAAAATGTTATGGCAATAATTTTAACGGTGCTTCTTGCAATGCGGCAAGCTGCTCTTTAAGTGCTAAAATTTGTTGCTCCCAGTATTTGTCATCGGCAAACCATGAAAAGTTCCGCACAAAAGCCGGATCGCTCCATCGTTTTGCAACCCACCCCATGTAATGGATAATACGCATAGCCCGAAGTGGTTCGATCAACTTAAGCTGCGAGTGATCAAAATCACAAAATTCTTCATAGGCGGTTACTAAGGTATCTAACTGTAACAGCTGCGTTTGTCGATCGCCACTTAGCATCATCCATAAATCCTGAATGGGTGGCCCCTGGCGACTATCATCTAAATCAACAAACATTAACGCATCACCTGCCCATAATATATTGCCAGCATGGCAATCCCCATGTAAACGTATCGTTTTTACATTGGTATACTGTGCTTGCGCCTGCTTAATAACTAAATCTAAAATGGTATAAAAAGCGGTTTCTAATCCCATAGGTACTAAGTTACTTTTTTGCAGATGAACTTTTGCTGTATGTAAGTACTCTTCGCAGGTTAGAGTGGGCCTTTGTGTAAATGGTTTTGTTTTAGCTACTTGGTGCATTCTGCCAATTAAGCGCCCTAGTACATCAAGTTGATCTAAGTTGTCGACTTCAAATAAACGCCCGCCAACACTTGGAAATAAAGTAAATAAATAGCCTTGGTGTTCAAATAAGCTTTGCCCGTTATATTCCATTGGCGCAACAACCGGTACTTCGGCCTCTGCTAGCTCAAAGGCAAAGTCATGCTCTTCTTGTATTTGCTCCTCGCTCCAACGCTCTGGACGATAAAATTTAACAACGTAGCGTTTTCCGCCTTCAGCTACAAATTGATACACTCTATTTTCGTAACTATTTAATGCCAATAAACCAGACTCAACATAAATACCAACGCTTTCTATAGCATCAAGAATTAGATCTGGTGTTAAATCAATAAAGCTAAATTTACTCATACACTTCTTATATAAAATAAAAGCGGGGAACACCCCGCTTTTTGTTAAACTTTACCGCGCTTTAAAAAAGTTACTCGACTGTGATATTTGATTGTCGGGCTCGCCTACCGGCGATAGCACAAAGTTAAATTCTGTCATTGGCGCTTTTAAGTCATACGGATCCATAACCAGTGATAAAGGCACATTGTGCGATTGCCCTGCGTTAACCCTAAACGTTTGTTTACCTATGTACTTAAAGTTATCGAGCCCTTGCACTTTAATTGTAAAGGTTTGCTCATACTGCGCTTTGTTGATCACTTTTAAGGTGTAGGTGTTTTCTACCAACCCTTCAAAATCAACCCTATATAACTGATTACGATCGCGAATAATATCAAATTCCATCGTTTTACGCAGCGCAATATTGGCAACCAAGGCACTGGTTAAAATAACCATGATCACTATATAGCCAATAATTTTTGCCCGCAATGGGTTGGTTTTATTCTCTGGCGTTTCTAAGTTTCGCTCAGTGGTATAAGAAATAAGTCCGCGTGGATAATTCATTTTATCCATCACCCCATCACATGCATCAATACAAGCGCCACAGTTAATACACTCTGCTTGTAAGCCATTACGTATGTCTATACCGGTTGGGCATACTTGCACGCATAAATTACAGTCAATACAGTCGCCTATTTCTAAATCTTGGTGTGCCACTTTGCGCGAGCGTGGGCCACGGCTTTCACCGCGTTTTTCATCATACGATACTGTATAGGTATCTTTATCAAACATGGCTGACTGAAAACGTGAGTATGGGCAAATATGTAAACACATAATTTCGCGCATCCACCCAGCATTACCGTATGTACAAGCAGCAAAAAAGATAATACTCATCAAGGCATAGCTACCGGCATTAAAGGTAACAAAGTCAGGGAGTAGCTCACGAATAGGGGTAAAGTAACCAACAAATGTAATTGCTGTATATAAAGAAAACAAAATCCAACTGGTGTGCTTAGCGGTTTTGCGCCAAAACTTATCAAAGTCCATTGGTCGTTGGTCGAGCTTTTTACGTTGGTTTGCCGTACCTTCAAACTTTTCTTCAAACCAAATAAAGGTAAAAGTCCACACGGTTTGTGGGCAGGTATAACCACACCACACTCGTCCATAAAATGTAGTGACCAAAAACAAAGCAAACGCGGCCAACATAAAAATAAAGGCGAGTATGGTAAAGTCTTGCGGCCACAGAGTTAAACCAAAAATATTGTATTTTTGACCTATTAAATCAAATAAAACGGCCTGCTCACCATTAAAATTTATCCAAGGTAGCAGCATAAATGCCAACAGACCTAAAAAGCCAATTCGCTGCCTAAGAAGTTGGTGCAAGCCATTAACAGCACGCACGTAAATACGATTACGTGGATTAAACCGATCCTGTTGCCCGCTAAGATCCGGCTTTTGAATCTTTACTTCAACTGGTATATTTTTTACTTTAATTTGTTTGTCCATCGAAGTTCCTCAACACCGCTTGGAAATAAAAATTCAGCTATATTCAAGGTTTACCTTATAGTGTAATAACGTACTTATTACGTACTTATTACGTATAATATTTATAACTAGACTTGAATACTTTCAGATATTTCAGAAATATCTAACTGCTGTTAGCTATTATAACAATATTGGCTAAAATTACTGGCATAGATTGCTAATAATTTATTCACTTTAGTTACTTGCTTTTAAAATACATTTTATTACACTGCAGCATCATTTTATGTTATTTGGATCAAAGTTTACCCAACTATGAAAAAATTTATTATTTTGGTAATAGTAGTCCTCGCCTTTTTCACAGTCGATCACCCTTTGGTGAAAGAGCCTCGTGAGCGGTTATTTAACGATGGTATTGACTTTTTAAGTGATGCGAGCAAAGTGAATCGCAGCCCTACTGCCAGCATGACTAAAAACAAAATTAGTGCGCAATTAACACTGTCTGAATCTGAGCGCGAGTACACCGAAAAAACATTTACTACCGATGACTCAATAAGATTATTTCACTTACGCTACTGCCGTGAGCGCGACTTAAACCTATTTTTTTATGATGAGCGCTTAAATACTGTATGTAAAATAGTATCCGGCTCACTAGAACACATGCGAGGTAAATAATGGACTTTTCTGGATTAAATAAAAAAGCCAGCGACTCATTTCACCAGCAACGTAATATGCTTAAAAAACTCACGCAGGGTAAAACGCTAAAGTGCGAACAATGTAATGGGGTTTTAACACTCGACTTAGCCACCAGCGAGCCGGGCAAAGGGCTGATTAAGTGCAAGCAAGGCTGCACTGATATTATATTAGAGCTAGGCGCTTAAACTTATTTCACGGCTATATTTTGAGCTCAACTCATTACTGCGCCTAAACTACTCTTCCCAGCCTTCATCTGTGTACAAGCCACTATTAAGCGCGACTATTTCCACGAGCTCTGCAAAGCCTAGCGCAAAGTCGCCCATTAGCTCATACTGCTGCTGGCAAAGTAACTGCTCATCAATACTGTTTTGTAACGCTATTTGGCTAATAGTTTGCCCATCAAGTGCAAAAAAGCTTAATGTGGCTTGAGCGCTTTCGAGGGCCTGTTTATATTCTGCCTCTAACGCGGTTGAGCTTAATAACTTTTGGGTGTATGACGTTGTTGCCGTTACAAAGCCTGCGCTCCAATTACTGCAAAATTCGTAATTATATTGTGCTGGTAATTTATAGCCTACTTCAAATACTTGCTCACTAATTTGATGATATAACGCCATAAATAAAAATAGCATTTCTTCATCTACATTATTAGCCGTATTAGGCAAAATTGCTGCCATCCACTCGTGTACGTCTAGTGGCTCAGGAGAGCAAATTACGCCAAATAAATAACCTTGGCTTTGCGTTAGCGTCATCGCTTGAGACTGAGTGTCTAAAAATGTGCTGAGCTGCTTAGCGTGCTGCTCAGTAAATTGGGGTAATTGCATTAAAACTCTTTATATTAAACATTAAAAGTTGAGCGGGTAACGGCCTTGATTATCTGGACGACCTAAAAACTTAACCGCATCATGTACATCTTTTGGCAACGTGGCATCGGGCTTTACATAGCCTGATACTTTAAAGTCAAAATTAGCTTTTAGGGTTGCATCAGCTTCAAGCCCTAAGGTGTTATCTGGGTCGATAAGTATGGCTATGTCGCCCGATTTACAGCTTAGGTTACCACCAAGCGGGCCTATATTAAACCAACCGTTCAAACCTTGTACGTCAATATTAGGGCTCGCTATCTCGCCTTGCAGTGACTCACAATAAGGTGCGCCCGATGTATACTCTGCCAATTCCAAGATCACACGGCCTTTAGCGGTTACAGGTAACGGAAGTTGTATGCGTTGCATCGCTCTTTCAACTGTTGAGCGCACTAACCCATTGGTTACTTTCACTTGCTTATTAAATAAACCAAAGCTCACATCTGCATAACCCGATATATCACTGCGCTCACGTGGGTCACCAAATTTTACATTGGCATTTAACTTACCGGTAAATAATGCCCACCCGGCAACATCCCAACGCACATTATTTAATTGCTCACCTTGGTAGCGCACTTGCATCATTTGCCCTTGCCAAATAGTGCCAACACTTTGCCCTACTTCAAGTTGCTTAGGAAAATAAGGTTTTGCTAGGTCAATGGCCACCGCTGCAGGTAACTTAATAATACAAAACACAATAAAACTAAGTAAAAATACAATGGATAAGGTTATTATTTTTTTCATGCATTACTTCTCTAATAGCAAACGGCTAACACGTACATAGCCCGACTTATCGTCACGGCTCAAATCTAAATTTTCGACCCGTAAACCATGTTGATTGACCAGTTCATCAAGCCACAGTATTAATTGATTAAACTCTACTGAGTCGAGCGTTAAACGTAGCGAGTTATTACTTGGCTGCATTTTACTAATATTTATTTTATAGCGTCCGCGGGTGGCGTTAACTATTTGGCTAATGTTTTGACTATTAACCACTTGTGTATTACCAGCGGCCTTGAGCTTTACAATACTTTCATCAACCCACACTAGTAGTTCTTGCTGTTTTAATTGTGATTGCTCTGCACTTGCTATTGCATTATTTAAGGGTCTAAAAATGCCCATCACTAAAATAAACACAATAAAAATACCACTCGCAACTATTATTAACTGCTGCTCTTGCTCTTTTAGTGAGCGCCAATATTTAATTAACTGCTGCTTCATACTGCACCTCGCAGTTTAATTTCGCCAACTACAAAGTCACCATCGTTACTTAACGAGCCTTGATCAACCGTTAACCCTTGCTGTTCAAGTATGGCTTTAACTTTACCAAAGGTTTGAAAGTCTTTTGCGCGTGCTCTCATGCGTAATTCATTACGTTTTTTGTCATAACGCAGTGTTTCTGGAGTAAAATTACTTATCTGCGAAAACACCCCCACTAACTCAGTGGTTAACTCTAAAAATCCAGCTTCGCTGGTATCTTGTATTTTTGCCAGTGCACCTTTAATTTGGTTTTTAATAAGGTGTGGGCGAACTTTAGTCCCCGGAAATGCCTTTTGGTATCGCTCAATCACCTGTGCTTTAGCAAGTTCTAACTGGGTATTTAGCTGATGCAACTCTGTAGCTTTAATCGTAATACTCGCTACCAAGGCAACGCTGGTAATAATGGCAGCACTTTTCCAGTACCCCCACCATAAGGTGCTTTTCTTTTTAAGCTGATACATACCTTGGCGAAGATTAAACTTAGTGTGTTCTAGCTGCTTAGCAAATAATGCCAGCGGTAGGTCGTAATCACTGGTTTGAGCCTGTAAGTTTACCGTTTCAGGAAACTGAGTCGCTGGACTAAAGTGCTTTATATCTGGATTACCCATTGCCGTTAAATAACCATTTAACCAGCTCGTCTCTACTGCACTTATACGCCATGGGCCTTGTTTAAATAACCACTGATTATTAAGCGCTATTGCCGTTACTGTATCCTCATCTGCAGGGGGTAATAACAAAGCATCGGGTAATATTTTATATACCGATAAATTATGCTCTGCAAATAGTGCTAGCCACGCCTCAAACCATTCGCGGTCGGTCATAGCAACACGAACAGCATGCTGCTCGCCAATCATTACTGGCTCACCTACAGCAATAAATAGCTCATCTATATCGCACGCTATATCTTCTTCGAGCATATAGGGCAAAGCTTGCTCTAACTTACGATTCCATTTAGTCGGAAGCATTACCGTTTTTAATTGCACTTGGTCACAAGGCAATAGCACAACGACTTCGCGCCCTAGTGACTTCTCACTCAGTTCGTTTAAATAACTGGCATTAGCTAGCTCACCACTGGCTATTATTTGTTGTTCTTGTGGTGAGTATATTAACCAATTAAGTAACTCTTGTTCGGTTTGACCCGTGCGGATCAACAGTATTTCTGTCACTGTACGCCTCCAAATTTTCGCGCCAGTATCGTTACGTCGCCGTCTTTGGCGTGCAGTAATGTGGTCATCGAAAAACGCAGATCAACAAAATTTGCCTGCGTTTGTAATTTAAAATATTCGCTATTAATACTAAACAATTTTTCTACCGCTTTGACGTTTTGCCCGCCTTGCTGCTGAACTTGCTCAAAAAAGGCAGCTTTACTTTCAAAGCCTGCATCTGGGCGAGCAGCAATCACAGCTTCAGCACCCGATACACTTAGCTCATCTATTAGGGTACTTAAAATAAGTGCTTGCTCTGCTGCTAAGGTGTTCACATTAATAGACAATAAAGTGCTACCGGGTATTACACAAACATAAGGCAGCACTTTTTCCATTACTAATGGATTAAAACCTTTAACCAAACGCAGCTCTGAGGTTGATGCAAATAAGCTATTGGCGGTCATGTACGGAAATTGACGCGACAAGTATTCCCCCTCCTCAGCTCCTGAGCGGTATGTAATGCTGTTTTCGTCTAACCAATCAAACACACTGTCAGCCATGGTTTCTTCTGACTCTTGTGCTGGTAAGTCTTCAATATTTTCAAGTAATGCGAACAAGGCCCTGTGCGCTGGATTGGTTTTGTTAGCACTATTTAAATCTGGTTCTACGGCTACAGCGTTTAAGTTTAAACATGCTTGTAAATCCGTTATTTTTCCGCTTAGCGTGCCGTTATCAACTGGGTAAGGTATATCGCCTTGCTGCGCCCAAATTTGATCTAACGTGGTTTTGTCAGGATCATCTCTTTTGCTTTTAATCAGCGCTTTTATGGCGAGCTCTTCTGCACCATAGGCATACCACTTAGCTTGTTGATGGCCCTGTAAGTTAGTACTTTTTTGCACTTGCACCATTAAGTTAGCACTCATTTCGACTGCTAAAATGGCCGCTAATGCAACAATAAACAGCACAATAACAAGTGCTGCTCCACGAGAAGAACGCAGCCCCATTACTGCCCACCTTCTTGTGGGTTAGCTTCATCGGCCAGTGCATCATCTGTTGATGTGCTCGATGGTAGAATCTCTTTACCTTGTCCTGGCACTAAAAACACTCGCCTAATTGGCTCTGCCTCTATTTGTTGCAGCGTAACAGCAACCGCTTTGGGGAGCGCTTTAATTTGCCACTTAGCTTGCCATTCGTTTTTATCGTCTAAAAATTCAAACTTTAGCTCTTCAATGTTTTTTAAAACAACCTGTACACGCGGCTCCATATTGTCAAGCTGATCAACATATACACGATACACTCGCTCCAAGTTGTCGTTTATTACGCGATAACCCACAGCTTGTAATTCTGAACGTGGTAATAAATTAATTGGGTTTATCCAGCCGTCGCGCACAAAGCCAATGCCATCATATTGGCTATCTAAAACATAGCGTCCGGCTAGTAAATACTGCTCTTGCACATCGCCTGCTTCATTGCGTACAGCACGTTTGGTCATTTGACTAAAATCTTGATCCATTAACCTAAAGGTGGTTTGCAAACCATTTAGCTCGGCTATTTTATCATCCGAAGCTTCTTTTGCGCGGGTAGTGGTATCTAATATTTGGTGCGTGGCCATAATAACAAAGCCTAAAATACCCAAGGCTACCATCACTTCAAGTAAGGTAAATCCACGTTGCTTCACTTATTTTTTGCCTTTATTTAAATAAGTTGCCAGCTCATATACTGAGTGTTCGTATTTTTCATCACTAAATATATTAATGGTTAATTTTACAAAGTCTTTATCTGCGGTTTTGCCTATATCTTGGCGCCAAAACCATTCAACACCCGCCATAACTTCACTACCGCGCACGCCGTCTTTCCCTTCCCATTGTTCGCCTTTGGTACGCTGCTCTACCATAATATTTTCGGCAACCCATGAGGCGTAAGTTTGCTCTTCTATGCTAGATAGATGATGTATGTGCTCACTGGTTGCTTGCATTGCTGCAATACCTGCCATGGCACAAATACTCAATGCCACTAGCACTTCAAGTAAAGTAAAACCTTTATTATACTGGCGCATTATTCGGGCTCTCGGCGTAAATTCACTGGCGCAGTAAACTCACCTTCAATAAAGTAAACCGGCTCGCTTTGCTCTTTTAATTCGAGTGTTAATTGAAATGCACTTACTTCGCCCGAGGATAATATTAGCACTTGCGGAATTTTAAACTTTTTAAGCTCCAATAAGCTCTCTTCGTCGCCGCTCATTAGCTCACGCCAATTTGCTTGCTCGAGTAAGTTATCTTGTGCCCAAGCTAAGTCGTCTAGGTTAAGTGCTAGTTTAAAACGTGGATCGAATTCAACCGGCTCAAATAATGCTTCTCTGACAAAGCTTACCCACTTTTCGCCATCAAAAACTAAAAACTCAAATACGTTGTTGTCTATATGAAAACCCAGTTCGACTTGGTTTAAAATAGCAAATTCTGATGCCATATTAATGGTGGTATGCAGCCTAAGCGCTTGAGTATCGAGCTCATCCTCAGCGCCACCTTCTAAGCTATATACCACCATTTTTGTGGCAAAAGCGATGATCACTAATACCACTAAAATTTCGATTAAACTAAAGCCGCGGCTTTTTGCACGCAATCTCCCAGAGCTTACTTGCATAGTAAGCTCTGGGTATTAGTATATAAATACACTGCGCGATTGATGGCCATTACTGTTTTTCTTCATCCCAGTTACCAATGTCGTCATCGGTGCCTGCTTGGCCATCTGGACCTAAAGAAAAAATATCAAATTTACCAATTTCTCCTGGGCTAATTAACTGATAAGTATTGCCCCACGGATCCTCTGGTAATTTACTAATAAAGCCACCATCTGGAAAACGTTTTGGTATTGGCTCTATGCTGGTTTTATTAACCAATGCTTCTAGGCCTTGCTCGGTACTTGGGTAGCTTTTATTTTTAAGCTTATAAAGGCTCATTGCATCTTCAAGCTGCTGAATATCTAAGTGTGCTTTGTCGATAGCGGCCTCTTCTTGTTGACCCATAATATTAGGTGCCACAATTGACATGATCATGCCAATGATAACCAGTACTACCATTACTTCTAGCAAAGAAAAACCTGATTGTTTATTCACGTAATTACCTCATTATTCTAAAAACACTAAACAATGGTTTATTAAACCATTAATTTACTTTTAAGTTAAAGCCCTACAGCTTTATTCATTGCCATAATTGGCTGTAAAATTGCCATTACTATAAATAATACAATAACCGCCATTAAGGCGATCATTGCGGGTTCTAATAGTTTTAGCGATACATTAACCATACTTTCAAATTCGCGGTCTTGGTTATTAGCAGCGCGTTCTAACATTTGCTCCAGCTCGCCAGATTTTTCACCACTGGCTATCATATGTAGCATCATTGGCGGAAACAATTTAGTTTGCTGTAATGCCGCTCTTAAACTTGCCCCTTCGCTTACTCTATCGGCTGCATCGGCAACTGCTTTTTTAATTTTTTCGTTGATCAGCACTCCACCCGCAATACGCATGCCTTCGAGTAGCGGTACCGAGCTTGATGATAAAATACTTAAAGTTCGGGCAAAACGGGCGGTATTAATACCTCTAGCTACTTTACCGATGCCGGGCATATGCAATATTTTATCATCCCACCAAAAACGAATTTTAGGCTGTTTTAAAGCATGCTTAATCCCTATCGCTAGGGCCGTTATTACAATTAAACTAATAAACCAATAATTTTGTACAAAATGACTTCCCGCCATTACCCACTCAGTGGTCCAAGGGAGTACTTGCTTGGTTTTTTCAAACGTTTTAAGTATTTTAGGTACTACAGTACCTAATAAAACCGACACAATTGCAATAGCAAACACCACTAAAATAATGGGGTACACCATAGCTTGTGTTATTTGACTGCGCATATATTGGCGCTGCTCGGTATAGTCGGCAAGCCGGTTTAGTACTTGGTCTAAATGCCCTGACTTTTCGCCTGCGGCAACCATAGCGCGGTATAAATCGTCAAACACATGCGGAAACTCACTCATACCGTCGGCAAGGGTATACCCTTCCACTACTTTTGAGCGTACCGACATTAGCATGCGTTTTAAACGTGGTTTTTCACATTGCTCAGCCACAGCCATTACCGCCCCCTCAACTGGCAGAGCCGATTGAATGAGTGTTGCTAACTGGCGAGTTATAAGCGCCAAATCTGAGGTTGATATAGTAGGTTTAAACAGACCGCCAAGTAATGACGTTTTTTGGCCTTTAACCTGTTTATCACTTTGCGCCGCGGGTACAACTTCGAGCGGCGTTAATTTTTGATCACGTAATATTTGGCGAATTTGTTTTGCTGTATCCGCTTCTAAAATGCCTTTTTTTTCTTTGCCTCGGCCATCTAAGGCACGGTATTCAAATGCTGCCATTATTAGCCTTCCTCACGGGTAACACGCAATACTTCTTCAAGTGTTGTTTTACCTGCAAGTACACGGCTACAGCCATCTTGACGAATACTTGGACTGAGCTTGCGAATGTATTTTTCAACGCTTTGCTCGCCCTTACCATTGTGGATCATTTCACGAATGGTTTCGTCCACTACTAATAACTCATGAATACCAGTACGGCCTTTATAACCATTAAAGTTACATGCCTCACACCCTACTGCACGGTGTATAGTTGGTTTGCTTTCAAACGGTACGCCTAATAACTGGCACTCGCGCTCATCGGCTACATGTTCTTTTTTACAACTTTTACACAGTGTACGTACTAGTCGCTGCGATAACACACCGAGTAACGACGATGAAAGTAAAAATGGCTCCACTCCCATATCTTCCATACGAGTAATAGCGCCAGAAGCAGTATTTGTATGCAACGTAGACATTACCAAGTGACCGGTTAATGATGCTTGCACACCAATTTGAGCGGTTTCTAGGTCGCGTATTTCACCTACCATCACTACATCGGGATCTTGACGTAAAATAGCCCGTAAGCCACGCGCAAAGGTCATACCTACTTTAGTATTTACTTGCGTTTGGCCAATGCCCGGTATTTCGTATTCAATGGGGTCTTCAACCGTTAAAATATTACGATCGCGAGAGTTTATTTGACTCATACCTGCGTACAAGGTGGTACTTTTACCTGAGCCTGTAGGCCCGGTTACTAAAATAATGCCATGGGGTTTACTAATTAAATTTGCAAACAATTCACGGTTTTGTGCGGTCATACCTAAATCTTCAAGATTTAAGTGCGCGTTATTTTTATCCAGTAAACGCAGCACAACACGCTCACCAAAACTCGATGGCATGGTTGATACCCGTACATCAACCGCACGCCCTGCAATACGCAAACTAATACGGCCATCTTGTGGTATACGTTTTTCGGCAATATCGAGCTTAGCCATTACCTTAATTCGCGATACTAGCAAGGATGCTAATTTCCGATTAGGTTTAAGTACCTCTTTTAATACACCATCAACCCTAAAGCGAATAACCAGTTCTTGCTCAAAGGTTTCAATATGAATATCAGACGCCCCCTCTTTAATTGCTTCACTGAGCATCGCATTTATAAGTTTAATAATTGGCGCATCATCATCGCCTGCCAATAAATCTTCGGTTTGTGGCAATTCGTCTACTAATGAAAACAAGTCAACTTCGTTGCCAATGTCTTCCATCATTTGTTGCGTTTCAGAACTATCTCGCTGATACGAAGCCTCTAGCAGTAGCTCAAACTTGTCATCAGCAAGCTGCTCAAGCGTAAAACCATGCCCTGCAATACGGCGTACTTCTAACAGTACGTCAATATCAAGTTCGCCACGGTAATACACTATGCGCTGCTCTTTATTTTTACTCAGCAGTACACCGGCTCGCCGTGCGTATGAAAAAGGCAAACGTTTAGCGGGTAACTCAACTAAGTCGTCACTGGTTAATAGCTCGTCCGGATGATGCGTATTAGGATGAACCACATCTTGGTTTATCTCTTCAATCGCCTTAGTCATCTTTACGCTCTTGTGCATTTTGTTTACGTAAATGCTCTTCATACGTAGGTGGCAGTATTAGCTCATCATTCCACTCGGGTAAAATAGGGGTGTCGGTTCTTGGCATTAACTCTATACCATCTTCGCGCTGCTTAAATTGCTCGCCACGAATAAAGTTATATTTATTAAAGCTCAACTTATTCATGCTAATTCCGTCGCGAATAATAGTTGGGCGAATAAATACAATCAGGTTACGCTTACGTCGTGTGGTATTAGTTGATTTAAATAAGTGACCTAAAATAGGAATATCGCCTAGTAGTGGCACCTTAGATACACTCTCTTGTACGTCTTCATCTATTAATCCGCCAAGTACCACCATACCGCCATCATCAGCCATTACTGTGGTTTTAATTGAACGCTTATTAACTGAAATATCAACGGCTGTAGCACCACTTACACTCGACACTTCTTGTTCAATGGTTAACTGTACAGCAGAGCCATCGTTAATTTGCGGGGTTACTTTAAGCTTTATACCCACTTCTTGGCGTTCAACGGTTTGAAATGGGTTGGCGTTATTACTACCCGTTTGTGAGCCAGTAATTATGGGTACTTCTTGACCCACTAAAATAGACGCTTCTTCATTATCCATAGTAGTAATAGAGGGGGTCGCCAAAATATTTGAATTACTATCGGTCGAAACGGCTTGAACAATTGCGCCCCAATCATTTTTTATCACCCCCATGGCTAAGCCGTTAATGCCACCGAGTAATGATGCTAATGGGCCGTAATCACCCTTAGTAGTTTCATCAACCTGAGTAATTGTGCCGCTTTCGGTACCAATTATATTTTTAGATACGGTAGTATCGCGTGCTTGCTCAGCCGCTACAGCTAACGCACCAACCGGTACAGTTGTGCCATTATTAAACTGCAGCATACCGCCTTGCTCAGAAATCCACTGCAAACCAAAGTTAATACCGTCGCCTTCCATTACCTCAATTATAATTGCTTCAACCAATACTTGCGCACGGCGAATATCTAAACGCTCAATAACTGACTCAAGCGAGCGCATGGTATCGGGTTGTGCTGTAATAATTAATGAGTTTGAATCGGGGTGGGCTTCTATGCTGGTTTCGTTGTTACTGCGAGTACGTGTCTTGGTTGCGCTGCCGCCTTGAGTGTCATCTGTTAGCGACTTACTAACACCTTGCAATACTTTAACTAAATCTTCTGCTTTTGCGTAATTTAGATAAAATACTTTAGTGTTCCCTTGGCTTTCAAGCTCACCGTCTAAGCGCTTAATAAGCTCAATAGCACGGGTGCGTGCTTGGCCTTCACCACTAACAATAACGCTGTTAGTACGGCCATCGGCAACCACTTTAGGTATTAAAAATTCTGGAATACTGCCTTTTCCGCTGTCTTTATAAATATTATCAACTACAGATACCACATCATCTGCGGTAGCAAATTTAAGCTTTACAATATCAACGCGCTTATCGCCCGCTTGATCAACCGAGCGTATTATTTCAACTAAGCGGTTTACCGATGCAGCATGCCCGGTGAGCATCATTACGTTTGCGGCATTAAAGTTGGCAACATGGCCGCCATCTTTTTGGTCGCTAAATTGACGAACCAAAGGACCTAGCTCTTGCACGCTCACATTTTTAACCCGTACAACTCGGGTAATCATCATATCGCCACTGGCTTCACTGCCATCAGTAATTAGCGGTACGTTTGACTTTTTAGCATCCGAGCTTTTTTCAATTTTTATTATATTATTGTCCATTTCAATGGCTGAATAGCCATAAACTTCTAATACATTTAAAAAGAATTGATAATAAAGCGCTTCGCCCATTAACTCATAACTACGCACATTTACTTTGCCACGTACGTTAGGGTCAATAATTATTGTTTTATTAAGATTTTTACCAACAATATTAATAAACTCATTAATATCAGTGCCTTTAAAGTTAGCAGCGTATTCAACAGCAGCAACAGAAAACGAAATGCTTGCTGCTAGAAAAAGTGCTGCGTACTTAGCTAACCCTTTTTTAATTTTTGTGAGGTGTAGCGCCTGAACCATTATATTAAAACTCCAATGCTAAGTTATTGCAGACTAAATTGTACGTCTATTTGCTGGTTATCACGTTCAATAGTGATAGTGGCATCTGTACTATTACGCAGCTCATTAATGGCTGCCATGGCCTGTTTTAAATCTGTTAGTTGATAGCCATTAATTGCAACAGCTAAATCGTTATTTTGTAATCCCATCTGCTTAAATAGCTCAGGCTCTTTACCTGGACTCAAGCGATAACCAATAAGTTCCCCATCGCTCATCGCTTGTGACACGCGAATATAGTCAAATAACTTACCGGGCTCTTCGAGCAACTCTTCGCGGGTTTCGATTAAAGCCTGTTTAATGTGTGGATCGGCAGTTATATCTATTTGTTGCTCACTTGGAGCAGGCCCTAATTGTGGGCCCATTTCGGCTTCATCACGCGCAGCTAAAACCGGCATAGATACCGTTTTTGTAAAGTCGAGACCATCTAACATTAATGTTTCAAATCGTCCGTTTACCGTTAAAATAACGCGGTCGGGTAATATCTGCGCTAGCTTAGCTCGCGTCCCTTGCACTGCTTCATCTACTAGGTAAGTTTCTTGCTTGCCTTGTGACTCTATAATAGCGAGCCCCGCTTTATCGTCGTTACTTACTGCAACAATACCAGTAAGGTTAATACTTAAGCGCGTTTCAGGGGCATCATTTACAACCTTTGCAGCGTGATCATCGCTCTTGCTTTTAACAATTATTTTACCAAATATAAATTGCTCAATTATATGTTGAGAGTAATTGTTACTTGCTGCCGTTGAATGTTGTCCGTAGTAGATTGGCGTGAGTGGTGACACAATAGGATTTGGCCACATAAGCCAAACGAGTTTAGACGATAAAAAAGCAATATAAACAACAACTAATAATGTAACAACCGCACTCAATTTGGCATGCGGTAAACGGCTTATAAAATGTTTAAATTGTTGAACTTGCTGTTCCATAAATAGTATTCTTATTTTAGTTTTTACCTAATCGCTATGCATAGTACCTTTTCATTTTTCATTCAACAAGCATGCTAATATTAAACTTTGTAAACAGATTGATTTTAATTTAGCCGCTGCATAAAAACAGCAGTTGTAGTAATCCTTCATCGCAAATAGCTTTTATGGTAAATTTTAAAATCTAGGCAAACACTTATTAAAGGTGCTTTATGGCTAAAAAAAGTAATGCTAACCCTAATTTAGAACATAAAGATGAGCTAAAAATTAGATTAGACAAATGGTTATGGGCGGCACGATTTTATAAAACACGTGCTGCGGCTCGCGAAATGGTACAAGGCGGAAAAGTACATTATAATGGCCAGCGTACCAAAGCAGGCAAAATAGTAGAAATAGGCGCAACTATAAAATTAGCCCAAGGGGTAGATGAAAAAATAGTAACTGTGCTCAAAATACTTGAAAAACGCCAAAGCGCCCCCATTGCACAGACCTTGTATCAAGAATCTGATGCTAGTATTGCTAAACGCGAAGAAAACTCTATCGCGCGCAAAAATAATAGCCTTTTTGCACCTCATCCGGATAAAAAACCGGATAAGAAGCAAAGACGCGAACTTTTAAAATTGAAATTAAGTTAGGTATAGTCGCTCATGCAACAAGATTTACTCCACCGGTATTTATTCGACAATCTCGATGTTCGTGGCGAACTCGTACAAATTGAGAATGCCTACAACGAAATGATCGCCAATCATAATTACCCAGATGCAGTTAAAGCATTATTGGGTGAACTGCTTGTTGCGACCTGTTTATTAACAGCAACCTTAAAATTTGAAGGCGAAATAGCTGTTCAACTACAAGGTGATGGGCCGGTTAAATACGCGGTAATTAATGGCGACGACAAACAAAACATGCGTGGTATAGCTCGCTTACAAAGTGAAGTAACAGGAAGCACAGTAAAAGAGTTGATAGGCCAAGGCTATATGGTTATTACTATTACGCCAACCAAAGGGGAGCGCTATCAAGGTATAGTACCTTTAGAGCATGAAACCTTAAGTGAATGTATAGAGGCTTACTTTGAGCAATCAGAGCAATTAAAAACGCGTCTTTGGTTTGCAACTGATACAACCGAGGGGAATGCCAAAGCCAGTGGTTTATTTTTACAAGTTTTACCCGTTGATAAACAAAAATCTATTGAAGACTTTGCCCATTTAGAAGCTCTTAGCCATACCATTAAAGATGAAGAACTATTAGAGCTTGATGCTAACACCGTACTAACTCGTTTGTACCACGAAGATAACCCGCGTGTGTTTGAGCCACAAAGCATTCAATTTAAGTGTGGTTGTACCCGCGAAAAAACCATGACTGCATTAGTTAATATTGGCCAACAAGCGCTACTTGATGATGTTGCTGAGCATGGCGAAATCAAAATTAGCTGCCATTACTGTCTAAAAGATTATCTTTTTGATGAGCAAGATGTGAAAAACATTTTTAACTAATCGCGCATTAAAAGTAAATTATAAAGAAGTCACATACTATGTGGCTTTTTTTATAATTTTAAAATGACACCGGTATCATAAAAATAGCCGTTTTTATGATACCGGTGTCATTGAAATTATTCATGTTTTTTACCCAATATATGTGTTTTTAACACCTTCATAAGCTCGAATATCCTTAGCTCATCTGTTACTATAATTGCAGCTTAAAGGTTAACAAGACCCAGGCTATCCCGTTCAATCTCACACAATTTAGGTATAAACATGACTTCAAGCGCTACTCGTTTTGTCGATCTAACTGCAGCTGAACTTGTCGAACACGCGATCCGTCGTGGCGAGGGTACTTTAGCAGCCAATGGTGCTTTTGTAGCAAATACTGGTCATCGCACCGGTCGTTCTCCAAAAGATCGCTTTATTGTTCAAGAATCTAGTACTGAAAACGAAATCCAATGGGGCAACGTAAACCGCCCATTCGACGCAGATAAGTTTGATGCTTTGTGGGCACGTGTAGAAGCGTATGTACAAAGTAATGATCACTTCATCTCTCACCTCGAAGTGGGCGCTGATCCAGAGCACTATCTACCTATTGTTGTTACTACAGAAACTGCATGGCATCATATTTTTGCTAAAAATATGTTTATTCAACCTAAATCTTACAACTCATCTGACGTACCTCAGTGGCAAGTAATGAACGTTCCTTCATTTGTATGTGAGCCTGAACGCGATGGCACAAACAGTGACGGTACGGTACTCATTAACTTTGCACAACGTAAAGTATTACTTGCTGGTATGCGTTATGCCGGTGAAATGAAAAAATCAATGTTCTCTGTACAGAACTTCCTACTTCCAGCGAAAGGTGTGTTACCAATGCACTGCTCTGCAAACGTAGGTGAATCAGGCGATACCGCTTTATTCTTTGGCTTATCTGGTACAGGTAAAACAACACTTTCAGCAGATCCAACTCGCTTTTTAATTGGCGATGACGAACACGGCTGGGCACCTGGTAGTGTGTTTAACATTGAAGGCGGCTGTTACGCTAAATGTATCGACCTATCACAAAAAAATGAACCTGTTATTTGGGATGCGATCCGCTTTGGTACTATTTTAGAAAATGTAGTGCTTGATGAAAATCGTGTACCTGACTTTAACGATACTAGCCTTACACAAAATAGCCGTGCTGCGTACCCTCTTGAGCACGTTGAAAAACGTAAAGTAGAAAACCGCGCAGGCGAGCCAAAAGCAGTGGTATTTTTAACCTGTGACGTAAGTGGTGTACTTCCTCCAGTATCAATACTGACTGAAGAAGCGGCAGCATTTCACTTCTTAAGTGGCTACACTGCAAAAGTAGGCTCTACTGAAATTGGTTCTACAAGCGATATTGAGTCAACATTCTCAACTTGTTTTGGCGCACCATTCTTCCCACGTCCAGCAGGTGTTTATGCTGAGCTTCTAATGAAGCGTGTACGTGAGTTTGGCGCTAAAGTATACCTAGTTAACACAGGTTGGACTGGCGGCCCTTACGGTACTGGTAAGCGTTTTGATATTCCAACTACACGTGCTGTAGTAGATGCTATTGTATCGGGTAAATTAGCTGGCGTAGAAACTCAACACATTGATGTTTTAAACCTAGACGTACCGGTAGCAGTTCCAGGTGTAGACAGCAACTTACTTAACCCAATTAATACCTGGGAAGACAAAGCTAAGTATGCTGAATATGCAGCTAAACTTGCAGCCGATTTCACTGAAAACTTCACTAAATATGACGTATCAGACGAAATTAAAAATGCAGGGCCTAAAGCAAAATAGCTTTAACCTCGCATAACAAACGCCAGCTTAACGCTGGCGTTTTTGATCCCAGCCATAAATATAAAATAACCAAAGTTAAAATGGAGTATTAGCCAACCAATCAAACCCGCGTGACTTAAAGTAGCAAAGGTAATAACAGGGCTTAATTTAGCACTACAGCCATACCCTACTTCTTACAGCGTCAATACAGTGCGCAGCATCAATCACAGCGATAAAACACCACATAGTTAACCCATGGCAAGCCTGCCTAAATAGCCCCTCTTAAAATCACTAAGCGCTCTTTTTATAGCTAAGTTCTAAAAAGTTTACTTTATTCCCGGCATTAAAAAACCGAGCATAAGCTCGGTTTTTTTAGTACTAATTAGCTAGGCTAATTATTACGCTACGATGTTTGCAACAACGCCAGCGCCTACAGTACGACCACCTTCACGGATAGCGAAACGAAGACCTTCGNCCACCTTCACGGATAGCGAAACGAAGACCTTCGTCCATCGCGATTGGCGCGATTAGAGTTACTGTCATCTTAACGTTATCACCAGGCATTACCATTTCTACGCCTTCTGGTAACTGTACGTCACCAGTTACGTCAGTTGTACGGAAGTAGAACTGTGGACGGTAACCTTTGAAGAATGGAGTATGACGACCACCTTCATCTTTTGAAAGTACGTATACTTCTGATTCAAAAGTAGTGTGTGGCTTGATTGAACCAGGCTTAGCTAGTACTTGACCACGTTCAACGTCTTCACGCTTAGTACCACGTAAAAGTGCACCAATGTTCTCACCAGCACGACCTTCGTCAAGCAGTTTACGGAACATTTCAACACCAGTACAGATTGACTTAGTTGTGTCACGGATACCAACAATTTCAATCTCGTCGTTGATGCGGATAATACCAGCTTCAACACGACCAGTTACAACAGTACCACGGCCTTGGATTGAGAAAACGTCTTCGATAGGCATGATGAATGCTTTATCGATGTCACGCTCTGGCTCTGGAATGTAAGAATCAAGTGCATTTGCAAGCTCAATGATCTTATCTTCCCACTCTTTCTCGCCTTCAAGCGCTTTAAGTGCTGAACCTTGAATTAGTGGTAAGTCATCACCTGGGAAATCGTATTCTGAAAGAAGTTCACGAACTTCCATTTCTACTAGTTCAAGTAGCTCTTCGTCATCAACCATGTCACATTTGTTCATGAACACGATGATGTAAGGAACGCCAACTTGACGAGAAAGTAGGATGTGCTCACGCGTTTGTGGCATAGGGCCATCAGTCGCAGCAACTACTAAGATAGCGCCATCCATTTGAGCAGCACCAGTGATCATGTTTTTAACATAATCGGCGTGACCAGGACAATCTACGTGTGCGTAGTGACGTGTAGGTGTATCGTATTCAACGTGAGACGTTGAAATAGTGATACCACGTTCGCGCTCTTCTGGAGCGTTATCGATTGATGCGAAATCTTTAGCAACACCGCCGTATACTTTTGCAAGTACGTTAGTGATTGCTGCAGTTAGTGTAGTTTTACCGTGGTCAACGTGGCCGATTGTACCTACGTTTACATGCGGTTTTACGCGTTCAAACTTTGCTTTTGCCATCTTAAAAAATTCCTATAAAGAAATTAAAGTCTAACTCACTATTGAGTTAAACAAGCTAAAAATCATATTACAGCGCGAGCTGAAATTATTGTCTCTGCAACATGTTTCGATGCTTCGGCGTACTTCAAAAACTCCATAGAGTATGAAGCACGACCCTGTGTTGCAGATCGTAAGTCAGTAGCATAACCAAACATTTCAGAAAGGGGAACCTGTGCATTAATTTGCTTCAGTCCACCTAATGCATCTTCCATGCCTTCGATCATGCCGCGGCGACGGTTTAAGTCACCAACTACATCACCCATGTTTGCTTCAGGAGTGAGTACTTCAACCTTCATTACTGGCTCTAAAAGTACCGGGCTCGCTTGCAGCGCGCCTTGTTTCATTGCCAATGAACCTGCTATTTTAAATGCCATTTCATTCGAGTCTACATCATGGAATGAACCATCATATAAAGTCGCTTTAACGCCAAGTAGTGGGTAGCCTGCCAGCACACCTTGAGCCATTTGCTCTTGGATGCCTTTGTCTACCGCAGGGACGTATTCTTTGGGAATAGAACCACCTACAGTTTCGTTAACGAACTCGTAAATTGGTGCTTCGTCATCCGTAATATCCATCGGTTCAAGTTTAAGCCAGACGTGACCATATTGGCCACGACCACCTGATTGACGTATAAACTTACCTTCAACTTTAACAGTTGAACGGATAGCTTCTCGGTATGCAACCTGCGGCTTACCAACGTTACATTCAACACTGAATTCACGTTTCATACGTTCGACGAGGATATCGAGGTGAAGTTCACCCATGCCAGATATTATAATCTGACCCGATTCTTCGTCGGTTTGTACACGAAAAGATGGATCTTCAGCCGCTAGTTTACCCAGCGCGATCCCCATCTTATCTTGGTCAGCGATTGTGCGAGGCTCAACCGCAACAGAGATTACTGGTTCAGGAAATTCCATACGCTCAAGCGTAATAATGGATTTCGGATCACACAGTGTTTCACCTGTTGTTACGTCTTTGAGACCAATAGCCGCCGCGATGTCGCCTGCGAAGACTTCTTTGATCTCTTCACGTGAGTTTGAATGCATCTGTACGATACGACCAAGACGCTCACGCTTACTTTTAACTGGGTTGTATACCGCGTCACCCTGTTTAACAGTACCAGAGTAAACACGGAAAAAAGTTAAGGTGCCAACAAACGGGTCCGTTGCAATTTTAAATGCAAGTGCAGCAAACGGCGCTTTATCATCAGCAGGACGCTCTTCTTCGGTACCATCTTCTAGGATACCTTGAATTTGTTTCACTTGCGTAGGAGCAGGCATGTATTCAACAACGCAATCAAGCACAGCTTGAACACCTTTGTTTTTAAATGCGCTACCACACGTCATAGGAACAATGTCGTTTGCTAATGTACGTTGGCGTAAAGCTTCTTTTATTTCGGCTTCACTTAACTCTTCACCCTCTAAGTATTTATCCATTAGTTCTTCAGTAGCTTCTGCAGCACTTTCAACTAAATGAGAGCGCCATTCGTCGGCTAATTCCTGAAGTTCTGCCGGTATTGCCTCATAAGAGAAAGTCATACCCTGGTCTTCATCATTCCAGTTAATGGCTTTCATTTTAATAAGGTCAATAACACCTTTAAAGCCGTCTTCAGCGCCTATTGGCAACTGAATTGGAACAGGCGTTGCTCCAAGACGAGATTTCACCTGGCTAACAACTGCAAAGAAGTCAGCGCCTGTGCGATCCATTTTGTTTACGAAGATCATTCTTGGAACTTCGTATTTGTTCGCTTGACGCCAAACTGTCTCAGTTTGCGGCTGTACACCCGATGAAGCACAAAGAACAACTACCGCACCATCTAATACGCGTAAAGAACGCTCTACTTCGATAGTGAAATCAACGTGTCCTGGAGTATCAATAATATTGATACGATGAGCGTCAAATTGAGCGTCCATCCCTTTCCAGAAACACGTAGTTGCAGCAGAAGTGATTGTGATACCACGCTCTTGTTCCTGCTCCATCCAGTCCATAGTTGCAGCACCATCATGCGTTTCACCGATCTTATGAGAAAGACCGGTGTAAAACAGAATACGTTCTGTTGTGGTGGTTTTGCCTGCATCTACGTGAGCGCAAATACCGATATTGCGATAGCGCTCAAGTGGAGTTGTACGTGCCATAAAATCCTCTTAAAGGTTAAGGGCAGATTACCAACGGTAATGAGCGAATGCTTTATTCGCTTCAGCCATACGGTGAACGTCTTCACGTTTCTTAACCGCAGTGCCTTTGTTGTCAGCAGCGTCAACGATTTCTTGAGCTAAACGTAAGCCCATAGATTTTTCGCCACGCTTACGAGCAGCGTCTACTAACCAACGCATACCTAATGCGTTACGACGAACTGGACGTACTTCAACTGGTACTTGGTAAGTTGAACCACCAACACGGCGAGATTTAACTTCTACCTGTGGGCGGATATTATCAAGTGCCGTTTCAAAGATTTCTAGGTGCGACTTGCCTGATTTCTCAGCAGCCACATTTAGCGCACCATAAACGATTTTTTCAGCAGTAGATTTCTTGCCATCTAACATTACGATGTTTACGAATTTCGCAAGAAGCTCCGATCCGAACTTAGGATCTGGAAGAATTTTACGTTGACCTATTACGCGTCTTCTAGGCATTTTGTATCTCCGGTTTATTCAGGTTTGCTCTTATCGAGTCAATAACCCAAAACAATAATTAAAAATATTTAGTGCTTGGCCTTACTAACGGAGAACTATTAGCCTTTAGGGCGTTTAGTACCGTATTTAGAACGAGCTTGGCGACGATCGCTAACGCCTGCACAGTCAAGTGCACCACGAACGGTGTGAAAACGCACACCTGGTAAATCTTTAACACGACCACCACGGATTAGGATTACACTGTGCTCTTGAAGGTTATGACCTTCACCACCAATGTATGAAGTTACTTCGAAACCGTTAGTTAAACGTACACGAGCTACTTTACGTAACGCCGAGTTTGGTTTCTTAGGTGTAGTTGTATATACGCGAGTACATACACCGCGCTTTTGCGGACACGCTTTAAGCGCAGCTGAGTTACTTTTCGTAACCTTGCTACGGCGTGGCTTACGCACTAGCTGGTTAATAGTTGCCATTTAAATAGCTCCTGAAATTAGAATTACTACTGAAAAAATAAAAAATCCGCCCGTTTTTACAAGTTTGTTTTAAACGCACAGGTAAATGGGTGGCGGAATTTTAATGAGCAAAGATTGACCTGTCAACCTAAACCGCTCGCAAGGTAGAAGATATCTACCTTGCGAAAACCTAATCTATTGATTTGGTTTAGTTTATTGATTTCCAGATAAATCCGCATTTAAAGCATCAGTTAGCGCTTGAGTTGCCTCTTCTGCACTTACAGTCTGCTCTTCTACTACATTTCTTTGCTTACGGCGAGCCATACGTTCTTGATGATACGAAAAGCCGGTACCGGCTGGGATCAAACGACCCACTATTACGTTTTCTTTCAGACCGCGTAACTCATCGCTCTTACCATTCACTGCTGCGTCGGTTAAAACACGTGTTGTCTCTTGGAAAGAGGCTGCAGAGATGAAAGATTCTGTTGCTAGTGATGCTTTTGTGATACCCATTAACTGGATTTCAAACTTAGCTGGGATCTTACCTTGAGCTTCAAGGTCGCGGTTTGCGATATTAACGCGTGCCACTTCAATTTGCTCACCGGCTAAGAAGTCAGTATCACCACCGTGCATAATGGTACATTTACGTAACATTTGACGGATAATAGTTTCAATGTGCTTGTCATTGATCTTAACGCCTTGCAAACGGTAAACCTCTTGCACTTCGTTAACAATGTAGTTAGCAACATGAGTCACACCACGTAAGCGTAAGATGTCATGCGGTGATTCTGGACCATCGGCGATAACTTCACCTTTAGACACTCGTTCACCTTCAAACACGTTAAGTTGACGCCATTTAGGGATCATCTCTTCGTAATGATCACCTTCATCTGGCGTAATAACTAAACGCTTCTTACCTTTAGTCTCTTTACCAAAGCTAATTGTACCGGTAACTTCAGCTAAAATAGCTGGTTCTTTCGGTTTACGAGCTTCGAATAAATCGGCTACGCGTGGTAGACCACCCGTGATATCACGAGTTTTCGAACCTTCTTGCGGAATACGTGCTAATACGTCACCAGGGTTTACTGTCGTGCCGTCAATTACTTCAATCGTAGTGAATGAAGGAAGACGTGTTTCTTGTAAGCCGCGCTCTTCACTTTCAATGATAAGCTTAGGTTCTTTCGCATTCGCTTTAGAAAGATCTTTAACAACTATACGGGTTAAACCGGTTAGTTCATCTGTCTGTGTTTCAGTATTCGAGTCATCGATATCGCTGAACGATACTTTTGACTTATGCTCAAGTACGATTGGGTGACTATGCGGGTCCCAAGTAGCAACGATGTCGTTACCTTGAACTTCTGCATTGTCTTGTACTGTTAATACTGCACCGTAAGGTACTTTATAACGCTCTTTTTCACGGCCATAACTATCAATGATAGTAATTTCCGTAGAACGCGAAATAATAGCAATCTTACCGTCTGTATTTAATACGTACTTAGCGTTGTGAAGCTTTAATGTACCGTTAGTTTTAACTTGTACATTATTCTCAGCAGACGCTCTAGATGCCGCACCACCGATGTGGAATGTACGCATCGTTAACTGTGTACCTGGCTCACCAATTGATTGTGCCGCGATAACACCTACTGATTCACCTGCGTTGATGATATGGCCACGTGCTAGGTCACGACCGTAACAGTTAGCACAAACACCAAAGTCATTATCACACGTGATAACAGAACGTACGCGAACTTCATCTACTGAGTGCTCTTCTAAAAGGTCACACAGTTTTTCGTCAAGCATAATGTTACGTTCAACTAGTACTGTATTAGTACCAGGAATAACAATATCTTCAGCAACAACACGACCTAGAACACGTTCACGAAGTGCTTCTACAACATCACCACCTTCAATAAGCGGTTTCATTGTTAAGCCATCTTCTGTGCCACAGTCGTCTTCATTGATTACCAAATCTTGTGCAACGTCTACTAGACGACGCGTTAGGTAACCCGAGTTAGCTGTTTTAAGTGCTGTATCGGCAAGACCTTTACGCGCACCATGCGTTGAGATGAAGTACTGAAGTACGTTTAGACCTTCACGGAAGTTAGCTGTGATTGGCGTCTCGATGATTGAACCATCTGGACGTGCCATTAGACCACGCATACCCGCCAACTGACGGATCTGAGCAGCACTACCACGAGCACCTGAGTCGGCCATCATAAACACTGAGTTAAATGACGCTTGCTCTACTTCTTCACCTTGTGCATTGATAACTGTGTCTTTCGACAAGTTAGACATCATCTCACGTGATAAGTTTTCATTTACACGTGACCAGATATCGATAACTTTATTGTACTTTTCACCAGCCGTTACAAGACCTGATTGGAATTGTTGGTTGATTTCAGTAACTTCAGCTTCAGCTGATTCAATGATCTGCGCTTTAACCGGTGGGATAACTAAGTCATCGATACCGATTGAAACACCTGACTTCATTGCATAATGGAAACCGGTGTACATAATTTGGTCAGCAAACATAACGGTGTCTTTAAGACCAAGACGACGGTAACACTCATTAATTAAGCCAGAAATCTGCTTTTTACCTAGCGGCTGATTGATTGACTCATACGGCATGCCTTTTGGTAAAATTAGCGACAGAATTGCACGACCAACAGTTGTATCGATAACAGTGATAGTATCTTCTACTACGCCGTTTTCGTTTTTAACTGATTGACTAATACGTACTTTCACAATTGCGTGAAGGTCTGCATTGCCACTACGGTATGCTTTTTCTGCTTCTTTTGGATCTTTAAATATCGCGCCTTCGCCTTTCGCGTTAATGCGGTCACGAGTCATGTAATAAAGACCCAATACAACATCCTGTGAAGGAACGATGATTGGCTCACCATTCGCAGGAGATAGAATGTTGTTTGTAGACATCATTAAGGCACGAGCTTCAAGCTGCGCTTCGATTGTTAACGGTACGTGTACCGCCATTTGGTCACCATCGAAATCGGCGTTGTAGGCCGCACATACTAATGGATGCAAATGAATCGCTTTACCTTCGATAAGCACAGGTTCAAACGCTTGGATACCCAAACGGTGAAGTGTTGGTGCACGGTTAAGTAATACTGGATGTTCACGAATTACTTCGTCAAGCACATCCCATACTTCCGGCATTTCACGTTCAACCATCTTCTTCGCAGCTTTGATTGTCGTAGCCATGCCGCGACGCTCTAATTTGCCATAGATGAATGGTTTGAATAGCTCAAGTGCCATCTTCTTAGGAAGACCACATTGGTGAAGCTTAAGTGTAGGACCCACTGTAATTACAGAACGGCCTGAATAATCTACACGCTTACCAAGTAAGTTCTGACGGAAACGACCTTGCTTACCCTTGATCATATCGGCAAGAGATTTAAGAGGACGTTTGTTAGAACCTGTAATTGCACGACCACGACGACCGTTATCAAGTAGCGCATCTACCGCTTCTTGTAACATACGTTTTTCGTTGCGTACGATAATATCTGGTGCTGCTAAATCTAATAGACGCTTAAGACGGTTATTACGGTTAATAACACGACGGTAAAGGTCATTTAGATCAGACGTCGCAAAACGACCACCGTCTAGTGGTACTAATGGGCGTAGATCAGGTGGCAATACTGGAAGTACTGTCATGATCATCCATTCAGGGTTATTACCTGATTGGTGGAACGATTCCATTAACTTAAGACGTTTGGTGATTTTTTTACGCTTAGTTTCAGAGTTAATTGTTGGTAACTCTTCACGCATTTCAGCAATTAATTGTGCAAGATCGAGTTCACGAAGCAAGTCTAAAACTGCTTCAGCACCCATCTTAGCTTCAAATTCATCACCATGCTCTTCAAGTGCATCTAGGTATTCTTCTTCACCTAATAGCTGACCACGCTCAAGCGTTGTCATACCAGGCTCAGTTACTACGAATGATTCGAAGTAAAGAACACGTTCAATATCACGAAGCGTCATATCTAGCATTAAGCCGATACGTGACGGTAATGATTTTAAAAACCAAATATGCGCAACTGGGCTCGCAAGGTCAATATGACCCATACGATCGCGTCGCACTTTAGTGAGTGTAACTTCAACGCCACACTTCTCACAGATCACACCGCGGTGTTTAAGACGCTTATATTTACCACATAAGCATTCATAATCTTTCACTGGGCCGAAAATACGGGCACAGAATAAGCCATCGCGCTCAGGCTTGAAAGTACGGTAGTTAATAGTCTCAGGTTTCTTTACTTCACCGTATGACCACGAACGAACCATGTCTGGTGAAGCAAGACCAATGCGAATTGCATCGAATTCTTCGGTCTTATTTTGTTGCTTCAGAAACTTAAGTAAGTCTTTCACCTTAGCTCTCCTGTCGGAGTTAATCTTGAGGACGGATAATCTCGTCCCTACATTCTATTCGGCCGTAACAGATGCTGCAGCGTTAACTGCAGCATCTAATTGGCTTAATTTTCTTCCAACTCGATGTTGATACCCAGTGAGCGGATTTCTTTTAACAATACGTTAAACGATTCTGGCATACCTGGTTCCATTTTATGGTTACCATCAACGATGTTTTTATACATCTTAGTACGACCGTTCACGTCATCCGATTTCACTGTTAGCATTTCTTGTAGAGTGTAAGCAGCACCGTAAGCTTCAAGTGCCCATACTTCCATCTCACCAAAACGCTGGCCACCGAACTGTGCTTTACCACCCAGCGGCTGCTGAGTAACAAGGCTATAAGAACCAGTAGAACGCGCATGCATTTTGTCATCAACTAAGTGATTCAGTTTCAGCATGTACATGTAACCTACGGTTACTTGACGTTCGAACTGATCGCCAGTACGGCCATCATAAAGTGTAACCTGACCACTTCTTGGGTAGCCCGCAAGCTCAAGCATGTCTTTGATTTCGCTTTCTTTCGCGCCATCAAATGCTGGAGTAGCTATTGGTAAACCACCTTTTAAGTTTTCAGCCAAACGACGAATTTCGTCATCTGTAAAGCTATCAATGTCTACTACTTGACGAGACTCGCCAATTTCGTAGGCTTGTTTAATGAAGGCACGTAACTCATGCAGCTCACGTTGCTCTTTCATCATTTCTTCAATGCGTTCACCAATACCACGTGCAGCTAGACCCATATGTGTTTCAAGGATCTGACCGATGTTCATACGTGATGGTACACCCAGTGGGTTAAGTACGATATCTACCGTACGACCTTTATCATCGTATGGCATATCTTCTACTGGTACGATAGTCGAGATAACACCTTTGTTACCATGACGACCCGCCATTTTATCACCCGGTTGGATACAACGTTTAACAGCTAGGTATACTTTAACAATCTTAAGTACGCCAGGTGCTAAGTCATCGCCTTGAGTGATTTTACGACGTTTGTTTTCAAACTTCTTATCGTATTCAGCTTTAAGCTCGTCATACTGGGCTGCTAATTGCTCAAGCTCAGCTTGCTTGTCTTCTTCAGCAAGGCTTTGCGTAAGTAGCTTCTCAGCATTTAATAACGCTAATTTGTCTTCATCAAAGCCAGCTGCGATAAGTAACTTACGCGCACGGTCTAATACACCAGCCTCTAGAATACGGAACTCTTCGTTGAAGTCTTTCTTCGCATCGCGAAGCTGCATTTCTTCAACTTCTAACGCACGCTTATCTTTTTCAACACCATCACGGGTGAAAACTTGCACGTCAATTACAGTACCAGTTACAGAATTTGGTACACGTAAAGAGCTGTCTTTAACGTCAGACGCTTTTTCGCCGAAGATCGCTCGTAGTAGCTTCTCTTCAGGGGTTAATTGCGTTTCGCCTTTCGGAGTCACTTTACCTACTAGAATATCGCCGCTTTTAACTTCAGCACCAATATAAACAACGCCTGATTCATCAAGCTTGCCTAGCGCAGATTCGCCCACATTCGGGATATCTGCAGTGATCTCTTCAGAACCTAATTTAGTATCACGGGCAATACATTGTAGTTCTTGAATGTGGATAGTCGTTAGACGATCTTCTTCAACTACGCGCTCTGATAGTAAGATTGAATCCTCGAAGTTATAACCATTCCATGGCATAAATGCCACGCGCAAGTTTTGACCAAGAGCTAAGTCGCCCAAGTCAGTCGAAGGACCATCTGCTAACACATCGCCACGAGTAACCGGTTCGCCAACCATACAAGTTGGTTTTTGGTTAATACATGTATTTTGGTTAGAACGTGTGTATTTGGTTAAGTTGTAAATGTCGATGCCCGCTTCGCCTGGAACGCGTTCTTCTTCATGTACATTAACAACGATGCGACTTGCGTCACAATACATTACTTCACCACCACGTTTTGCAACGATAGTAACACCAGAGTCTTTCGCTAGTGTTAACTCAATACCAGTACCTACTAACGGCTTATCCGCTTTCAATGTTGGTACTGCTTGACGTTGCATGTTTGAACCCATCAATGCACGGTTAGCATCATCGTGTTCTAGGAACGGGATAAGTGCTGCCGCTACAGAGATCACCTGTTGTGGTGATACATCCATATATTGCTGGTCCATACGTCCCATAAAGGTAGATTCACCTTTGTGACGACATGGAATAAGTTCATCTACAAACTCATTGGTTTCGGTTAAGTTTGAGTTCGCCTGTGCGATAACAAACTGACCTTCTTCAATGGCTGATAGGTAATCAACTTCATCAGTTACAACACCGTCTACCACTTTGCGGTAAGGTGTTTCTAAGAAACCATAATCATTAGTACGTGCGTACGTAGATAATGAGTTAATTAGACCGATGTTTGGACCCTCAGGAGTCTCGATTGGACATACGCGACCATAGTGAGTTACGTGAACGTCACGTACTTCAAAGCCTGCGCGCTCACGAGTTAGACCGCCCGGCCCTAATGCAGAAATACGACGCTTATGCGTTACTTCTGATAGCGGGTTATTTTGGTCCATAAACTGTGATAACTGAGACGAGCCGAAGAACTCTTTAACCGCTGCCGAAATAGGCTTAGCGTTAATAAGATCTTGTGGCATTATCGCATCTAGGTCACCTAAGCTTAAACGCTCACGTACAGCACGTTCTACACGTACTAAACCTACACGGAATTGGTTCTCAGCCATTTCGCCAACACTACGTATACGACGGTTGCCTAAGTGGTCAATATCATCTACATCGCCAACACCGTTACGAATAGCAATCAATACTTTCATAACAGACACGATGTCTTCTTTGCTTAATGTGCCTGGGCCTGTATCGGTATCGTAACCAACACGGCTATTGAACTTCATACGACCTACAGTTGATAAGTCATAGCGCTCTTCTGAGAAGAACAAGTTCTGGAATAAGGCTTCAGCCGCGTCTTTCGTCGGTGGCTCGCCTGGGCGCATCATGCGATAAATTTCTACTAATGCCTCTAAACGGCTGCTTGAAGAGTCAATGTTCAATGTATTTGACATGTAAGCACCGCTGTCCACTTCATTGATATATAACGTATCAATTTTAGTGTGACCGGCTTTAACCAATTCAGCCATTAATTCAAGCGTTAGCTCGTCATTTGCATTAGCTACAACTTCACCTGTTGACTCATCAACATAGTTTTTCGCTAATACGCGACCAATGATGTACTCATGTGGTACTTCTAATTGCTTAATGCCTTTTTTCTCGATGTTCTTGATATGGCGAGCCGTAACACGACGACCACTTTCAACAAACACTTCACCGTCTTCGCTCTTAATATCAAAAGCGGCGGTTTCACCACGTAAACGTGAAGGTACCAGTTCCATAAGAACTTTACCGTCAGTTACTTCAAACGTAGTGTTGTCGAAGAAAATACCAAGAATGTCTTCACTCGAGTACTCAAGTGCACGTAAGATAATAGACGCCGGTAATTTACGACGACGGTCAATACGTACATATAAGTTATCTTTTGCATCAAATTCAAAGTCTAACCATGAACCACGATATGGGATAACACGTGCGTTATATAACACTTTACCCGATGAGTGAGTTTTACCGCGGTCGTTATCAAAGAATACACCAGGGCTACGGTGTAGCTGAGAAACGATAACACGCTCTGTACCATTAATTACAAAGGTACCGGTATCGGTCATGAGCGGAATTTCGCCCATGTAAACTTCTTGCTCTTTAATGTCTTTAACTGTGCCTGGAGCTTCTTTGTCCATAACTACAAGACGCAATTTCACGCGAAGTGGAGCAGAATAAGTCACACCGCGAATTTGACATTCTTTTACATCGAAAACTGGCTCGCCAATACGATAACTTACGTATTGCAGCTCAGAATTTCCTGAGTAGCTTTTAATTGGGAACACAGAACGGAAGGCTGCTTCCAAACCATGATCGCCATCAGCGTCAGGCACTAAGAATTTTTTAAACGATTCTAACTGTGTAGATAGTAAGAAAGGTATATCCAAAACTTGTGGACGTTTACCAAAATCCTTACGGATACGTTTCTTTTCAGAATAAGAGTAAGCCATGGGGTTCCTCAGCTTGCTGATCTTTGACCCGACCTGTTCTTGTAAGAACAGACTTAACTGGCATCTATGCCAAGATTTACAACATTTGATTGTTGTTCTAATTTAGTCCCACTTTAACACTAGCAAACTATAAAGCGTTGAAAGTAAAGAAAAAATCAGATTTTATTTGCGCTATAGGAATACATCGCTCTATAGCGCAAAAAGGCCGGTGATTAAATAATCACCAGCCCTTGCCTGATTTCTCAGACAACGAACCTAGCAAAAGCTAGATTACTTGATCTCAACTTCAGCGCCAGCTTCAGTAAGGTCTTTAGCAAGAGCTTCAGCTTCTTCCTTAGAGATACCTTCTTTAACAGGTGTTGGTGCAGCTTCAACAAGAGCTTTCGCTTCTTTAAGGCCTAGGCCAGTTGCGCTACGAACTGCTTTGATTGCAGAAACCTTGTTAGCGCCAGCGCCAGTAAGGATTACATCAAATTCAGTCTTTTCTTCAACTGCTTCAGCAGCTGGACCAGCTACCATACCAGCAGCAGCAGTTACGCCGAATTTTTCTTCCATTGCTTCGATAAGAGCAACAACGTCCATTACTGACATTTCAGCAATTGCGTCAAGGATTTGGTCTTTAGATACAGACATTTCAAATTTCCTAATAATTAACGGACTTTAAGTCCAAATAAATTTTACACCGAAAGGGATTAAACAGCTTAAAATTAAGCAGCTTGCTCTTCTTTCTGTACACGTACTGCTTCAATTGTTTTACACAATTTACCAGCAGACGCTTCTTTCATAGCGCTCATTAAGCGTGCAACAGCTTCGTCGTATGTAGGTAATGTAGCAAGCATTGCTGCATCAACAACATTTCCTTCAAAAGCGGCCGTTTTAAGCTCAAATTTCTCGTTCTTTTTTGCAAAAGCAGAAAAGATACGCGCAGCAGCACCTGGGTGCTCTGATGAGAAAGCGATTAAGCTTGGACCAACAAATGAATCAGAAAGGCACTCAAACTGTGTTCCTTCAAGAGCACGTTTTGCTAAAGTGTTACGGACAACTTTCATCCAAACACCATTTGCACGAGCTTCTTTACGAAGGGCAGTGATTGCGCCAACTGTTACACCACGAGAATCTGCAACAACTGCAGATAGAGCACCATTGGCTGCTTCGTTGACTTCAGCAACTATTGCTTGTTTGCCTTGAAGATTTAAAGCCATGGGTGTTACTCCTGGTTTAATGGGGTTACCGACACTCGGTGTCCCCTGTTCTACTCTTCTCTATCAATCAAGATAGAGATGCTTTTTACGGCGAGAGCCAGAAGGATTAGGAAAAATCTATCTGGGGTCTACACCGTCTACGTAGGTGAATATTAAGGCCGAAGCCACCTACGGTCTTGGACGGAAGTCCAATTTATCGCTTTACCCTAAGGCGCAACGAAATTATGGACTTCAACCCGAATTCTTTACTTTGCTGAAAAACGAATTAATCAACAAAATGGCGCGAAATTATAGTACAAATTTCACGCCATGTAAACACCGATTAAGCTACAGTTGTGCTTAAAGTGTTTTGGTCAACAGCAACGCCTGCGCCCATTGTTGTAGAGATAGTTACTTTCTTCAAGTAAACACCTTTAGCTTGAGAAGGTTTAGCCTTCTTAAGCGCAACAATTAATGACTCAAGGTTTTGTTGTAAATGCTCAGCAGTGAAATCAACCTTACCAATAGTAGTATGGATGATGCCATTTTTGTCATTACGGTAACGTACTTGACCCGCTTTTGCATTTTTAACTGCTTCAGCAACGTTAGGTGTTACTGTACCAGTCTTAGGGTTTGGCATTAGACCACGTGGGCCTAAGATTTGACCTAGTTGACCAACAACACGCATAGCGTCTGGTGATGCAACAACAACGTCAAAGTTCATCTCGCCTTTTTTAACTAGCTCAGCAAGATCTTCCATACCTACTAATTCAGCACCGGCTTCTTTCGCAGCTTCTGCGTTAGCGCCTTGTGTGAATACTGCAACGCGAACGTCACGACCAGTACCGTTAGGTAGTACAGTTGCACCACGAACGTTTTGATCAGATTTACGAGCATCGATACCAAGGTTAACAGCAACGTCAACACTTTCTACGAATTTAGCTGTCGCTAACTCTTTTAAAAGCGCGATCGCTTCGTTGATTTCGTAATCTTTAGTTACTTCCACTTTTTCGCGGATAGTACGCATACGTTTAGTTAATTTAGCCATATTCTTAGTCCTCTACGCTCAAGCCCATCGCACGAGCAGATCCTGCGATAGTGCGAACCGCAGCTTCTAAATCAGAAGCTGTAAGGTCAGCTCGTTTAGTCTCAACAATCTCTTCAAGTTGAGCACGAGTTACTGTGCCTACTTTTTCAGTGTTAGGACGGCCTGAGCCTGATTTAACGCCAGCTGCTTTAAGTAGCAAGTATGCCGCAGGTGGAGTTTTCATGTCGAACGTAAAAGAACGGTCACCGTAAACAGAGATCACTACAGGAACTGGAGCGCCTTTTTCGATAGATTCTGTACGTGCGTTAAACGCTTTACAGAATTCCATGATGTTTACACCGTGTTGACCTAGTGCAGGACCTACTGGTGGACTAGGGTTAGCCATACCAGCGGCAACTTGTAGCTTGATTAGAGCTTCAACTTTTTTAGCCATTATAAATACCTCATTAAGTGGGTCTCAGCCTTGTGCGCGCGAGGACGCGTACTCTAACGGCTCCCCAATTTAAAAAATTGTTTCGTACTTTTTGCAGAGTAAAATTAATTTACCCAAATACAAAAAGGCCGCTGATTATAAGTTAATCAGCGGCCTTTTTCAAGCTTCGTGCCAAATTTTATAAAAAATTTAGCATCACTTTTTTAATCAATTACTTATCTTGTTCAACTTGACCAAATTCAAGTTCAACCGGTGTAGAACGACCAAAAATAAGTACCGACACTTTAACGCGGCTCTTTTCATAGTCAACTTCTTCAACAACACCGCTAAAGTCAGCAAATGGACCGTCAGTAACACGAACAACTTCACCTGGTTCAAATAAGGTCGCAGGTTTAGGTGCTTCAGCATTTTCTTGTAGACGATTAAGAATACGCTCAGCTTCTTTGGCACTAATTGGTGCAGGACGATCAGACGTACCACCAATAAAGCCCATAACACGTTCTGTGCTATTAACTAAATGCCAGCTTTTATCGTTCATATCCATTTGAATTAGTACATAACCAGGGAAGAACTTACGCTCAGATTTACGCTTTTGACCAGCGCGCATCTCAATCACTTCTTCTGTTGGTACTAATACCTCACCAAAGCTCTCTTCAAGGCCTTTGATTTTAATGTGTTCTAAAATAGTTTGTGCAACACGCTTCTCATAACCTGAGAAAGCCTGTACTACGTACCAACGTAGCTTTATTTCGTTGTTCTCATCCGACATGGGATCAGATCTCCAATCCAGTTAAAAAGCCTACAGCGCGGAATAAAATGCCATCTAATCCCCAAAGGATAAGTGCCATTATCGCTGTTGCAACCATTACAATTAATGTCGTGTGGATAGTTTCTTGACGCGTTGGCCAAATTACTTTGCGCACTTCAATTCTTGCTTCTTTAGCAAAAGTAAGGAAAGCACGTCCTTTAGCTGTTTGCGAGGCAATTGCTAAACCAGCTGCTATTGCAACTACAACGCCAATCGCACGTAGCAATACAGACTGATCTGCAAACATGTGATTACCAACAACTGCGCCTGCAAGTAGCACTATTGCTACTAACCACTTTACTGACTCCATCGCACTTGATGGCGTTTCTACATTCGTGCTCATAATATTATTACCTTAACTACAGACACAACAACCCTACGCTATGGTAGGGTTAATCCATTAAAATCTAAACTTAAAAACAGACTTATTTAAACCGATTTTTAACCCCAGACTTACCCGCATCGCGAGTAATATTGGCAGGGGCGGAGAGATTCGAACTCCCAACCGTCGGTTTTGGAGACCGCTGTTCTACCAATTGGAACTACGCCCCTGCAAAGTGGATGCCTATTATACTTACGCAGTTCATTAACACAAGAGTAAAGATTGCCATCTGATAAAATCTTCACCGTTAATTTACACACCGCATTATTTAACCACTTAACTCGCTAAATTAATATTTATTTATGCAATAAAAAGTCATTCCTGCAATGAGTTACCGTAAAAAAATCAAAATAAACGTACCAACTCGCCACGATAAAAATCGCATAACAACCAAATTTGCTCAAATGCATGCGTTTGCGGCACACTGATCTTTTCAAGCTGAGCATCAAAGTCAGCTTTATGCCAAATAGTGCTGGCATTGCGAATTAATAACCAAGTTCGCGCTGAATGATAAGACTTAGTGGCTTTTTGCTCCAGTAACCTCTCTAACGCTAGGCGTAACCTTTGCTCACTCGGTGCTTGCGCCATATCGGCCAACGCCCGCTGCATTGGAATTGACAGTGGCCGGCCAAGCACTGCCATTGCTTCGGTTTCACTGGCGTATAAGTGCGCAACTTCAATATCAAGCTGCTGATCGCCTTTGTAGCAGCTAACGTCGGGCTTATTGGGCTCATTATGCCAAATATGGCGCATATGAATACCGTATTGCTGCTCATAACAACGTAAAAACAACCTCGCTGCATCGTGCTCTAACTGTTGTTTTTCTTGTTCGCTATCACGCTTCATTTAATACCGCGTACACATTAGTTAATAAACTTGATGCGCCAAATCTAAAGGTATTTGCTTGTAAGTAGTCATTACCCATAATAGTGCTTGCAAGGGTTAAGTAATCGCTCGCATCAGCAAGCGTTTTAACCCCTCCCGCCGCTTTAAAGCCAACTAGCTTGCCCGACTCTTTAATGGTATTGAGTATAATTTTTGTCGCATCAAGCGTAGCGTTGACAGCGACCTTACCGGTACTTGTTTTTACAAAGTCGGCACCGCCTTTAATAGCTAATAATGTGGCTGATGCTATTAGCTCAGGTGTTTGTAACTCGCCGCTTTCTATAATCACTTTAAGTTGAGCGCGCGACCCACAGACTTTTTTGCTCTCGGTAACATACTCAAGCACACGGCTTTTATCACCCGCTATTAATGCTTTATATGGAATAACTAAATCAATTTCATCTGCGCCGCGCTCTATGGCAATTAGTGTTTCGTTTATTACGGTATTTAAAGGCGCGTCACCCGTTGGAAAGTTAGTTACTGTGGCTACTTTTATATGGCTTAGCTCTCTGGTTGCTAAGGCTACTTTTGCTTCTGCTACAAAATCACTGTAAACACATACTGCAGCGGGCGTGCCTAATTTAGGGTTAATGCTGTTTACTAATTTATTAATAGCGGCACTATTATCGTCGCTATTTAGGCTGGTTAAATCCATTAAGGCGACAGCCAAAGCAGCCTCTTTTTGTTGTTTAATCATAGTAACCTCATCATATTTATACCGTGATTTAATACCTATAATTATAGTAACCTAAACTTGCTATAGCTCATAACCAAACACTCTAAGCCCTTAGTTTTACATGCAACCGACCGCAAAGCCTTACTAATTAAGATTTCGGCCTTAAAAACCCACTCGTTATAACTTTTAGTTATAACGAGTGGGTTTTAATTATTTTTTACTTAGTATGTGGCGCTATATTGTGGCTATTAGGCTAAACGAGCCATTTATTTTAGGGGTGTGATTAACGTGCAGTATTTACCTATCTTTACCAAACTCGACAACAAACCTGTATTGGTTGTTGGCGGTGGAGATGTTGCGTTGCGTAAATGCAGCGCGCTTTTAAAAGCGCGTGCCAGTATTACTTTAGTCGCTCCCAAATTTTGCCAACAGCTCATTGAGCTTGCTAGCGACAATAAAGTAACGCTTATACACGACTACTTTAACGAGCAACATTTAAAAAATATGATGCTGGTAATTGCTGCTACAGATTTAGAGCATGTAAATAGCCAAGTGTTTGAACTGGCTAATGCGAATAACATTTTTGTTAATGTAGTTGACGATCAGCCTAAGTGCACCTTTATATTTCCATCGATTGTCGATCGTAACCCTATCACTATTGCTATTTCAAGCGCAGGCACTGCACCGGTATTAGCGCGCCGCCTACGCGAAAAATTAGAAACCCTAATACCGCAACATATTGGCCCGCTGGCAACGCTTGTAGGTGGCTTTAGAAGCAAAGTAAAACAACGCTTTAAGCACTTTGCCGATCGTCGCCAGTTTTGGGAAGGCGTATTCGACTCATCGGTTGTTAGTAAAGTACAAACCGGCGACACCCAAGCCGCAGAGCAACAGTTAGAACAAATGCTAAATGCTAAAGCCGAGCCCGAAGGCGAGGTTTATGTAGTAGGTGCAGGCCCTGGCGATCCTGAATTACTGACACTTAAGGCACTGCAACTTATGCAACAAGCCGATGTAGTGGTTTATGACTATTTAGTATCTGACGAAATTATGGAACTAGTGCGCCGCGATGCCGACCTTATTTGTGTAGGCAAACGTTTAGGCGATCACAGCGTAGCGCAGCAAGACACTAACCAAATGCTGGTCGATTTAGCCAAGCAAGGTAAAAAAGTATGCCGTATTAAAGGTGGCGATCCGTTTATTTATGGCCGTGGTGGTGAAGAAGTACAAGTACTGGCGGCTAACAAGGTAAATTATCAAATTGTACCTGGTATAACTGCCGCCGCAGGATGCAGTGCCTATGCGGGTATTCCGCTTACCCATCGTGACCACGCACAAGCGATTCAGTTTGTAACCGGACATTGTAAAAAAGACGGCCAAGAACTCGATTGGCAATCGCTGGCTAAACCAAATCAAACCTTAGCTATTTATATGGGCGTGATAAAGTCGCCACATATACAAGCTGAGCTTTTAAAACATGGCCGCAGCGCTAATACACCCGTTGCCATTATTGAAAACGGCACCCGTAAAAATCAACGCGTAATTACTGGGGAATTGGGCGAGCTTGCCGATTTAATTACGCGTAACAGTGTGGTTTCTCCTGCGCTGCTTATTATTGGCGAAGTAACATCCTTGCACCAAGAGTTACATTGGTTTGGTGCCAAAGCGCAAACTAGCAGTTTTGCGCAACCACTTACCGATGTGGCATAAGCTTTATACATTTATTAGATTTTAACTTTTAATTATTTTAGTAGGACGACTAACAATGGCTTTAACTCACCTTCAGCAGCTTGAAGCTGAAAGTATCAAAATCATGCGCGAAGTCGCCGCTGAGTTTGAGAACCCAGTAATGCTTTACTCAATTGGTAAAGATTCGTCGGTACTTTTGCACTTAGCGCGTAAAGCATTTTACCCTGCAAAAATTCCGTTTCCGTTATTACACGTAGACACTAATTGGAAGTTTAGCGAAATGATTGAATTTCGTGACCGTATTGCCAAAGAATACGGCTTTGAGCTACTAGTGCATAAAAACCCAGAAGGTATGGAAATTGGTATAAGCCCGTTTGAACATGGCTCTGGTAAGCATACCGATATAATGAAAACTCAAGGTTTAAAACAAGCACTCGACAAATATGGCTTTGATGCCGCCTTTGGTGGCGCACGCCGCGACGAAGAAAAGTCACGCGCTAAAGAACGTGTTTATTCATTTCGCGATAAGCACCACCGCTGGGATCCTAAAAACCAACGCCCAGAGCTTTGGAATACGTACAACAGCCAAGTAAATCCAGGTGAAAGTATTCGTGTATTCCCACTGTCTAACTGGACCGAGTTGGATATTTGGCAATATATTTATCAAGAAAACATCGACATGGTGCCTTTGTATTTAGCCAAAGAGCGCCCAGTGGTTGATCGCGACGGCACCCTAATTATGGTTGACGATGACCGTATGCCACTTTTCGAGGGTGAAGTGCCAATGATGAAGTCGGTACGTTTTCGTACTTTAGGCTGCTACCCACTTACCGGTGCAGTGGAATCAACGGCCAGTTCATTAACCGAAATTATTGAAGAAATGCTGCTATCTACGTCATCTGAACGTGAAGGTCGGGTTATTGACCATGACTCGGCAGGCTCAATGGAAAAGAAAAAACGTGAGGGGTATTTTTAATGTCTAGCCAAAATAACGACACATACAACGAAGTAAAAGAAATAGGCATAGACGCCTACCTAGCACGCCAGCAAGACAAAAGTTTATTGCGTATGCTTACGTGTGGCAGCGTAGATGACGGTAAATCAACACTCATTGGCCGCCTACTGCACGACAGCCATCAAATTTATGAAGATCAGCTAGCAGCGCTGCATAAAGATAACGAAAAAGTAGGTAACGCAGGCGATGACCTTGATTTAGCATTGCTTGTAGATGGCCTACAAGCTGAGCGCGAGCAAGGCATAACCATTGACGTAGCGTATCGTTATTTTTCGACCGCTAAGCGCAAGTTTATTATTGCCGACACTCCAGGGCACGAGCAATACACGCGCAACATGGTAACGGGTGCATCAACCAGCGATGTAGCTATTATTTTGGTGGATGCGCGTTACGGCGTACAAGTACAAACTAAGCGCCATAGCTTTATTTGTGACTCGCTTGGTATTAAGCAATTTGTTGTGGCTATTAATAAAATGGATATCGTTGATTTTGACGAAACTGTTTATGAAAAAATTAAAGCCGACTACTTAAAATTTGCCGAGCAACTTAATGTAAGTAACATTAAATTTGTACCTATGTCGGCGCTTAAAGGCGATAACGTAGTTACTCGTTCTGTACATACGCCTTACTACACCGACAAACCATTGCTAGAGTTATTAGAAGACTCGCCAGCAGCGCAAATCGACACTGACTTAGAAGCACGTTTACCGGTGCAGTATGTGGCGCGCCCTAACTTAAACTTTCGCGGTTTTCAGGGCACACTAGCCTCTGGCAAGTTACAAGTGGGTGATGCAATAAAAGTACTTCCATCGGGCAAAACCTCTAGTATTAAAGAAATTGTTACCTTTGATGGCAACCTAGACAGCGCACAAGCTGGCCAAGCAATTACCGTTACGCTAAATAGCGAAATTGATATTAGCCGAGGCGATGTCATTGTACCTGCAAGTTCTACGGCAATAGTCACCAACCAGCTACAAGCTAAATTAGTGTGGATGCACGAAACGCCGCTGCAGCTAGGTAAAAGCTATAACTTTAAACTTGGTAGCAAAAACACCTCTGCTCAAGTTACTAAGATTGATCACACTATCGATGTAAATACCCTAGAGCATGGTAGCAGCGACACTCTACAGTTAAACGAAATCGCCATTGTAACGCTAGAACTTAGCGAAACTATTTTGGCCGATGAGTATCACAGTAATCACGAAACTGGCTCGTTTATACTTATCGATCGCTTATCTAACTTAACTATTGCAGCCGGTATGATAGAGCAAGTACTGCAAAGCCAAGCGCAGCAAAGTAACTTTAGTGCTTTTGAAGTTGAATTTAACACCTTAGTACGCAAGCACTTTCCACATTGGCAAGCGCTTGATATATCAAAGTTATAATACTTTTTGAGCCTGTTATAGGATATAAAGCATGGTAGATCAGCTCATTTTAACAGGCATTATGCTTACTTTAGTCGGGTGCCTTTTTGGCACTCGGCTTAATCCAGCATGGCTATTTGTGGGAGCCATTGGTAGCAGCTACTTAGCAGGGCTAATAGATTTAGAAAGCATGTTAGTTAATTATACTAACCCGTCGCTAATTACTTTGGTGCTATTGATATTAGTGTCAATTGCGATTGAAAAAACCACCCTTATTCAAAAATTAGCGCAATCGCTATCGAGTGGTAGTTTAGTTAAATCAGTGACTAAATTAGGGCTTTCGACCGCGTTTTTATCCTCGTTTACTAATAACACCGCCGTGGTTGCTTCCTTAATTACCGCGATAAAAGACAATCCCAATCACTCGCCATCAAAGTTACTATTACCACTATCGTACACCGCTATTTTAGGCGGCACTATTACTCTTATTGGCACATCAACCAACTTAATAGTAAATGGTTTTGCCGTAGATGCGGGCATGGCGCCACTGGGCTTTTTTGACTTTACCTTAGTGGGCTTAGGTGCATTAAGTGTGGGCTTAATCACTATTTTAGTCATGTTAAAATACTTACCCGACAACGGTAAAAGCGACCAAGAAGTCGTGCCTTTTTATCTTGAAGGTAAAGTACAAGCCGGTTCAAAGCTAATTGGTCGCACCGTAGAAGAAAATGGCCTGCGTGAACTTAAAGACTTATTTTTAGGCGAAATAATTCGCGATAACCAACGCATTTGTGCGGTCACGCCACAGCAAATAATTAAACAAAACGACATATTACTTTTTGTGGGCGATATAAAATCAGTCCCCTTACTTACGCGTTTCGATGGTTTAAAAGTAGTGCACGACAATCATCAAAAAGACATAGAACACTTAGTAGAGGTTGTTGTAAGTCAGTCTTCAAAATTTATTGGTAAAACCGTAAAAGAAGCCCGCTTTAGAGAGCAGTTTCATGCGGCGGTTATTGCTATTCGCCGCGGCCACGATCGCCTGCAAGGTGGTTTAGGGCAAGTGCGTTTACAAGCAGGCGACTCACTAATACTCGCCCCGGGTAAAAGCTTTTACAATTTGCCTAATTTAAAACGTGAGTTTGTGTATATATCGGGGTTTGATTTACAAACCCACCTCGCCCCTAAACAGTCAAACATTGTGCTGCTAAGCTTTGCAGCAGTACTGGGCTTAAGCATTATTGGTTTAGTGCCGCTAGTTAAAGGCTTATTAGTATTACTGATTGGCTTAATGCTTTGCGGTACTATTAAGCTTAGCGAAGTAAAGCGTCGCTTTCCTATTGAGTTGCTCGCCGTAGTTGGCAGCGCCATAGGCTTGGCAAAACTAATGATAGGCACAGGCCTTGCTGGGCAAATATCGGCGGCTATGTTTGTAGTACTTGGCGACTTTGGCCCATATAGCGCCTTTATCGCAATATTTTTAATGACGGTATTATTTACCGAACTAATAACCAATAACGCCGCTGCAGCCTTGTCGTTTCCGGTTGCCTATTCACTTGCCGTTGGCTTTAATGTAGACCCACTACCATTTATTATGGCGGTTGCGTTTGGCGCATCAGCAAGTTTTATATCGCCGTTTGGTTATCAAACTAACCTGATGGTTTACAGCGCGGGTAACTATCGTTTAAAAGATTATGTAGTGATGGGCTTGCCCCTTTCTATTATTTATTCAATAACAGTATTAACCTTGATCCCGCTAGTATTTCCGTTTTAATACCGGCGTTCACAGCATAAAGAGATAACTCACTATGGATGAAAATATAGTTTGGCATAACTACGCAACCACTAAAGCACAACGTAGTGAGCAAAAAAAGCATCAGAGCGCTATTATATGGTTTACCGGATTTTCGGGCTCAGGTAAAAGCACTGTAGCAAATGCGCTAGAAGCCGCGCTTAATCAACAAGGTATTCATACTTACCTGCTCGATGGCGACAACGTACGCCACGGTTTATGTAAAGACCTAGGCTTTAGCGACGCAGACCGAGTTGAAAACATTCGCCGCGTAGGCGAAACCGCAAAGCTAATGACCGACGCTGGCTTGTTAGTACTTACTGCGTTTATATCGCCTTTTCGAGCAGAGCGCGACATGGTGCGCAGCCTAGTAGATGAAGGTGAATTTATCGAAGTATTTATCGATACCCCACTCGATGTGTGCGAAAGCCGCGATCCTAAAGGCTTATACAAAAAAGCCCGCGCAGGCGAAATTAAACACTTTACCGGCATTGATTCAAGCTACGAAATTCCCATCAATCCAGAAATAATTTTAGATACCAGTAAAAACACCCTAGACCAATCGGTTGTTCAGCTGATAACGTATCTAAAACAACAGCACATAATATAGGTTAACCCCAATGAACCAAACCGAACTGCTAGAAGAAACCCTGATCCTTGCCCGCAAAGCGGGTAGCGCCATAATGGGAATTTATCAAAAGGACTTTAACGTTGAATACAAAGCCGATGAAAGCCCAGTAACCGACGCCGACTTAGCAGCTCATAAAATCATTGTTGCAGGGCTACAGCAGCTCACTCCCGACATTCCTATATTAAGTGAAGAAAACGCCGATATAAGCTGGGAAGTTCGCAAAGCATGGAAACGTTACTGGCTAGTAGATCCTATCGATGGCACTAAAGAGTTTATTAAAAAAAATGGTGAGTTCACCGTAAATATCGCACTTATCGAAAATGGTATTCCGGTTTTAGCTGTAGTAGACGCCCCTGCCCTTGGCGTATCTTACTTAGCAAGCGAAGCCATAGGCGCATTTAAAGACAAAGGCGATGAGCGGATAGAGCTAAAAGTAACTACCAAGCCAAACACAGGGCTAATACGCGTCGTTGGCAGCCGCTCACACCCCTCACCTGATTTAGCCGAATTTGTAAAACGCTTTGACGAGGTAGCCATGGTTTCAAAAGGCAGCTCACTAAAACTATGTTTAGTGGCCGAAGGCAGCGCCGATATTTACCCGCGCTTAGGCCCAACCTGTGAGTGGGATACAGGCGCAGGCCATGCAATCGCCGCAATCGCCGGTGCTAAAGTGACTAAACTTGATGGCAGCCCGCTTATTTATAACACCAAAGATGAATACTTAAATCCGTATTTTATTGTCTCAGCTATTGAAGAGTAAAGTGCAACGAGCTGCGGGCTTAAGCCACAAGTAGCTCAATGACTATTTAAACACCGTAGGTTGGGTTGAGTGCAACGAAACCCAACATGTAGAGCCATAATTTATTAAGCTTTGTGATAGACCATGGTTCATAATTTGCTTTCACAATATGATCCTCAGGCTTAAACCTGTATTTAATTCTTCATAGCCAGGTAGCTCAGCTGTATTCGTAAGAGCTACATCGCTATCTGTGGGGGCTTCGATGTTAAAGTTTAACAGCTGTTCCCCGAAAGAATGGAGTTTTCTGCAATTTTCATAATCAGAAAACTTTTTTCCCATGCGATAACTCTGATAACTTTTCTTTAAGTAAATTAATATTAGCCTTCCTAAATCATCAGAATTGAGTTGATCTAATATCTCATTAGATTCAACAGGTACTATATGTGTATACCCTAGATATTTTAAAAGACGATTAAAATTGGCTCTGCCATCTTTAACATACAATAATTTATTTATCACTTCATAAAAGTTTTCTAGGTCTAAGTTAATTGCTATAAGCCAAGTGATAGCTAAATCTATATTTTCGTTTATATTTCTTTCTGCTACTGCAAACTGCATAATGCAACGACTTGGAACATCGGCCTCAAAAAATTGCACTAAACTTTTAGTATTATCTTTGCAGCAGCGAGGTATGAAAAAAAAACGTTCAATTCCTTGGCTATATTCTTCAGAGAGGGTTAACCATTCATTTAAGAATACAACTATATTTTGCGACTCCCTCAATTCAATAATTTTAGCAATTAAAACTTGATCACTTAACTCTCCATTGTTAGGTATTTGTTCTAATAGTATCCTATTTAAATAGTCTATATTCCAAGTCATGCATCCCACACTTTGTTGTGTGTAGCGGTTCATATTTAATTTTATCTCTTCTTTATTATTTAAAAGAGCATCCTTTTCAGATGTATCGATAGGAGTTTGTGTAAGAAATTGATGTCTGTATAGCAGAGGCGAAGTACGAAACAGCTGCTTAAAAAAAATCTCTAAACTACCATTTTTATTACCCTTTTCATCTAGAGACATTTCTCCAATGAGTAGTTTAATCCTTTCACCTTTATGTTCTTCAATTATTCTAGGCCTACTTATTTTCATCTTAATAAATGCGGAATAATTTACTTCTTTCAAGCTAATAGTTTGTAATAATGATATGAAGTTAACTTCGCCCATCAACTTTTCAGGTTGCCACACTTGGTCAACTCTGCGTAATATTTTTTTCATTATTCTTAATGAGGTAATAACCTCGTTCAAGTGCCGTATATCTTGGTTATTTTTTGAGAACTCAGGTGTATTTCCTCTTAGAGTAAAAATATCACCATCTCGCTTTTCAAGTAGCCCACTATTACCAAAAATATAATAACTTTTTTGAGCCGTATTTTTATCGGGGGAAATTGCACTTTCAACACTTAATTTAATGTAATTAAATATCCTTTCAGTCAAATCAGTGGAAAAAATATCTTCTCTATAATCCGTTGCTTTTGAAATCACTTCGGCTGCAACGTCGTTTTCATTCCCCATCGCGACGATAAAATTGATGTGACTCAAATTTCGATTTTTCAATCTATCCAGCAACGCAGCTATATCATTTAAACGTTTTTCGTTCTCATCGCCCGTACCACGATCAACATCTTGCAAGGTAATCAATAGTTTATGGTTGGTTGCTTGCAGTACCTTGTTAAGCTTTTTAAAGCTTAACAAGGTATCAACAGGGCCTGCAAGTAGCGTTGAAGCAAATTGCAGCCAACTACCGCCTGACTTTAACGCTTCGGTGTAATGCTTAGGGAGGGCACGAAAGGCGCACATATCAATATGCTGGCTTATATCATCAATAATATGGCTCAGTATCACATGCGCAACACTGCCACTGGCTGCGCCCCATGTTGATATATCGCTCTGTATCCAAATACTCTCTTTTTCAGATCTTTTTGCTAAGTCATTCACAACACTTTCGACGATACTACTTTTCCCACAACCGTAAGGTCCGCATAATGCAATATGTTGAGCTCCCTTTAACTCATCTTCATTTTCATCACCGCCACTTCGTAGCCGATCGGTGATACGCTTTGCATAAACTTGTAAATCGGGTTCTAATTCCTCTGTATTTTTAATGATTGAGTCATCTTTAAACCACTCTCTAAAATCATCTAAATCGTTCAGGCCATCGTCCGTATTAGCTTCAACAGAGCTACTTTGGCTGTGAGGTTGTTTTATCTCGCTGCTAGCTCGCAACCTTAAAATAACAGCAAGACAGTAAAGCAAAGTGAACGTAGTAATAAGCGGCCATGGTGTATGGTAAAAACCTGATGCAAGCAAGAGTATTACTAAAGCAGTGAATAAGATAAACCATGACTTACCATTCAACTTTTTTGCTTTATCTTTAGGTTCTTGAAACAAAGCAAATAATGCAGATGAGAATAAAGTGATGTGTACATACTTCAAACTAGAAAAAAGTAGATCATCGTCAATAAAATAAGGTCTATATGCTGTATTCACAAAAAGATAAATAAGTAAGGCTGATATTGATAACCACACAGCAATTGTTACCGGCGGGTATCGCCAGTTAAACCCAATACTGCGTTTAGGGTGCGATATATAAAACTTATCAAGCAACAGCTTTATGCCAATACCCGCTAAAAAAGCGCTACTGTAATGTAAAACCGGATTGGTATTTAAAATAGCACCCCAGCTTGCGTACGCCTTTTGTACAAAGCCCACTTTGCTTAAAAATACAGTTATTGTGGCTGCGGTTATTGCGCACAATAAAAGAGAAAGCCAGCGCATAGCTGGAATTAGAAGAGTTTTAGGCTGCGACAATTCAATATCCTTATCAATAAGTTACTTTGCCAGTGTACACCAGATAATCAAAAGCCCAAATGCTGATAAATTAAAGTGCCGTAATGCTATATGCGAAGCGCAACCCAAACTATGGAGCGTATTCGCTCACCTAGAATAAAACTATAAATTAAGTAAATTTGAGCTTATGAAAACATAACTACATTTGTTTAAGAAAGATTAAATTGGCGCACGTAAAAAGTGTTTAACGCCTAATGTGAGTCCGTTTATTGTCATGTAGTTGTCTTTATGGGATTGCGCTTTAAAGCCACACTTTAATAGTACGGCTTTTGAGGCGGGGTTATTATCTAGTACTAAGGCTTCTAACTGGTTAACTGCATAATGCTGAGCGGCTATGCTAATTAATTCGTTAAGGCAAAAGCTGGCGTAGCCTTTACCTATGCTATTTTTAGCAACTCGATAACCCACTGCGGCAGTGTTTGTTGTCCCGGTTATATCTTTTAAATTTGCGCGCGCAACAATTTGCTCATTAACAATAAGCACACCCGAATAATGCGTGCCTAATTGCATGTTTATAATGGCATCATAAATATGCATTTTAATGCCTAAATCGCGATAAAAGTAATCTTCTCTCGGCGGCAGTATTGATTCAAACCAAGCTTTATTTTCTGATTCAAATTGCAATAACATAGCTAAATGCTTAACTGACAAGGTTTCAAATATCACAAGAACTCCTGTTTTTAATCACTTTACAACCTAGGTGGAAAGTGAGGTTTACAATAATTATACCCTAGATTGCAGTGCATAAATTTTATGGGGTAGTTATTAACCCCCCTTTAAATGCACCTTTCCTGCTTATTATTTTTAACGTTGAGCTAAAGCCACTGCCATTCTCTGCTCACTTTTATAACGCTGTTGCAAATTAATTACAGGCGTAACTGGTACGCTACAAATAACCGAATATTAAGCTAGTTTATCGAATGAAATCATTAAGTAAAAACTATATGCTTTGCCGTCATTATTATTCTAAAAAAATCTGGTGAGCTTATGCCCCCTTCTCAAGATGCTACGCATTTTAATGCATCTACAGCAAAACAGTCTTCTTGGACTTTACACGACACACAGTGGACGTTAAGCCTATTTGGTACCGCCGTTGGTGCCGGTATTTTATTTTTACCTATTAATATTGGTATTGGCGGTTTTTGGCCGTTAATTATTATGGCGTGCTTGGCCTTTCCAATGACCTTTTTAGCGCACCGCGGTTTAGCGCGGTTTGTGCTGTCGTCAAAAAATAAAGATGCTGACTTTACCGATGTAGTAGAGGAGCATTTTGGGGTGACCGCGGGTCGGTTAATCTCTTTGCTGTACTTTTTATCTATTTTTCCGATTTTACTTATTTACGGTGTCGGTTTAACCAATACCGTAGACAGCTTTATGGTGAACCAGCTTGGCATGGAGTCGCCATCGCGGGTGTTGCTTTCTGGTGTATTGGTTGCAGGTATGATTGGCTTAATGATGGGCGGCGAAAAGCTGATGCTTCGCGCTTTTGCTATTTTAGTTTATCCGCTTGTGGGCATATTGTTTTTTTTATCCTTGTATTTAATCCCTAGTTGGCAAATGCCGAATATGGCGCTGCCAGAAGTGGGTAGTTTTGGTAAAACATTGTGGTTGTCGATTCCTATTATTGTGTTTTCGTTTAGCCACGCAGCGGCTATTTCGAGCTTTGTTAACGTACAACGCGGTCATTATGGTAATAAAGCGGTTGCTAAGTCTGAGGCGATATTAAAGCGTACCAGCTTGCTGTTAATTACCTTTGTATTGCTGTTTGTGTTTTCGTGTGTGTTGTCACTAACTGGCGAGCAAATGGCGGCGGCAAAAGCGGCGAATGTGTCGGTTTTATCGTACCTTGCCAACATTACTGACAATTCGTTTATTGCTACGCTTGGCCCATTGGTGGCGTTTATTGCGATTATGTCGTCATTTTTAGGGCACTTTTTGGGTGCACGCGAAAGCTTTACTGGCTTGGTGACTAAGCAATCGAACATAAGCGCTAAAGTTGCCGATAAGGTAGGTGCTGTACTAATGTTCTTTGCTATTTGGTTTTGCGCGGTTAAAAACCCAAGCATACTCGATATGATGGATCAGTTATCTGGCCCTATCATTGCGATGATTTTATTTATTATGCCCATGATTGCTGTGTATAAAGTACCGGCATTGCACAAGCATCGTAATCGTTTAAGCACCTTATTTATATTAGCGGTTGGCTCAATGGCAGTAATGGCTTTGCTTTACAGCATGCTTAAATAATACTAAATATACTAGCTATAAGCTTTTTATAGTTTTTTAACACAAAAAAATGGCGCTCATTGAGCGCCATTTTTATTGACTATATTTTGCTATTTAATCTAGGTCTGGCAAGTTACGGCCATAGAATATTTCTTGCATTTCACGGGTCAGTTTAGAGCGAATTTCTTCCTCTTCTTCATCTGACAAATCATCCGTAGAAAGGCCGAATAAATAGGTATTTAAATCAGTCTCTTTTAACATCATTTTGGTGTGGAACAGGTTTTCTTGATACACGTTCACGTCCATCATTTGGTACGCTTCTTTGGTATCTTCTGTCATGAAGTTTTGAATTGAGCTAATTGCATGGTCAATGTAGTGTTTAACGCCGTTTATGTCGCGGGTAAAACCACGTACGCGGTAGTCAATTGTTACTACGTCTGACTCTAGGCTATGAATAAGGAAGTTTAACGCTTTAAGTGGCGATATTATACCACAAGTTGACACTTCAATATCGGCGCGAAAAGTACAAATACCGTCATCAGGGTGAGCTTCTGGGTACGTGTGTACACAAATATGGCTTTTATCTAAATGAGCAACCACTGAATCTGGTAATGGGCCTGGCGCTTCGTCAGCATCGTAATTTTGCTGCTCTTCTACCGGCTCTTCTGAAACCAAAATAGTTACGCTTGCACCTTGCGGTTCGTAATCTTGGCGCGCTACATTTAAAATGTTAGCACCTATAATATCAACAACTTCACCTAAAATGTCGGTTAGTCTATCTGCACTGTACTGCTCATCGATATATTCAATATATTCTTTACGTTGTTGCTCGGTCTTTGCATAGCAAATGTCGTAAATACTAAAGCTTAAACTTTTAGTTAAATTATTAAAACCATGGAGTTTAAGTTTATCGAAGGGTTTGTTCATAATAAACCAACCTATAAATTAGTGAAATCTGCTCTAGCAGAATAAAAGTTCGCGGATTTTATACGAATTTTACTCATGGAAAAAGCGTTATTTTACTTGATCTTGCACAACTTCGTGGCTATGCGTAATTTTTACTGTTTTATCAAGCATTAATGCAACCGAGCAATACTTTTCAGCAGAGAGTGAAACAGCGCGTGCAAGGTGCTTTTCAGACACATTATTGCCCGTTGCCACAAAGTGTAAATTAACTTTGGTAAATACTCGTGGGGCAGTTTCGGCGCGCTCTGCCGTTAACTGTACTTCTACGTTGCTAAAATCTTGTTTTGCTTTTTTTAAAATGCTCACTACATCAACCGATGAACAACAGCCGATTGACATTAATACCATTTCCATAGGGCTTGGTGCAGCACTGTCGCTACCGCCATCAAATACAACATTATGATTTGAATTAGAGCGACCAATAAAGGTATTACCTTCAACCCATTTTACATTTGCTTGCATTGTTATACCTCAAAAATTATTTTCTTGATTGTATACCAATCAGCTTTAATAAGTGAGCGCTCAGCAATAATATAAATGAGCTTGATCAAGGCACTTAAATTTATGCAAGGGTGGTTAAACCGTCAGCGCATTTAAAGCGTGCTACCGGAAAGTATAGAAGGGTTGAAAGCTAAGAAACTGCGTTATCAAATAGGTTTTTAACCAAACCACCAAACTCATCAATAAACGCGTGTTGCTCTACCGTAACAGGCCGCGAGGTGATGCTACTGAGGACTTCTTGTAAATCGTAAACTATGCCATCGACTTCACGTACAATTTGGCTACGCTGCTCTGTAGTGAGCTCTGTGTGCTGCTGACATATGAGCATTACGTTTTGTGCAATCACATCTTCGATTAATTCCATAATCGTAGGAGCACCTGGTTTTATTTCACCCGGCTTCTCAAATAAAGCTAAGTTTTGAGTTAGGTACATAATTAAATCGTCGTACCCTTGCCTATTTAAAACCATTATACGTATACCTTAAAAATAATTAATTCAGTAATTTAAGCAGAAAGCAGTAATAATTACTAGCTTAGTGACATAGCTAATACAAAAAAAGCAGCCGAAGCTGCTTTTATAATTATTTAGTAGTAATTTTAGTCTATTTTTAAGCCTGGGCTTAATGTCGCTGGCATAGCAACTTTTTCAAGCTCTACTGATGCTACTGGGTATGCACAGTAATCTGCAGCGTAATACGCGCTGGCTCTGTGATTACCCGATGCGCCAATACCACCAAACGGTGCAGCACTTGATGCACCAGTAATTGGGCGGTTCCAGTTAACAATACCGGCGCGAATACGGCGTAAAAAGTGCTCGTAGTCGGCTGCACTGTCGCTAAGTAAACCAGCTGATAAACCAAAGCTTGTATCGTTGGCTTTATCAATTGCTTGGTCAAAATCGTCAAAGCGGAATACTTTTAAAAGTGGTCCAAAATGCTCTTCATCTGGGAAGTCACTAATATTTGTACACTCAATAATACCTGGCGTTACAAAACCAGTATTAGCTGTATGCTCAAGCTCTACTAATACTTGAGCGCCAAGCTCAACCAGTTCGCTTTGCGCTTTAATCATACCGGCAGCGGCAGCTGATGAGATCATTGAGCCCATAAATGGCTGATCTGCATCGTCATAGTTACCTACTTTAATCGCTTTAGTTGCGGTAATTAAACGCTCCAGTATTACATCACCTTTGCTACCTGTTGGTAAAAACAATTTACGTGCACAGGTACAACGCTGGCCACTTGAGATAAACGCAGATTGAATAATATCGTGCACTACTGCTTTAGTATCTTCAACGTCGGTAATAATAAGTGGGTTATTGCCACCCATTTCAAGCGCTAAAATTTTACCCGGCTGACCCGCAAACTGTTCATGTAAAATATGACCTGTGCGCGAAGAACCCGTAAAGAATAAGCCATCAATACCTTTGTGAGCAGCAAGTGCTTTACCCGTTGCTACTTCACCTTGTACAAGGTTAATTACACCCGCTGGTAAACCTGCTTTTTCCCACAGTTTAAGCGTAAGCTCGGCCACTTTAGGCGTAAGCTCAGACGGTTTAAATATAACCGTGTTACCGGCTAAAAGCGCTGGCACTATGTGGCCATTAGGTAAATGCCCCGGAAAGTTATACGGACCAAATACTGCTACAACACCGTGTGGTTTGTGGCGGATCATTGCACGCCCTAGTGGCATTGCGTTTTCTACGTCGCCAGTGCGCTCTAAAAATGCTTTTTCAGAAATGGCAATTTTACCAACCATAGCACCCGCTTCAGTGCGAGTTTCCCACAGTGGCTTACCTGTTTCTTGAGCAATAGTAATGGCTAGCTCTTCGCTGTTTTCTTTTAACTGCGCTGCGAATGCTTTAACTATTTCTAAACGTTCAGCAAATGTTTTATCAGCCCAAGCATAAAATGCTTCGCGCGCTGCGCTAACTGCGGCATCTACTTGCTCTGCAGTTGCTGAGTTTGCTTGGAAAATAACATTGTTATTGGCCGGGTTTACTGAACTAAATTCGGTTCCTTGGCCTTCTGACCATTGACCATTAATAAATTGTGCAGGATGAGTCATTGTACTTTCTCCTAAATTAAATCGTGGTTGCGCTTACGCTATCGCCCGCTTGTAAATACAGTGCATCGGCTACTTGTTGCGTTATTACTATGCTGCTCATGCGCTCATCAAACGTCATAGGTACTACAGTTGCTCTAAAATCTGTAAGCTGTTCGTTGGCTAATAACACCATGGTGTCGCCACTTGGTTCACCTATTTCAACTTTAAAGTGTTTAGCATTGCGAATGGTGGCAATGTTATCTACTTTTGCTTCAACTGTGGGGCCGGCATCAAAAATATCGACATACCCATTAAAGGTAAAACCTTCACTTTTTAATAGCTCAATTGCTGGCCGTGTGTTGTCGTGTACTTTACCAATAACAGCTTGCGCATTTTTGCTGAGCAAATTAACGTAAATTGGGTACTTAGGCATTAATTCAGCAATAAATACTTTTTGACCTATGCCTGTTAAATAGTCGGCAGTTGGAAAGTCCATTGAGAAAAAGTGCTCTTCTAGCCATTGCCAAAATGGGCTGCTGCCGTTGTCGTCAGACACACCGCGCATTTCTGCAATGACGGTTTGTGCAAAGCGCTGCTGATGCTGTTTAATAAACATAAAACGCGATTTTGAAAGTAATTTACCGTTACAGTTTTTACGGTATGCGTCTTTCAAAAATAATGTACATAGCTCTGTAGCGCCGGTGTAGTCGTTACAAAGCGTTAAAATATCAACTGCTTTATATACGTTTAGAGTGCGTGAGGAATGAATCACTTTACTTAAATGATAGTGATAAAATGCATCATCTAAGCCAACAGCGGCTTCTATACCTGAGGTGCCAACTACTTCACCGGTTTCGGTGTCCTCTAGTACAAATAAATAACCTTCGTCGCCCGGCTCGGTGGCAGCTTTTGCAAATGAGCTAACCGAATGATCTATTTTCTTTTGCAATAACTTTTCATTATTAGGTAAAGAAGTAAAGCCATGACCCGATTCGTGGGCTATTTTCACTAATGCAGGGTAGTCACTTTGTTGGATTGGGCGAAGGATCATCATAAACCCGCTTACTCCCTTATAATATAACGGTAAATTAAAATTAGAGGGCAAACTAAGTTTGCCCTTAATAGATATTGTTTGGCTATTAAGCGCTTACAACACTGGCTACTGCTTTTTCAAAGCGTGCCATACCTTCGCGAATGTCGGCTTCTGGGATAACTAATGATGGTGTAAAACGAACCACGTCAGCACCGGCAACTAATGACATAAGACCGTGCTCAGTACCTGCCACTAAAAACTCTTTTGCACGACCTTTGTATTGCTCGCTTACTACTGCACCAATTAATAAACCTTGGCCGCGAATTTCGCTAAACACGTGGTATTTATCGTTAATTGCAGTTAGTAGTTGGTTAAATAATGCTGCTTTTGCTGTTACACCAGCAAGTACTTCTGGAGTATTTACAGTATCGAATGCTGCTTCGGCAACGGCACACGCTAATGGGTTACCACCATAAGTAGAACCATGCGTACCTACTTTAAGATGCTGTGCAATTTCAGTTGTGGTGATCATAGCGCCAATAGGAAAGCCGCCGCCCAATGCTTTAGCCGTAGTTAAAATGTCAGGAACAACGTTTAAACCTTGGTATGCGTATAAATTACCTGTACGGCCAACACCTGTTTGCACTTCATCAAAAATAAGCAGTGCATTATGTTTAGTACATAAATCACGAACGCCTTGTGCAAATTCGTCAGTTGGCGAAACAATACCGCCTTCGCCTTGAAGTGGCTCCATCATAACGGCACATGTTTTGTCGCTAATAAGTGCTTCAAATGCAGCTAGGTCGTTGTAATCACAATGTACAATGTCGCCTGGCTTAGGACCAAAACCATCTGAGTATGCCGCTTGGCCACCAACAGTTACGGTAAAGAATGTACGGCCGTGGAAACCTTTGTTGAATGCGATGATTTGTGACTTTTCTGCGCCAAATTGATCAAGGGCAAAACGACGCGCTAATTTAAGTGCTGCTTCGTTTGCTTCTGCGCCTGAGTTGGCAAAGTAAACTTTTTCGGCAAAGGTTGCATCAACCATTTTTTTAGCTAAGCGTAATGCTGGCTCGTTGGTCATTACATTTGATAGATGCCAAAGCTTTTCGCCTTGCTCTTTTAATGCGCCTACTAATGCAGGGTGACAATGGCCAAGACAGTTAACGGCAATACCACCAGCAAAGTCGATAAACTCTCGACCTTGTTGATCCCATACGCGAGAGCCTTCGCCTCGAACTGGAATTACGCTTGAAGGTGCGTAGTTAGGAACCATTACGTGATCAAATAATTCGCGATTGACTGTCATTTTATTTCCTCTTAATTGTGTACATCACAAAGCCGTAAATAGCTGTGTGGTAACCTGTAGCATATGTGTTTTTTAGCAAACTCAGTATAGCGATATTTGCATAAAAAGGGCTGTGTGGTTCAATTTTCAGACGCTTATTATTTCAGAAAACATTGATTATGTCTCTTCAAAAACTTTCATGTAACCCTTGATAATAAAGGGCTTGAGATATAATTTCATAGATAGTGAATAACTATTTGCTTGCTTTATGCAGCTCGTTTTTAGCCAATAAAGCGCCTGAACAACGAGCGCGCCTCACTTTAAACGGGGAAATGTATTGAAAAGAGATAATAAAAAGTGAATGGATAGTCGCAAAAAAATTAACAAATTTAATCAATTTGAATAGCAAGATTATTAAAATTGCTTGCTTGGAGTGCTTTTAGCTCTTTTTTGGTGAACTTAAAGTACGAAAACCAACTAAGCGTTTCATCCGGTTCAACTAGCTGATGCTGTTTTAGCGTTAAGTACTGAGAGTAACATCGTGCTTTTAACATTACCTGCGTTAAAGGCAGCGCTGTATCGCCTTTTTCTACCCCATTAACAAGTTGCTGCATGACGCTATTAAACGGCAAATACTTAAAGGCCATTTTTTCAATTATTTTAGCGCTAATAGCCAACGACTGTTCGCTCAGTAAGGTGGTTAAAAATAAAGGGTCTGGTTTTAGCTCCAGCAATGCAGTATGTAAGTCTTTATTAGCTGTGGTGCGAGCAAACTGCACTTTTCGCTGCCAAATTTGCTCAAACACTTTTAAATATAAACGCACTAAGGCTATTTGCCCCACGTTTAATAACATTCCTAAAGTAAAGGCATGGCTTGGGTTAACTTCGTTAACTTCAGCAATTTTTTGTGCCGCAATAGCATTCGCCATGGCGCTTTCTTTTAAGCGCCTTTTTAGTAACGAAAAAGGCTCTGTGCTATAAGGCATCCAATGGCGCACTGCAAAAGTTGGCACTACTAGCTGTAAGTTATCTAGGCCAATATAACGCAGCGCTAAAGCGGGGCTATCTACTTTCACAGCGGTATTTTTGCTGCGCTGATTACGATAATAAGGCAAGTTTACTAAAGTAACTAACTCTCTGCCAAGCCAGCTTAGGTCGTTAACTAAGGGCTCTAAACGCCCAACCGATGCACTTTTTGTGGCTAAAATATCTAACATGGCACATACGTTATCCTCTACACCTATGGTGTTTTGAATAACACTGTCTATATCGCTAAGCTGCTCAGACATCATTTTTTCTATTGCTTTATGCAGTTGCTCGCTCGCTGCTGCACGATATTTATGATGCGCGGTACTTTTTAGCTTGCGCTTTTGCTGAGCGGCAACCTCTACTTCAAGTAATGTGCGTTGCTTTAGTGGTTCGCCATAGTCCATTTCTAGCGTATGAATAAAGCCAATTTGTTGATGAGCAAAGTTATGACCAAGCAGCAAATCATGTGCTCGTTGATTAAGCATTTTAACAATACGCGGTTGCTGCACTATTTCGGTCATGGCTCTCTGTCTTTAATGTAATGATATTTACTTAATACTATAAGCTTAGAAGCGAGTTAAAAAGTTATCAAGTAACGCTAAACCTTGCTCAGTTAAAATAGCTTCCGGATGAAATTGTACACCTTCAAGTGCCAAGTCTGTATGTAATAATCCCATAATTTCGTCAAACTCACCTTGGTGGGTTTGGGTCCAGGCTGTTACTTGCAACTCTTTAGGCAGCGACTGCGCCTCAACAATTAAAGAATGATACCGACATACCGTTAAAGGCTTAGCTAAGCCTTTAAATACTCCTTGATCACTATGGTAAATTGGCGATGTTTTACCGTGCATTACTTTTTTAGCACGCACGACCTTGGCTCCTAGGGCTTGAGCAATAGTTTGATGCCCTAAGCAAATTCCTAAAATAGGATACTGCCCTTTTAATTGCTCAACAATACTTAGTGAAATACCCGCTTCGCTTGGGCTTTTAGGACCAGGTGATATTACAATGTGTTGTGGGTTTAACTGCTTAATTTGGCTAAGCGTTATTTGGTCGTTGCGTTTAACCAGCACCTCTTGATCTAAACGCTGAAAGTACTGTACCAAGTTATAGGTAAACGAGTCGTAATTGTCGATCATTAAAAGCATGTAATAAAGCACTCAAAGTAGTTATTGTTTGCGAGGAGTTGTTGCATTTTGTATTCTAACTTAAGCATCTTTGAGTGTCAGTGCTTTGTATAGTGATATATAAGTATTTCCGTAATAATAATTAATAACGGCTCTATGTTGATTTATACTCAAGCAACCCCCAGCTCTAATATTATGGCGTACATAAATACCCATGCAATCTGAATTTAACTAAACCCTAAGCGTGTTATTTTTAAAACACATTTATTACACGCACCGTTAAGGAGTACCTATGTTAGGCGAAGATCATTCATTAACTCAAGACTTTCCTGAGCACTTAAGTACCATTAAAAAACTCAATAGCAATGATCCAGAGTTTGCAGATAAAGCCAAAAAATATAATGCGCTTGATAAAGAAATTCGTACCTTAGAGCTGCAAGACGCGCCTATTGATGACGAAGCAATGCTGCAATTAAAACATGACCGTGTGGTATTGAAAGATTGGTTACATCAACAGCTGTTAAAAGCCAGCTAAGCGCAATTTATAGCCATTGTATTTAAGAGCCCTCTGACTTATGGGCTCTTTAACCTTTCCCTCATATACGCTGCCACCCACCCTTGGCATAAATTGCAACGGTATAGCTATAACAGCCCTTCCAAATATTTAAAAAGCATTGCTATTAATTTAACTTGCAGACAAGCTATCTGTATCTAAGATAAATAACGTTAAGCTTATGTCTAAATACATACTCTCGATTGATCAAGGAACTACCAGCTCTCGGGCTATTTTATTTACCAAAGATGCCAAGGTAGTTGATACTGCTCAGCAAACATTCCCGCAGCACTTTCCCAATAATGGCTGGGTTGAGCACGACCCTAACGATATTTTACAAACCGTACTAAGTACCTGTAAAACAGTACTGGCTAATAACCAGGTTACAGCCGAGCAGGTTATTGCCATTGGTATCACTAATCAGCGCGAAACCACTTTAGTATGGAATAAAAAGACTGGCCAACCAATTTATAATGCCATTGTGTGGCAAGATCGCCGTACCAGCGAGTATTGCGAGCAAATACGTAGCGATAAACTCAGTAAAAAAATTAGCGATAAAAGCGGACTATTATTAGATCCGTATTTTTCAGCCACTAAAATTCGCTGGATTTTAGATAATGTTGCCGGTGCACAGCAACAAGCGCAAGCCGGTGAGCTAGCATTTGGTACAGTTGACAGTTATTTACTGTGGCATTTAACTGCTGGTAAAGTGCACCGTACTGATGCCACCAACGCCTCACGTACACTATTATTTAATATACATCAGCAATGTTGGGATGAAGAGTTACTAACGCAGTTTAATATTCCACACTCTATGCTTCCAGAAGTGATGGACAGCGCAGCCGAGTTTGGCAGTACCAGCAGTGAACTTTTTGGTGCACCGATTAAAATTTGCGCCATGGCGGGGGATCAGCAAGCCGCATTAATCGGCCAAGCTTGCTTTAAAGAAGGCATGGCTAAAAGCACCTACGGAACGGGCTGTTTTTTAATGCTTAATACGGGCGATAAAGCCCTCACCTCTAATAACCGCTTATTAACTACTGTGGCTTACAGGCTCAATGGTAGAGTGACCTACGCTATAGAGGGCAGTATTTTTATGGCGGGTGCCACTATGCAATGGATTGTTGAGGGCTTAAAGCTACTTGAACATGCTGGCGACAGCGAAGCTATGGTCAAAGACGTGCCACTGGATCACGGCGTATTTTTAGTGCCTTCGTTTACCGGTTTAGGCGCCCCATACTGGGATGCCAATGCCCGTGGTGCTATTTTAGGTTTAACCCGTGATTCGGGCATTAGCACTATAGTAGCAGCGGCGCTGCAGTCTGTTGGCTATCAAACCAAAGATTTACAAAAAGCCATGGAAGGTGATGGCCTGCGTCCAAGTATTTTGCGCGTGGACGGTGGCATGGCAAAAAACAATTGGGCCATGCAGTTTTTAGCTAATATTTTAGGCGCCAGTGTGGAACGCCCAGCGCTAACAGAAACAACTTCTCTGGGAGTTGCCTATTTAGCAGGGCTGCAAACTGGGGTTTATCAGTCAACGGAGCAATTAGCTACTATGTGGCAATGCGACCGTCGTTTTGAGCCAACCATGAACATAGATGAACGTAACGATTTATACGCAAAATGGCAGCACTGTATAGCACAGGTCACGCTTTCAAATAACGCGACAAAAGACGACTGCTAATGCGATAGTGTTATTGGCTATTGATATGCCATCGCTTAAATTAATAAAGAGGTATTCAGTGAAATCACTCGATAATGAATATGACTTACTGGTTATTGGCGGTGGCGTTAATGGCACTGGTATTGCGGCTGACGCCGCCGGTAGAGGCTTAAAAGTATTACTGTGTGAGCAAAATGATTTAGCCTCTGCTACCTCATCAAGTAGCAGTAAACTTATTCATGGTGGGCTACGCTATTTAGAGCATTACCAATTTAGGCTAGTAAAAGAGGCACTTAAAGAGCGCGAAGTGTTATTAAAAAATGCCCCACATATTATGTGGCCGCTATCTTTTAGCCTGCCACATCAAGCACATTTACGCCCTTACTGGATGATTAGAATTGGGTTATTTATATACGACCATCTTGCCAAACGCATTACTTTACCCGCATCAAAATCAATTAAATTTACCTGCGATAGTATATTGAACAAGACTATTACCCGCGGTTTTGAATACGCTGATGGCTGGGTTGATGATTCGAGGTTAGTTATTTTAAATGCGTTGGCAGCACAGCAAAAAGGGGCAACCATTTTAACCCGCACGCGCTGTATTAAAGCAGTCCGCAGTCATAATAATTGGAGTGTGATCTTAGAGCAACAAGACAGCAAAAAGCAATGCTCTATAGTTGCTAAAGGCGTTGTAAATGCAGCGGGCCCTTGGGTTGCATCGCTTTTTGATGAAGTAATTACTGGCCCATCGCCACATAATATTCGCTTAGTTAAAGGCAGCCATATTATTGTGCCGCGTATTCACACTGAGCCGCAGGCCTATATTTTACAAAATAAAGATCAGCGTATTATTTTTGTTACCCCATTTGAAGATGACTATTCACTGATTGGCACTACAGATGAAGAATACAGCGGCAATATAGCAGATGTAAAAATTAGCGATGAAGAAGTCGATTACTTAATTGGCATTACTAGGGCGTGTTGATCTTTGCGGTATGAAAAACAAACAGCATGAAGATAAGGTATAATTGAATTCGCCAGAAAACTTTACACCGAACCTACATGCCAAGATTAATGTTAACAGACGGGACATGGAATGTCTTATCAAAAGTAATGTACTTAAGTGGTCGAATTTATAATAAGCCCGACCATAGAAAAACGCTCGAAGGCATACTGTATAAGATGCGCACAGGTATTCCATGGCGAGATTTACCTTCTTATTTTGGCCGTTGGAGTACTATCTACAGACGGTTTAATTTATGGTCCAAAAAAGGGATTTTGAATGAACTATTTCGCGCATTATCTCGTGATGCGGACATGGATTGGGTCTTCATTGATGGCAGTATTGTCAGAGCTCATCAACATAGTTGCGGTGCAAGAACCGCTGACAATGAATCAATTGGAAAGAGTCGAGGTGGAAACTCTACGAAAATTCATCTTGCAGTCGATAGCGGAGGGTTGCCTGTTTATTATGAATTATCCTGTGGAAATACGCATGATATCGTCCATGCAGAGTCACTCGTAGCTAATTGCTCAACAAGTAATATGGTTGTCGCAGATAAAGGCTACGACAGTGAAAAACTGAGAACATTTGTGCGTGATAATAACGCTACACCCGTTATTCCACGTAAGGGTAACAGTTTAGTAGGCAATGAGGATATTGACTGGTGCATGTACAAATATCGGCACTTGGTTGAGAATGCATTTGGCCGTATTAAGCAATATAGAGGGATAGCCACACGGTATGAAAAGCTTGAACGAAATTATCATTCAATGCTCGCTTTAGCATTTACTATGATGTGGCTACCAATGTGGGCTGATTGATATATGTACTACAAAGATCAACAGCCCCTAATAATTACTTTAAAAAACAACTTACTCATAACGACATAGTGCATACCTTTAGTGGTGTACGCCCCTTACTAGATGATAACTCATGCGACGCACAAGCCGTTACTCGCGACTACAAACTGATATTATCGAGCAATAATAACCAGGCACCACTGCTAAGTGTATTTGGTGGAAAAATTACCACTTATCGCAAGCTCGCTGAAAATGCAGTAAACGAACTCGCCAGCTTTTATCCGCATATGGGCCAAGCATGGACGAAAAACACTCCACTACCCGGTGGCGACTTTTCATCAAAGGTAGTATTACAGCAACAACTACAGGCAAAGTATGCATGGTTGCCTGAGTTTATTTTAAATCGTTTTATACGCAGTTATGGTACAGGCACTTATACCCTACTTACAGATGCCCAAAGCGTAGCTGATTTAGGCCAGCATTTTGGCCATGGTTTATACGCCACTGAAGTAAATTATTTAGTTAATAGCGAGTGGGCTCGCTGCGCCGAGGATGTATTGTGGCGTCGTAGTAAGTTAGGTTTACGTTTTAATGCTGAGCAAATAACGGCGCTGAGCCAGTATATTCAAAACTATAATGGCTCAATACCGCTGTAAACATTTACCAAACTAACTAGTTAGAGCTAAATGCGCATTAAGTGACGTTTTTTCAGATACTGAAAGCGATTGCTTTGCTTTCGCTGCAAAATCGTAACGTACCAATACCGTTTTACCAACTGCACAACACTTACCTTGTTGGTGGGCTTCTTGGCGCAATACAAACGAGCTGGTACCTACATGCTCTACTGAGGTTTTAATGGTTACTTCATGGCCATAAAATAACTCGCCAACAAACGACACTTCAACTTTAGCAATAATTAGCTTCCAGTCATGTGGGTTTAAATCTGGGGTAAAAAACCTAAAAATAGGCGCACGCGAAGCTTCAAACCATACAGGGAGTACGGTATTGTTAATATGTCCTAGCGCATCTGTTTCACTAAAGCGCGGCATCACTTTTTCAATAAACATAATAATCCAATAATAATTATATAAAGGTAAACTATGACGGACTTTATTCGCGTATACGATAACGCGCTCAGCAATGACTTTTGTGATAACTTTATCACTACCTTTTCTCAAAGCCCGCATATAAAACAAGGGATGACATCTGGCGGTATCGATTTAAATAAAAAAGATAGCCACGACTTGCACTTAAACAATCATCCGGAATACGTTGAGCAATTAAAACACATTCAACAAACCACTGCACAGTATGTTTTTAAATACATTGAAGAACATATTTTTATTATGATTGGTGCCTTTGGACTAAAAGTATATCACCCTAAAAACGGCGAACCTGTTGACTTAACACACGCAAACTTTGATGAAGTGGGTAAACCACAACTGCCCTTATTAGTGCAGCAAATTTTTAGGCTAGGTAATATTCAGGCGCAAAAATACCAAGTAAATAAAGGCGGTTACCCGTATTGGCACAGCGAAGTTTATCCGCAGTTAAATCATAACGAGGCGCTACATAGAGTATTGCTGTTTATGTTTTATTTAAACGATGTTGAGCAAGGTGGGGAAACGGAGTTTTATTATCAAAAGCGTAAAATTGCGCCTAAAAAAGGCACCATGGTAATAGCGCCCGGCTACTTTACTCACACTCACCGTGGCAATAAACCAGTATCTAACGATAAGTATATTTTAACCTCGTGGGTACTGTTTAACCGCGCAGAGCAAATATACGGTGCGCCAAAGAGCTAGCGCACCTTTTTTATGTATATTAACCTAGTAGCTCATCAAACAAATTAAATAACTGATCAAGCTCTGCGGTGGTGTTGTAGTGCATGCAACCAATGCGCACTACGCCACCTTTATCAAGTACGCCGAGTTGCTCACACAAACCTTGTGCGTAAAAGTTGCCATCCCATACACAAATATGTTGCTTACCTAAAAATTCAGATACAGCGCGCGGCTCTAAATCTTCAAACGTTAACGCAAAAGTGGGCGTACGCTCATTTAAACGATCTAAGTCATCTATACCAAACAGCTTAATACGCGGGTAATTAACTAAGCGCGTTAAAAAGTATTCACTCAGCGCCATTTCGTGTTGCTTGGTTTTAGCAAAGGCAACATTTAACTTTTCACGACGCGAATGGCTGTCGTCAAGCTCGCTAATTGCTGCAATGTAATCAACCGCCGCTATAAAACCAGCCATGGCTTCAAAACTTTGTGTGCCGGTTTCCCAGCGACCTGGCGCTACGTCTTTAGCTGGCTCAACTTTGTACGGGGTAAATCCTTCAAGGTGCTCTTTTTTGCCATAAACCATACCTAAATGCGGGCCAAAAAACTTGTACGCAGAGCAGGCTAAAAAGTCGCAATCAAGCGCTTGTACATCTACAAGTTCGTGCGGTGCATAATGTACTGCGTCAACATATACCAGCGCACCTACGTTGTGAGCAAGCTCTACAATACGTTTAATATTGTTAATTGAACCTGTGGTATTAGAGGCGTAAGTTACCGCTACTAGCTTAGTATTACTGTTTAGTAAACTCTCGAACTGCGCCATATTGAGTGTGCAGTCGGCTTCGTTAATAAGCGCAGTATTAACTTTAACACCTTTATCTTCAGCTGCTTGTTGCCACGACGAAACGTTAGAAAAGTGATCCGCGTTAGTGACAATAATCTCATCATCCGCTTGCCAGTTACGTGAAATTGCGCGGCTAAAGCTAAACGTTAAGCTGGTCATATTCGGACCAAATACAATTTGTTGTGAGCTGGGCGCATTGAGTAAATCGGCAGCTGCTTGGCGCGCACTTGCCATTAGCTCAACGGTTTTATCGCTTGAGAAAAATGCTCCGCCTAAATTTGAGTTGTAATAACCCAAATAAGCAGTCATAGCGTTAAGTACCGATTGCGGTACTTGCGAGCCACCGGGGCCGTCTAAAAACACGGGAGAGTTACCATTAACGCTTTGCATTAATGCCGGAAATTGCTCACGTAATTGCGTTATATTCATGCTCATTCCTTAAGACGTTAATACAAAGCAATCCAGGTAACCTGGTTTACTGGCATCAAGTTTATTCATTGGAGTGGCGTTATGCCACACTTGACGGTCGTTAATAACTGCAAACATACCGTCTTTTATGGCCATTTTAAAACAGGGATCGGCTTGCTTGTTTTCGTATACAAGCAACTCACCGCCCTCTAAGTTTTCATGCGATACACCACATACACACACATGATCAAAACCATCTTGGTGCACGCCTTCTGGCGCCGCAGGCGTATCACTATCAATCGCTAACATACGAAATTGATGAATTTCGATATCACGTTCTTCATCAATCCCGGTAATTTGACGAAACTCATTCACAATACTTTTCATGCCCGCTGACTCAAGTAGGCTTTGCTCTAAATCTTCGTAGCTACGCTCAACATTACCCTGAAAGGTATTAATTGCATCATCTTGTACAAATGCTTTTGTTGCTTGTAGCTTTAGCTCACCATTTTGTAGTTTAACTACAGAGTAACGGCGTTTACGAAAAGCACCATCTGCATAAGGATTAGTTGGCAGGTTATCAAAAGAAGGCTTAACCAAATCAATATTTGTTTGGTTAATAAAACGCAGCTGCAGTAAATTCTGGGGGTTTAAAGCGGTCATAAAAATCCTGCTATAGTAATTATAATATTGCGGGGATTTTAATGCATGCAAAGAGGATTTATTGCTTTATTATTTAACTTCAAAACAATTAACCACCAAAATTAATACAATAAATGCAAAAAAACAACATTAACTATCTAAAATTTATTTTAGCCAATAAAAAACCCGCAAAAGCGGGTTTTTAAATAAGCTGTAAAAATTATACTGCTTGTTGAATAATCACGTTGTCTGCTTTTTTAGTGTAAGCAGGCATGCGATGGAAGTTCAAGTAGCGATATGTATCTGACGCTGTTGCATTGATCTTCGCTGCATATTCTTGATACTCAGCAGCAGTTGGCAATCTACCGATAATTGCCGCAACTGCAGCAAGTTCAGATGATGCTAAAAATACATTTGCGCCATTACCTAAACGGTTAGGGAAGTTACGTGTAGAGGTAGACACTACCGTTGCTTTATCAGCAACACGTGCTTGGTTACCCATACATAATGAACAACCTGGAGTTTCTATACGTGCGCCAACACGACCAAAGATGCCATAGTAGCCTTCTTCAATTAGTTGGTCTTTGTCCATCTTAGTAGGTGGAGCAACCCAAAGCTGAGTAGGTAGTTGACCTTTAAAGCCATCTAGTAACTTACCAGCCGCGCGGAAGTGACCAATGTTAGTCATACAAGAACCGATGAATACTTCATCAATTTTCTCGCCAGCAACATCAGAAAGTAGACGCGCGTCATCTGGATCATTTGGAGCACAAAGAACTGGCTCTTTAATCTCAGCTAAGTCGATTTCAACTACGTGAGCGTATTCAGCATCTTTATCTGCTTCCATAAGCTCAGGATTAGCTAACCAGTCTTGCATTGCATTAATACGACGTTCAATCGTACGTACATCGCCATAACCTTCAGAGATCATCCACTTAAGCATAACAATGTTTGATTCTAGGTATTCAGAAATAGACTCTTTTGAAAGCTTAACCGTACAACCTGCAGCTGAACGCTCAGCAGATGCATCTGATAATTCAAACGCTTGCTCAACAGTTAGGTGCTCAACGCCTTCAATTTCTAGTACGCGACCAGAAAACTCGTTGATTTTACCTTTTTTCTCAACTGTTAATAAGCCTTGCTTGATACCGTAGTAAGGGATTGCATGAACAAGGTCACGTAGTGTGATACCTGGTTGCATTTCGCCTTTAAAACGAACCAAAATTGACTCAGGCATATCAAGAGGCATAACACCTGTTGCTGCTGCGAATGCTACTGCACCCGAACCCGCTGGGAATGAAATACCTAATGGGAAACGTGTATGCGAATCACCACCAGTACCTACGGTATCTGGTAATAACATACGGTTTAACCATGAGTGAATAATACCGTCACCTGGGCGAAGTGAAACGCCGCCACGGTTCATGATGAAATCAGGAAGCGTGTGATGCGTGTTTACATCAATAGGTTTTGGGTATGCAGATGTATGACAGAAAGACTGCATTGTTAAGTCTGCAGAGAAACCTAAACAGGCTAAATCTTTAAGCTCATCACGTGTCATAGGACCTGTTGTATCTTGCGAGCCAACAGTTGTCATTTTAGGCTCACAGTATTGACCTGGGCGAATACCTGCAACGTTACATGCTTTACCAACCATTTTTTGCGCTAGTGTAAAGCCTTTATCTGATACTTCAGTTGCTGTTGGTACTTTAAATATATCAGTAGCACCTAAACCAAGTGATGTACGTGCTTTGTCTGTTAAACCACGACCAATGATTAGTGGAATACGACCACCAGCACGAACTTCATCTAAAATCACTTCAGATTTAAGTTCAAACTTAGAGATTACTTTATCAGTACCATGCTGCTTAACAACACCTTCGTATGGGTAGATGTCAATTTGCTCGCCCATGTTAAGTTCATCAACATTTAGCTCAATTGGTAAAGCACCAGAATCTTCCATAGTGTTAAAGAAGATTGGTGCAATTTTATTACCTAGACATACACCGCCAACACGCTTATTTGGTACAAACGGAATATCATCGCCCATAAACCAAAGCACTGAGTTAGTTGCAGATTTACGTGAAGAACCCGTACCAACAACATCACCAACGTAAGCTAGTGGTAAGCCTTTAGTTTTTAATTCTTCTAGTTGGGTGATTGGGCCTACTTCGCCTGGTTTGTCAGGAGTGATACCATCACGTTCAATTTTTAGCATAGCTAAAGCATGTAGTGGAATATCTGGACGAGACCATGCATCTGGTGCAGGTGACAAGTCATCCGTATTTGTTTCGCCAGTTACTTTAAATACAGTAACTGAAATCTTTTCAGCAACAGCTGGTTTATTAGTAAACCATTCTGCATTTGCCCAAGACTCAATAATTTGCTTAGCGAATGTGTTACCCGCTTTTGCTTTTTCTTCTACATCGTAAAATGCATCAAACATTAATAATGTGTTTGAAAGGCCTTTAACTACGATAGGTGCAAGTGTGTCGTCATCAAGTAGGTCTATCATAGGTGCGATATTGTAACCGCCTAGCATAGTACCTAATAATTCTGCCGCTTTTTCTTTAGAAAGTAGTGGAGAATTAGTTTCACCTTTAGCAACTGCCGCTAAAAATCCTGCTTTGATATAAGCTGCATCATCAACACCTGCCGGTACACGATTAGCTAATAAGTCGAGAATAAATTCTTCTTCACCAGCCGGTGGAGTTTTGATTAATTCAATAAGATCAGCCGTTTGCTGAGCATCTAATGGCGCTGGTACGATACCTAACGCGGCACGTTCTTCTACGTGTTTACGATATTCTTGTAGCACAATATTGCCCTCTTGGTGACGTGAAAGTATTCGGTAGCGCTTCATAAGCGCAATGTTACCCAATACTTATAGTATTCTAACGCTTAATTATAAAGCTTTTATGGGTAGATGAAAATCTATCCAGTTCAGCAACTGATTATACCGACTATAAGTATTATGAATAGTAGATAAAGTAAAATCAATTTCCATGAATGTTTATTAAGTAAGAATCATTAGTATTTATTTTTAATTTGGGTTTTTAGTAGACATAAAAAAACCCAGCATAAAGCTGGGTTTTTGTAATTCAATCGATTTTATTAACGTAAAACTTTAACGTTTTTAATCGTTTTGATATGCGCTTCTACACGACGGTTTTCTTGGTGTGCTGCTTTAGTGTTCGCTTCATTTTTAAGACGCTCTTCACCTAGACCAACTGTAGTAATACGGTCTTCTGCTACGCCATCAGCTACTAATTTTTTAGCTACTGCGTCAGCACGTTTTTTAGATAACCACTTGTTGTAAGATGCTTTACCTACAGAAGAAGTATGACCTTCTAAAAGAACAGTTGTATCTGGGTACTCTTTTAAGAACTCAGCTACTTTATCGATATCGTTTAAGTACTGTGTAGATACTGCAGAGGTATTATTAGGGAAAGTCACTAATAAGCTTACAGTTACTTCTTTATCTTCGTATAAAGTACAACCTGTGCCATCAACTGCATCAGTCATTGGTGTATTAGGACACTGATCATCTACATCAGGAATGTTATCGTTGTCGCTGTCTACTGGTGCAACTTCAACAATTACTGGCTCTGGAGCTGGTTGAACTGGCTCTTCTGCTACTGAGCTTTGACCAAATAAGTAGTTAATACCTAGTTTAGCGTTCACATCGGTATAACCACGGTCAAGACCTTGATAAACAGATGTTTCTGCGTTAACAAATAAACCGTCTGTAATGAAGTGCTGGTAACCAACACCTGCGTTTAAGAAAGTATTATCAGTTGCTACTTTTACTTCTTTAATACCAAATAAACCATAGAAAGGGCCGCCACCAAAGTGGTAAAGTGCATCAACACCAAAACGCTCGCCTTCTACGTCGTTACGATTACCATTAGGAATCGGATTTTTAAGAAATGCATTAAAGTCCATATCTGCATACTCAAGACGTGCACTCCAGTAATCACTGAAACGGTAGCCAACTTCAGCACCCCAACTTGCAGATTCATTAACTTCCAAGTTTTGGTGCATGTTTAGATTTTTCCAAGATGCATCGTAATAGTCACCGAACACACCAATGTAAAAACCTTCAGTTTTTTCTGCTGCAAATGCTGATGCGCTAGTTGCAGCTAACGCGATTGCGATTGTAAGTGATTTTAATTTCATTGTTTTCTTCCCATTTTAACAATTAAAAATATAGCTAATTCTTTCTAGCTCAACCAGTTTTATTAAGATTACCTGATCCTTTATTAATCAATACTTAACAAAAGATAATTAATTCGTTTTTAATACTCTATATGTACGGTATTAGTAAGTTTAGGACATATAAATTACTTTACCCAACCCCTAAATAATAAATACTATTGCTGGTATCTAAATTTATTAAATAACCATACCTACTTCACTCGCTGAGTTTATATTGAGCGCCAGCCACTTAGCTTTAAATGCATATCAATAATATCAGCTCAGTTTATTGTGCTCAATAATAAAGCAGCGCTACCGCCGCTAAATGACCTTTTATAATCAGCAACTTAAATTTACATCTAATAATTAAGTACCACAAAAAGTATAATACTCTTTATCACTGCTAGGTGCATCCTGAAATTTTGCCAATTTGTCTGTATTTTTATAAGGTGTGTGCATAACCTGCATAAACTCATGCAGTAATTCACTTGAGCCTGCCTTATTATACTCACTAAGTATTTTTTCGATCACATGGTTACGAGGAATAACTCGTGGATTAGCTGCGCGCATTACAATATAGCTGCGATCATCGGTGCATTTTTGCCACTTACAGGCCCACTGAACTAATGCCTCTGGTATGCTCATTACACCTGTTAAAGACTCGGTTAGTGCATCAAACGTATTGGTATAGTCGAGTTGATGCTCTTTTAATAACTGTAATAGCTCTGCAATTAACTCTTTATCGGCTGTATCTGTATCAGCTAAGCCTAGCTTAGTTGCCCACATTGCACTAAATTCAGCATTAAATTGCTCAGCAAAACCATCTAGTATTGGAGTCATTAATGACACAGCTTGTTCGTCGTCATCATGTACAAGCGGTATTAAACTCTCAGCTAAGCGAGCGCAGTTCCAGTTAGCAATATTAGGTTGATTACCAAATGCATAACGCCCTTGCTTATCAATAGAGCTAAACACGGTATCAAAATCAAAGCTGTTCATCATGGCGCATGGGCCATAGTCGATAGTTTCGCCACTAACCAGCGTATTATCGGTATTCATTACGCCATGTATAAAGCCTACTCGCATCCAACTAACCACCAGCTCAACTTGGTTTTTAATCACTGCAGCTAAAAACGCTAAATAGCGCTCAGGTCCTGTTGCTTGAATTTTTGGGTAATGACGCTCAATAGCTAAGTCGGCAAGGTTTTTAAGCCCTGCAACGTCACCTTGTGTTGCTAAATACTGAAACGAGCCAACACGAATGTGGCTACTGGCTAAGCGCGTCACAATAGCGCCAGGCTGAGGTGGGTTTCTGTACACAGTTTCGCCACTACCAACCACAGCTAAGCAGCGCGTGGTTTTAATACCTAACGCTTGCATTGCTTCGCTCATTATATATTCACGTATTGCCGGGCCAAGTGCACACCGGCCATCGCCACCACGAGAGTAAGGAGTGGCACCAGAGCCTTTTAATTGAATGTCCCATAATTGGTTTTGCGCATCCGCTACTGCTCCTAGCAAATGAGCACGCCCATCGCCTAAGCGTGGTGAAAAATGTCCAAATTGATGCCCTGAGTATCCTAGTGCAACCGCTGCAATTGCTTGCTGTTCGTTGCCGCCAAAAGTACTGGCCCGTAACTCAGGAGCTACATTAATATTAAACGCTTTAGCTAAGCTGTCGTTCCAGAGTAATAGCTGTGGGGCGGCCACCTTAGATGGGCGATCTTCAATTGCAAAATTGTCGGCTACTTGTCTGTACCTTGGCATTAAATTCATAACTACCCTCTACTGTTGTTGGCTTATACCTACACGATTATCGCCTACACTGTAGGCTATAATTAAGCTTAGCTCTTGCATGCTCAAACCGCTTTGTTGCTGTAATTCATTAAAGAACGCTTGCGCTGCAGTTAACGACTTTTTAGTTTGTAAGCCACCATCAATAATTTTGTGCGCGCGCAAATAACTCTCAACATCCCGCGATAATAAAAAGGTGTCTTTACCCAATGCACGCAAAGTATAAGGGCCGGTATTTCCACCCAAGCGTGCACCGTGTTTTTTTAAGTACGCCCACAAACCAATAATATCTTCACTTGGCCAGTCTGCAATAAACTGACTAAAGCTACCATGTTGCTGGGTAACCTCATGGATCATGAACGCATTTTCGGGGATCGTTTTTACTTTTTTATAATTGCGAACAATACGCTCGTCGCTGGCTTTTTGCTCCAACATATCGGGTGGCATCATTAATAATTTTTCAACGCTAAACTGCCAAAAAACCTCTCTAAAACCTGCCCACTTGCTGTTAATAACCGACCAGTAAAAGCCACTTTGAAAAACCTTACGCGTAAACTCTTCCAGCCAATCATCATCACTTAAAGCTGCTAATTGTTGCTTAGATGCGGGTTTAGCGAGTAGTTGCTGTAGCATTTGTGTTGAGCCTTTTCGCTCTACTGCTCGCTGATAAATATCATTAAATTTTTCCATCTGCTTGAAACCTTATTTTGCAGTTACAAATTTCGCGCCGCGATTACCCTCTAGTTTAAGGGAAATTGTCATTATACGTAACCGTAACCAAAATCGATGACACTATCTGCATTTAGCTGCTTGACACCCAGATGGCTAAAATGATTTAATCATCGCACTTACCCTATTTAATTATATTTGTATTGCTAGCAGTACAAATATAAAGGGCTGGAAGAGGTGCGTTATTCAGGTAGCGTATGTTAGGAGCACAAACTCCATTGAGCATACGTAAGGGGAATTAACGCCGAGAAACAACAATGTTTGTGTCATTGTTGTTTCGGGCGACTAGGTTGAATCCTAGCGACTGTCACCAATAGCTATTTAAACGTAGCTTATTAGTTTGGTGGAGAGCTTCTGGTCTTAGTATAATAAGGCCGTGCGCCCTATTATTTAAGCCCATTCGCTCTTCGAATTATAACATACCCTACACGTGGGTATTTGTTCGAACGATGTTAATGCGGCTCTTTCCTATATAGCTTCTTAACTCGCCGAACATTCTATAAGTTCGCGAGAGATGATCAAAAACTTTAATTTAGATGACTACTCAGTCTGGACGGCGCTCGTTACTCCGTTTAATCAAAACGGTACAATCGACTATGGCACCTTAACCACTTTGGTTGCTGAGCAAGCTGCTGCTAATAATGCCATTTTATTACTAGGCAGCACAGGTGAAGGCTTAGCCTTAACACTTAAAGAGCAACAAGCCATTGTTGAGCACGTGTGCCAATTATCACCTAATGTACCCTTAATGGTGGCTGTAGGTGGTATGAACCTCAAACAGCAATTAGCCTGGGTTGAATACTGTAACCACCTGCCTATTCATAGTTTTTTACTTGGCTCGCCGCTTTATGCAAAGCCCGGTGTAATTGGACAAACCCATTGGTTTGAAAGCCTTTTAAATATAAGTAAACACCCTTGTATGCTTTATAACGTACCAGGGCGAAGCGCTGTCGATATTCCAGTAGCAACCATTCAAAACCTACAGCAACATAAAAACCTATGGGCACTTAAAGAAGCCAGTGGCAACATTGCGCAATTTGAAGCTTACCGTCAAGCGGCTCCTAACTTAGCTATTTTTAGCGGCGATGATGCGCTTATGCCCTACTTTGCCCAAGCCGGTGCTAAAGGACTGGTATCGGTAGCAGCTAATGCTTGGCCGCTACAAACTCACGAATTTGTACAGCGTAGCCTAAGTGGCCAATACCCCAATTTATTTACTCAGTGGTCAAGCGCAATCAGTAGCTTGTTCACTGTAGCAAACCCCATTCCCGTTAAAGTACTCATGCATTTACAAGGGCGATTAACGAGTTCGTATTTACGCCCCCCGTTAACTCACCTCGAATTAACGCAAACAACGTGCATTGAACAAGCAAACAACACCATTTTATCTTGGCATTAAACATAGGTTTTTATAATGAGCTGGTTAGAACTATTAAATAATTTAGAGTCGGGCGCAGTACGCGCAGCATCACAAAACGAAAGCGGCCAATGGCAGGCTAACGTTGCAGTAAAACAAGGTATTTTAGAAGCCTTTAAAAATGGTACAAACACCGAATTTGCCGGTGGCTTTGTTGATAAACATAACTTAGCGCCACAACAGTTTAGTGCCACCGATGGCGTACGTATGGTCCCGGGTGGCTCAAGCGTGCGCCGTGGTGCTTATGTAGCTAAAGGCACTATTATTATGCCACCAGCGTATGTAAATATTGGCGCATACATTGACGAAGGCACTATGGTAGATAGCCACGCTTTAGTTGGCTCGTGTGCGCAAGTAGGTAAAAATGTACACCTTAGCGCAGCCGTGCAACTTGGTGGTGTGTTAGAGCCAATTGGTGCCAGCCCAGTGGTAGTTGAAGATGATGCATTTATTGGCGCAGGCTGCGTAATTGTTGAAGGCGTAGTAATTAAAAAAGGCGCAGTGCTTGCTCCTGGTGTACGTTTATCGGCCACGATTCCGGTATACGACTGTGTAAACGAGCGCCAACTTGATAAAGGCGAGCCAATTCCTGAGTACGCTATTGTAATACCAGGCTCTCGCCCTGCTTCAAACGAATGGGCGCGTGCACAAGGTTTAAGCATGTCGTGCGCGTTAATTGTTAAGTACCGCGATGAGCAAAGTGATGCATCATTACTACTTGAAGAGGTTTTACGTTAATGAGCTTTTTGAGCACGGGCGTTAAAACGGCAATTAATGAATTATCAAGCCAACTCGATAGCCCATTTTTTGTTTACGACCTAGATACGCTAAATAATCACTTGGCACAATTGGTCGCACAAACCGAGGTAAAACTGTGGTATGCGGTTAAAGCAAATCCACTGTCTAAAATTATTCAATGCTTAGATAACGCCGGGTTTAATTTTGACGTAGCCAGTAAAGGCGAGCTTGAGCAAGTACTTGCTCAAGGCGTTAGTAGCGATCGCGTGCTCAACACCGGGCCAGCTAAAAGCCCAAAACAAATTAAACACTTTATTGAGCGCGGCGTACGTACTTTTGTTGCCGAAAGTCTTAATCAAGTTCGCTGGCTCAATGAGCAAGCCAAGCTACAAAACTGTCAACTACAGGTATTACTGCGCGTACAGTTACGTTGGCCCGAGGGCGAAAAAAATCCACTAGGTGGCGATAGCCTCACGCCATTTGGACTCGGTTGTACAGAGTGGCAGGCACTTAATATTACCGACTATGACGCACTTAGCTTTGATGGCCTGCATATTTTTCAATGGGGAAATATGCTCAGTACGCAAAAACTCAGTGAGTTGTGGTCACAAATGATTGCACCACTTAGCCAGCTTGCTCGCGATTTAAATATAAACCTTAAAATTTTAGATTTAGGTGGCGGCTTAGGTATTCCGTATACGCAAAACGACATAACGCTTAATTGGGATGACTTAATAACAGCCCTCGCTAAAATTAAAAAACAGGCGGGCGTTGAAGAGCTATGGATGGAGCTTGGCCGCTATGCCGTGGGTGAATGCGGACATTACGCAACCCCAGTGGTAGAGCGAAAACAAAACTATGGCCAACAACAAGTTATTTTAAGTGGCGGCATAAACCACTTATTGCGCCCAGCCGTCACTAGTCAAGACTTTCCAGCAGCGTTACTACGAGATTCAAACACACCAACCCAAGCTATGAGCTTATACGGGCCACTTTGTACCGCACTCGATTGCTTGGGCGAGCACGCATTACCAAGTGATCTAAATGAACACGACTGGTTGGTGTTTAGTCAATGTGGTGCCTATGGTTTTAGTGAAAGTATGCCGTACTTTTTATGCCACGAACTTGCAGGCGAATATGTTTTAGAACAAAACAAACTTAGCTGCCTACGTGCAGCCGAAGATGCCAGTTATTACTTGAGATAATTTACCTAAGATAATGTACCTAAAATAAAGTACCCGAGATAAAATTAAAATGTTGAGATACTCATGATCGCCTCACCAATTAGTCAAGAAAACATCGTCGTTGGTGAAGTTGCCAATGGCTTACCACTCACTATTCCTGTGTATCGTTTAAAAGGCGGTGGCACGGGGCCAAGTGTGTATATTCAGGCCAACATGCACGGGGCTGAAGTACAAGGTAATGCGGTAATTTTTCAACTACTTGAACAATTAAAGCACCTCAATCTTAAAGGTGATATTACTTTAGTGCCCTATGCCAATCCTATTGGTTGTAATCAAAAGTCGGGGGAATTTACCTTAGGTCGGTTCGACCCTATCACCGGCACTAATTGGAATAGGATGTATCATTATAATACTGAGTTAGTCACTCAGTTTGCAAAAAACCATACGCAATACGACGATGCCACATTAAAAAGCACGTTTAAACAGGCACTTATTGACGAAGTTGACAGCAAACTCAACGGCCCTGCTTATTTACTCAATACAGGTAAACGCATTGCACTTAACTTACAAAAGCTCGCTCACCAAGCCGATATAGTACTGGATTTACACACAGGTCCTATTTCAAGCAAGCACTTGTACTGCCCAACCTATGCAGCTAATAGCGCTCGGTATTTTAATATTGAGCACGTACTGCTTATTCCTAGTGATTTTGACGGCGCTATGGATGAAGCAAACTTTTGCCCCTGGTGGCATTTAAGCGAAGCACTGAGCAAACAAGGTCGCGAGCTAAGCATACCTGTAGAAGCTTTTACTGTAGAGCTAGGCAGCCAAGAAAAAATAGACTTGAGCGAAGCACTAAACGATGCAAACAGTATTTTAAGTTACTTAAATTATAAAGCCGTATTTGAAAATGCACCCCACACGCCGGCTAGCATTACTCGCTACGCGTGTCATTTAAATGATTACTTTGCTTATTACGCGCCCATGGGCGGAATGGTTGAGTATATTGCCCCCCTAGGCGCGCATATTAAAGCGGGTGAGCCAATTGCTAAAATACTGCGCATGGAGCGTTATTTAAGTGAACAGCCACTACAAACACTTATCCTTGAGTGTGATGCTATTGCCATACTGCACTTTGCCTCGGCGAGTGTTAACCAAGGCACTGAACTGTATAAATTTTTTACTAACGTATTTGAGCTTTAAGCTCTCCCTTCTCATTGCGTGAGAGTAAGTTAACTATAGTTAATTTGCATTATAAAAGCGGCTTAGGCCGCTTTTATTTTGATCTAATTATACAAAATATACGTAAATTCAGTAAAAGTTCACCGTTACATATGTAAAAAGGCGTTATAATTAAATTAACGCATTAAACCATCAATACTCACAAAGGAATTACAATGAGCTGGCGATACTTGATCATACTTTCAACATTAGTTAGTACTACTGTTTTTGCTGAAGAAAAGCCTAAAAGCAATGAGCAAAATAGTAATATTGAGCTGGTAAAACAATGTATTTTAAATGAAGTGATTGGTGGAGACGGCAAGCAAACACTCGACCAGCTTCGTAAAAAATGCTCCGCTCTTGAAGAAGATAAACAGCTTACCGCTATCGATAAGCGCAAAGCACGTGAAGCAGTAAGCCAAAAAAACCGTAATGTTATTACGCCACATAAACGTAACTACATTTTACCTATCTCGTATGTATCGCATCCGAACAATAGCTCATTTGAAACATTCGACGAGCTAACTGGCGAAAAAAATGACGAGCCACTCGATAACTTAGAAGCCAAGTATCAGCTTTCAATTAAGGTGCCTCTCTTCAATGACTTTTCTGATGAAGACCAAGCTATATTTTTTGCCTTTACACTACAGTCATATTGGCAGCTTTATAACAAAGAAAGCTCATCACCATTTCGTGAGACCAACTACGAGCCAGAAATTTTTTGGGTTAACTATTTAGATCAAGAGCACGTTCCTTGGGGCGACGAAATGGCTGTTGTTTTGGGTATTTCGCATCAGTCTAACGGTAATAGCCAGCCAAACTCACGTTCATGGAACCGTATTTACGCTAACTTTATTTGGGAAAAAAATGGCTTTGTATTTAACTTTAAGCCTTGGTATCGTATTTCAGAAAGCGAGAAAGAAACACCTTTAGATCCAAGAGGCGACGACAACCCTGACATTTACAAATACATGGGTTACTTTGAGTTTAGCGGTGCGTATCGCCTTAATGAACATGAATTTAGCTTTATGACCCGTAACAACCTAAATTCAGACAATCGCGGTGCTTTACAGCTCGATTGGTCATTTCCGCTTTGGGGCCGAGTGCGTGGTTATGCACAGTACTTTAATGGCTATGGCGAAAGCTTAATTGATTACAACGCTGATATAGAACGCATTGGCGTAGGTATACTACTTACCGATTTACTTTAATTAATGAGCGATTAAAGTAAATAAATTAAAAAGCCAAGCATTGCTTGGCTTTTTTCGTGCTTAATTCAATTATAAAGTGCTAACAGCTTATTTTTTTACTACAAACTGCCCTTCAAATTCAGCCACTACCTTATCACCATCATAAATAATAACAGGCACTAAATAGCTGGCTTTACCCTCAGTTTCTAACTCGCTGAGCTTACCCTTACAGCTTTGTATATCAACACAGCCGCGTGGATCACTGCTAAGCGGTTTTAAATATTTAATATTGGCATCGGCTAATACAATACTCCCTTCAAGCCCTGCTTCTTTAAGTGCTAAGTAGGTTGCGCCCCATCCCGTAAGGGTTGCTAAGCTATAAATAGAACCAGCAAACATAGTGTTATGCAGGTTTAAATTAGCATCTAAATCTGCGCTAGTCGTAAATTGCCAGTCGGTATAGCTCTCTACTTTAATGCCCATTGCATCACTAATTGGAATTGACTCACGCCAAGTGTTTTGCAGCACTTGAGTCCAGTTAGGGTGGCGAAACCAGCCAGGCTCTGATGGCTTTTGTTTTACCATTTTATAGTGTTGTACATCGCCGTACGCTAAATGCGCTTTTTCTTGTGTTTCATAACCATGGCGCTTATAAAATTCGAGTGCGCGCTCGCGTGCAAATAACACTAACTCTGCAGCGTCTTGTGACCATGCTATTTTTTCTAGGTCATGTAATAAACGACTACCAATATGCTGATTACGGCTTTCTTCAGCTACAGCCATATAGCGAACTTGAGCTTGTTGCTGGTTATTAAAGTGCAGCCGCGCCACCCCTAATACTTTACCCGCTTTATTTTTAATAAAGCGATGCTCGGCATCTTGTTCTAAATCATCCTGTTCAGAACCACGTGGCTCACCCCAAGGGGCACGTAAAATTTCCCAGCGTAATTGATAATAGGCTTGCCAATCTTCACTACTTTGCGGTGTACTTACCTGAAACATACATACTCCTGCTGTTAAGCCGTAAATAAAATACAACGTCACTTAATTATGGCAAATACCATACTCCATCTAAAAAAAACTGCCAATACGACTTTGGTGATGGCAAATGCAAAGTGTAAAAAATTAATGACAAAAGCCATTGCGCTTTAGCTATGCTAGTTTATGCTGAGCAACATGAGCGAATACATAAACCCTGTAAATGGCCTGATTAATAGCTATTTTATTGAAAACAGCCACAGTGTTGGCCAGTTACTTTATTGGCATAAATATGGGGGCGATCACATTCAAGTACGCCAACATCAGCAACTGCGTTGGCTGCTAATAAATGACACTCTGCAATCTGTGGTAACGCAGCAGCAACCAAGCAATTTATTACTGCCACACTTACAGTGCTTAGCACAGCATTGGCACACATTAAGTACTCCTAAAAAAGTACTCGAGCTGGGGCTTGGCGGCGGAGCAATTCGTAATTATTTGCTGCACCAATATCCACACGCAAAAATCACCTCAGCTGAAATAAATGCAGATATAATTAGTTGTTATAAAAAGTTTTTTACTACGCAGCAAGTGCCTAGTAATAATACACAGCGGTTACTTTGTGAGGATGCCCAGCAAGTACTGGGTCGCGCCCGCAACATAGATTGGATTATTTTAGATTTATTTAGCCAAATAGACGCGCCACGATTTTTATTCGCACCCGCTTTTTATCAAAAAATACACGCAGCCCTTAACAACAACGGCACGCTATTTATTAATTTTTTATCGCAACATGAGTCGCAATTAAAACAGTTACAGCAAGTATTACTTAATGTATTTGGTTATAAAGTTAGCCCGCAAAAAGTAGCAGGCTATATAAATCATATCGTGGTGATCACTAAACAGCTAAATTAAAGGTTACTGGCCCATCGTTACACAAGCTCACTTGCATATCGGCACCAAACTCACCGGTAGCAACCGTTAAATTAAGCGCCTTGGCTTGCGCTACAAAGTACTCGTATAACTCATTAGCTTGGCTTGGGGTTGCCGCCGATGAAAAGCTAGGTCGCATGCCCTTTTTAGTATTTGCCGCCAAAGTAAACTGCGACACCACTAATAGCTCACCAGCAATATCTTTTAGACTTAGGTTCATTTTGTCGTTTTCGTCAGTAAAAATGCGGTAATTACTAATCTTATGTAGTAACTTATCGGCCGCTTGCTCGTCATCTTGTTTTTCAACACCCAACAACACTAAAATTCCTTGACCAATTTCGCCAACTACTTGGTTATTAATTTCTACTTTGGCATGTTTTACACGTTGTATTAAACCTTGCATTTTACAGCGTATCCTTTGTATTTGGTTGCTCGTCTAGCTCTATTTCTGGCGTGTCTTCTATATTTTCAGGGCTAATACACGCCGTAAGCTCAGCGCCCAGCAACACCACTATCCACGACAAATATATCCACACAAACAAAATAGGAATGGTAGCAACTGCACCATAAATAACTTCATAAGATGGAAAGTGGCTAATATAAAGTGCAAAACCTTTTTTAGTTAACTCAAACAACATGGCAGCAAATAGTGCCCCAGGTATCGCCGCTTTAAACGACACTCGAGTGTTGGGCACCAAGGTGTAGAGCATAATAAAACCCACCATAGAAATGCCGTACGGTAATAACTTTAATAAAAAGCCACTAAATCCCGGAATCCCCTGATCAGCAAACGACACCAGCGATACAATATACGAAGTAACTGCAATACTGCCGCCTAAAAATACGGGTCCTAAACTGAGTACCATCCAATAAACGGCAAACGAAATCATCATTGGACGCTTTTTCTTAATTCGCCAAATACGGTTAAGCGTGGCATCAACATTACGAATGAGTAATAAGGCAATAGCAGCTAAAAAGCCAATACCCACTGCGGTCATTTGATTTGCATTGCCCGCAAACGAGCTAATATGCTCTTTAATAACATCTGACGAAGTAGGCACAAAGTTAGTAAATAAAAAGCTTTCAATTGCTAATCGAGTTGATTCAAACCCCGGGAAAGCCGAAAATATCGCCACACCTACGGCAATCAATGGCACCAAAGACAGCAAAGTTACATAAGCTAAATAGCCCGCATTAACGGTTATTTGGTCATCAATACAGCGGTTAATATATTGCATCCACCAGCCGGGTTGCTGCCGCAAAAAAGATCCAACTTGCTGTTTATAATAAGAGAGCTTATCGTTCATAACATTGACTTGTGCTAATATAATTTTGACCATAATAACAATCAGCACCATAATTTACAGCATTAACACACGTAAATAGGAAACCAAATGAAAAAACAAACATTACTGAGTGTTACCGTACTTGCACTTGTACTAACATTATCGGGTTGCCAGTCGGCTTATTACTCGGCCATGGAAAAAGTAGGTGTTCACAAACGTGATATTCTTATTGACCGCGTAGAAGAAACCAAAGACTCGCAACAAGAGTCTCAAGAAGAGTTTAAATCAGCGCTTGAGCGCTTAACTACACTTATTGATTTTAATGGTGGCGAACTGCAAGACACCTACAATCAGTTAAACGATGACTACGAGTCGAGCTTAAAAGCCGCTAACGAAGTGTCAACTAACATCAATAAAGTAGAAGACGTAGCAGAAGCCTTATTTGATGAGTGGAGCGATGAGCTAGAGCAGTACAAAAGCGCATCACTTAAGCGTGAAAGCAGTAAAAAGCTAGCCGCGACTAAGCGTCAATTTGATCAGCTATTACGCTCAATGCGCAGCGCAGAGAGCAAAATGGAGCCGGTATTAACATCGCTTCATGATAACGTTTTATACTTAAAGCATAACTTAAACGCACAAGCGGTATCGGCTATTAAAGGTGAATTCACTAACCTTAAACGCGATATACAATTGCTAATGAACGATATGAATAAATCGATTGCCGACTCAAATAAATTTATTGAACAAATGAATAGTGCCGGTTAGTTAGTTGATATTATATTTAAATTTGCCTGCATTATTGCAGGCTTTTTTATGGCTGCATGGCTGCTTTAGCACTATTTTAAAACGGATTTAATTATGAAACACATTGCCCTTATAATCTTTATAAGCTGTTTTTTATCAGCGTGTAGTACACCTAATCAGGTGCAAAAAATAGCTGACAAAAACTCAGTTATTGCCGTTAACAACCAAACAGACCGTTACCATAATTTATATCCAGGCAAAAAGGTTTACCCAACCACCTGCGAGCAGAACTGCTACCCGCCACATCCGGACTTGATTTGCGAAACACCCAGCAGCAACTGCCAGTATCAAGGGAAGCAAATTAAGCCGCAGCTCAATACCGGTTATACGGTTCGTTGGTTAGGGCATGCCAGCTTTGTGGTCAGTACACCTAATGGACAAAATGTATTATTTGATCCGGTTAGTGAGCAGTTTGATTCACCGGTTGATTTAGGCTTTAAGCTTGCAGGTGGGTTTTATCGCAAACCCGGAGCATGGCCAAATAAGCAAACACTTGAAAACGTTAACGCCGTTATGTATTCGCATATTCATTACGATCACTTTAATAAAGCAGATATTAAAAAACTGGGTACTCAACCACGTTATTTAGCCCCCCTAGGAATGGCAGATAACTTCCCAACGGGTGGCTTTAATATTACTGAAATGGCGTGGTATGCAAAAACCAGCATTGAGGACTTAACCATACACGCAGTGCCTGCGCATCACTTTAGTAATCGGGTGCTTATTCCCTATATTTACGAAGATGATAATAAAGATTCTTGGAATGGCTGGCTGCTTGAACAAAATGGCAGCACCTTATTTTTTGCCGGCGATACTGGCTATTCACAACACTTTAAAGACATACAGCAAAAGTACGGTGATATAGACCTATGCCTAATGCCAATTGCCTCTTATTACCATAAAACTAACGCTAAAGGGTATCGCTACGTTCATACCACGCCAGAGGATGCCCTTAATGCGGCCACAGAGCTTAATTGCAAAGTAATGATACCATGGGGATATGGCAACTCAAGCTGGCAAATGGGCGATCACAGCAGCCACTCAGCACTATCGCGCTTACTGCATATGTATAAAAAAATGAATGCACCAGTACCGCTGTATATTTTAAATGAAGGCGAAACAATCAAACTTTAACGAATGCACGTAGGTTGGGTTGAGCGCAGCGAAACCCAACGAAAAAATACCCTGCCAACAAACACTAGTACTTTGCATTATCGGCTATTTTAAGCTCTCCCTTTTACTTTTTATTCTCATTCTGCATACAAAAGATCTTTAAGTGAATTATTCACAAAGAGGTTAAGAGGCGCTGCGCTTTTAGAGGAGAAAAACTCAATGTAATGCACAGCACGCCAATCATCGCGGTGATGATAATTTCTTTAATCTACCCTCTTTAATCTGTTATTTAGCTAACTTTCAAACACAAAAAAGCCGCTGTATTTTGCAATACAGCGGCTTTTAAAATCATTATTCTAAATTAATAGATTATGACTTAGGCGAACGACCCGCACGTTTACGTTCGTTTTCTGTAAGATGACGCTTACGAATACGAATGTTTAGTGGCGTTACTTCAACTAACTCATCTTCATCAATAAACTCAAGCGCTTGCTCAAGTGAATAGTTTAAAGGTGGAGAAAGCGTTTGCGCTTCATCTGTACCAGATGCACGTACGTTAGTTAACTGCTTACCTTTAAGGGCGTTAACTGTAAGGTCGTTATCACGGTTATGAATACCGATAACCATACCTTCGTAAACTTCAACACCGTGACCGATGAATAAACGGCCGCGCTCTTGTAAGTTAAACAATGCGTTAGTCAGTGCTTTACCTGTAGCATTTGCAATGATTACGCCGTTTTTACGAACACCGATTGAACCGCCTTTATGAGGACCGTAATGATCGAACGTATGGTACATAAGACCAGAACCCGAAGTAAGCGTCATGAAATCAGTTTGGAAACCAATTAAACCACGGCTTGGGATAATAAAGTCTAAACGCATACGGCCTTTGCCATCTGGAGTCATGTTAGTAAGTTCACCTTTACGTAGGCCAACTTGCTCCATTACAGAACCCTGGTGCTCTTCTTGACAGTCAATTGTTACTGTTTCAAACGGTTCTTCTAATACGCCGTCAACAGTACGCAAAATTACCTCTGGACGAGATACTGCAAGCTCGTAACCTTCACGACGCATGTTTTCGATTAAGATACCTAGGTGTAACTCACCACGGCCAGAAACACGGAAGCTATCTGGGCTACCAGTATCTTCAACACGAAGTGCTACGTTGTGTACTAATTCTTTGTCTAAACGCTCACGAATATTACGTGACGTTACAAACTTACCTTCTTTACCACAAAAAGGTGAGTTATTTACAGAGAATGTCATTGTTACTGTTGGCTCATCAACACTTAGTGGTGGTAATGCTTCAACGTTAGTAGTACAACAAACAGTGTCTGAAATCTTAAGCTCGCCAATACCGGTTACAGTAACGATGTTACCTGCATAACCACGGTCAGTTTCGATACGCTCAAGGCCTAAGTAGCTTTGAACTGTACCAATTTTACCGTTACGTTTAGTACCATCAGCACTAATAATAGTTACTTGTTGGTTTGGAGCAACAGAACCACGCTTGATACGACCAACACCAATTACACCCACGTATGAGTTGTAATCAAGTTGAGAAATCTGCATTTGGAAGTCACCTTCAGGATCTGCATCTGGTGGTGATACTTCGTCAACGATCATTTGGAACATGGCATCCATGTTATCAGATGGCTCGTCTAAATCTAATGTTGCCCAGCCGTTGATTGCTGATGCATAGATTACTTTAAAATCTAACTGCTCGTCAGTGGCGCCTAAGTTATCGAATAAATCAAAGATTTGATCCATAACCCAATCAGGACGTGCACTTGGCTTGTCGATTTTGTTAATTACTACGATTGGCTTTAAACCTTGCGCAAATGCCTTTTGCGTAACAAAACGCGTTTGTGGCATTGGGCCTTCTTGAGCGTCAACAATTAGTAATACTGAGTCAGCCATTGAAAGTACGCGTTCCACTTCACCACCGAAATCGGCGTGTCCTGGAGTATCTACGATATTAATGTGGTAGCCGTTCCATGAAATAGCGGTGTTTTTCGCTAAAATGGTAATACCACGCTCTCTTTCTATATCGTTTGAATCCATCACGCGCTCTTCATTACCGCCGCGTGTTTCTAATGTGCCTGAAAACTCAAGCAGTTTGTCAACCAGTGTAGTTTTACCGTGGTCAACGTGGGCGATAATTGCTATATTTCTTATCTTTTCGATACTCATTAATATTCACTCAGAGAAATTGAATCTCATTGATCCTGCAGGGGCTTACGCACTCACCTGCGTTTTCACGAGATGTCCCAGCATAGGATTTAAAAGGGCGCATATTATCCCTTATAAATGGAATGGATGAAAGTTTATCCAAAATAAATTTGCAAACTTTCTGGTTTTTTTATTTAACCTACTGTTTTAAATTAACTAATTATAAAAATAAAATTTTTAATATTTTTATAAAAACCTCCACTTTAATGACATTATTGCTATTTTGGTCAGTCTTTTGTATTTACTTTATGTTAGTCTATCACGATTAAATAGCGAGCAACTTTTTACTCTGTAACTGTTGCACTATATTGAAGCATTTACGCACCAAAATGGTGCGCATTAGTAACCGCCGTTATTACTTTTGTATTTTTTATGTTTATAAACATTAAGTTACAATAGTGGCACAAAATCAGCTTATAAAACACAAAGCATTTAAGCAGCAATAATAAAACCTTATAGTTGGAGGACACATGTCGCAATCGGTTTTAGATTTTATTAAAGAAAATGACGTTAAGTTCATTGATTTACGCTTTACTGATACCAAAGGTAAAGAACAGCATATTTCAATTCCTCATCATCAAATTGATGAAGACTTTTTTGAAGATGGTAAAATGTTCGATGGTTCTTCAATTGCTGGCTGGAAAGGCATTAACGAATCAGACATGGTGTTAATGCCTGTTGCTGAATCAGCTAAGCTTGACCCATTCACTGAAGAAGCCACATTAATTATACGTTGTGACGTAGTAGAGCCTTCTACATTACAAGGTTACGAGCGCGATCCTCGCTCTGTAGCAAAGCGTGCTGAAGAATATATGCGCTCTACGGGTATTGCTGATACGGTTTTATTTGGCCCAGAGCCAGAGTTCTTCGTATTTGATGACGTAAAATATAAAACAGACATGTCTGGCTCTATGTACAAAATCGATTCTAAGCAAGCTGCTTGGAACTCAGATAAAGAATACGCAGACGGCAATACAGGTCATCGCCCTGGCGTTAAAGGCGGTTACTTCCCAGTTGCTCCTGTTGATGATTTTCAAGATTGGCGCTCTGCTACTTGTCTAGTATTAGAAGAAATGGGACAAGTTGTTGAAGCACACCACCACGAAGTAGCAACTGCAGGGCAAAACGAAATTGCTACGCGCTTTAATACTATGGTAATTAAAGCCGATGAAATTCAAGAAATGAAGTATGTTATCCATAACATGGCTCATTTATACGGCAAAACAGCTACTTTTATGCCTAAACCTATTGTTGGCGATAACGGTTCTGGTATGCATTGTCATCAGTCGTTAGCTAAAGACGGTGTTAACTTATTTGCCGGTGATAAATACGGCGGTCTTTCTGAAGATGCGCTTTATTACATTGGCGGTATTATTAAACATGCTAAAGCAATTAATGCGTTTGCTAACGCCTCTACTAACTCGTACAAACGTTTAGTACCAGGTTACGAAGCACCGGTAATGCTTGCATACTCTGCACGTAACCGTTCTGCATCAATTCGTATTCCGGTAGTACCATCGGCTAAAGGTCGTCGTATTGAAGTACGCTTCCCTGATGCAACGGCTAACCCGTATCTTGCTTTTGCTGCCATGCTTATGGCTGGCCTTGATGGAATTAAAAATAAAATCCATCCTGGTGATGCAATGGATAAAGATTTATACGACCTACCGGCAGAAGAAGCAGCAGAAATTCCAACCGTTGCCTCTTCATTAGAAGAAGCACTGGCATCTCTTGATGCTGACCGTGAGTTTTTAAATCAAGGTGATGTGTTCTCTAATGATTTAATTGATGCTTACATTAAACTTAAGAGTCAAGAAGTTGAAAAACTTAACATGACAACGCACCCTATTGAGTTTGAAATGTATTACAGCTGTTAATTTTAATTAACAGTTATAAAATATATATTTAAGCCCGCTTTGCGGGCTTTTTTAATGGTAAATTAGTACTTTCTCCACTAAAGTAAAGTTAATGTAAAAAATGCAGGGTTGCAGAGTGAGTAGCAAGATTTTATTACTACTAATTACTTCATTATTAAGTGTTTGTAGTTACGCTGGTGAAAAAAAAATTTACGCATGGAAAGATAAAAATGGCGTATTGGTGTTTTCAGATACCCCTCATATTGGCGCCAAAGAGATAAAACTCACCAGCCAAGATTTAACCATGCCTGCAACAAATACTGATATTTTAAATAGCCAAACTAAAGTGCAGCCAGTTGCATTTAGTATTGGTATTGCATCGCCTGAGCACAAACAAACTATTCGTGAAAATACCGGCTCTGTGTATGTATCTGCTCGCATTACCCCCCGCTTTGAAAACGACTTTACAATACAGCTATTGCTTGATGGTAAAGCCTATGGCGCAGCAAGTGATACCTCAACCTTTGCTTTAAGAGATGTAGAGCGTGGTGAGCACACTCTGCAAGTTAAGCTGTACAACAAACAAAACCAAGTTATTGCGATAAGCCCATTAAGTGTGTTTTTTATGCACAGAAAAGGCTTAAGCTTAGGTAATTAACTCCCACCTAATTCATATTAAAAATAGCAATTGCAATTGCAGTGCAATTTCATTAAATTACTTGCCTGAAAACACAGGCGCACTAAAATGGTGCAACAATGCTTAATAACACACACTTTAGCCCTGAGCTACTCAATGCCATATGGCAAAATCAAACCACAGCCGTGATGCTTTTAAACGAAAGCTTTACGCTTATTTATGCTAATACCAGTACCAGTGAGCTGCTTGGTTTAGGCACTAAGCGTTTATTAGGGCAATCTTTTGATGATTTATTTAACTACCACTCAATCGATTTAAAACGCATAGCGCAATACTCTTTAATTGATGGCGTAGATTGCCACCAGCATAGGGCTGACGTGGTATTTGTTGATTCTCGCCATGCTAAATTAGCGGTCAGTTCAAAACAAATAAAATACCAAGGTGCGCTTTATATTTTATTAGAATGTCGGCAAACCGATGATGAAATTAAATTTGATCAAGCATCAAACCAAATGCATCAATACCAAGCCGCACGTAATTTAATTCGAGGTTTAGCACACGAAATTAAAAACCCTTTAGGGGGAATTCGCGGAGCGGCGCAGTTATTGCAGTACGAGGTAGACCAGCAAGAAAGAAATGAATGTGCCGAGCTTATTATTGAGCAAGCCGACCGACTGCGTGAGTTAGTAGATAGACTACTTGGGCCTAACCAATTACCGCAAAAGTCTTATGGCAATATACATCAAACTTTAGAGTCGGTGATCAAATTAAGTACCCTAGATAATAGTGACAATATTCGCTTGGTAAAAGATTACGACCCGAGTATTCCTGATGTCTATATTGACCAAAGTAAAGTGCAACAAGTGGTACTTAATATTGTGCGTAATGCCCAGCAGGCATTAGTTAATGGTGGGGAAATAAAAATTAAAACCCGAATTAACTATCAGCACCGTAGGCCCGGTAAGGCACCAAAAAAAGCCTTGTTAATTCAAGTGCTCGATAATGGCCCAGGGATTGATATTAGTGTACGCGATACTTTGTTTTATCCGATGATCACCAATAAAGATGGCGGCTCTGGATTGGGACTTTCTATAGCGCAAACATTAATTGATCAACACAATGGTTATATTGAGTGCGATAGCTGGCCTGGTCACACCGAATTTAATATTTATCTGCCTCTTGCAGATTAACGCCTTGGAGTACGCATGAAAACAGTTTGGCTTGTAGATGACGATGCCTCTATTCGTTTTGTATTAGAAAAAGCGCTTACTCGCGCAGGTTTTACAGTACAAAGCTTTGCTGAAGCACAAAGTGTGCTTAATGCATTAAAATTTAGCCAACCGAGCGTGCTGATCTCCGATGTAAGAATGCCCGGAATGGACGGCATGGCACTGCTGGAGCTAATAGCTGAGCAAGTGCCCGGCTTACCGGTTATTATTATTACCGCACATTCAGATCTCGATTCCGCCGTAAATGCTTTTCAAAAAGGGGCTTTTGAATATTTAGCCAAACCTTTTGATTTAAACGAAGCGGTTGCCCTAGTTGAAAGCGCCTATAGAGCTAATTCTACAAAAAAAGTTAAACGTAAACTCACGCCCCCTAAAAGCGCGCATATAATTGGCGAAGCACCTGCCATGCAAGAAGTATTTAGGGCCATAGGTAAGCTTGCAGCTTCAAGCATGAGTGTACTTATTAATGGTGAATCAGGAACGGGGAAAGAGCTTGTTGCCAGCGCCCTGCACAACCATAGCCCGCGTAAAGAAAACCAATTTATTGCGCTAAATATGGCCGCAATTCCTAAAGAGCTGGTTGAGTCAGAATTATTCGGCCATGAAAAAGGGGCTTTTACTGGTGCAGATAGCGTACGAAAAGGCCGTTTTGAACAAGCCAATGGCGGCACCCTATTTTTAGATGAAATTGGTGATATGCCCCTCGACGTACAAACTCGACTACTACGGGTATTATCTGATGGAGAGTTTTACCGTGTTGGCGGGCATAAAAGCATAAAAGTAGATGTGCGTATTATTGCTGCAACCCATCAAAACCTTGAGGAGCTCGTAAAACAAGGCAAGTTTAGGGATGACTTATTTCATCGCTTAAATGTAGTGCGCCTGCGCTTACCTGCCCTCAGGGAGCGTACCGAAGACATTGAGCGTCTAGCACTGCACTTTTTACATAAAAGCGCTAAAGATCTGCAAGTAGAAAGTAAAATTCTTAGCCTTAAAGCAATTGAGCAGCTACGCTTGTTCAGTTGGCCCGGTAACGTACGCCAATTAGAAAACACCTGCCGTTGGCTTACGGTTATGGCTCCTGGTGAGCTTGTTAGCGAGCAAGACTTGCCACCTGAAATTATTAATGCCTCACTAACTCAAGAAGAAGGCGATTGGTTAGATGCCTTCCAGTTATGGCTTAATCAGGAACTTAAACAAGGTAAGGAAAATATTTGGCCTAATATTCAAGCGCAACTCGAAACCCGCTTAATAAAAGCAGCACTCGCCAATTGCGCAGGCCACAAACAAGAAGCCGCTATAAAAATAGGCTGGGGACGCAATACATTGACCCGTAAATTAAAAGAGCGCAACATTAATTAGTTTTGCGCGTAATAACTCTTAGGTAATTAATGAAGTTAATAGAGAACATTCCGCTATTTAAACAGATGGAAATTATCAACCGTTTAGGGTTTTTTAAAGAATTTAGCCTTAACGAGCGCCAAATACTTTTAGAGTCGTTTGGTTTATTGTATTTAGTGCGCGAAAATTCATTTTTATTTAAACAGCACGACAACGATAAGCGCCTATTTATAGTACTTAGCGGTGCATTAATAGTGTTTAAGCACAACCATTTATTAGAGCTCGGTACTATACGCCCCGGGGAGTTTATAGGTGAAGGCGCTTTTATTAATAACCGTGCACGCAGCATTAGCGCACGCGCTAAAACAGATGCAATTGTGCTTGCTATTACCTCTGATTCCCTTACTCGCTTACCCAATGTAATACGCGAAAAAATTAAAGATCGAATAATAGAAGGTATGAGCTTACGTATTGCTAAGTTGAGCGAACACATAGAAAACCATGGTTAGATTTGTATACGCACTTTGATGCAAAAATAGTGACTTCACTTTATACTAGCGTTAATGCGTTACCCCACCGAGAGCAAACATGAACGAAGAATATATAGAAATTGAATTAGAAGAAGAGCCGATTGAGCTGTGTAAATTATTAAAAGTACTAAATTTAGTGGAAGGCGGCGGCCAAGCAAAAAACTTAATTGCTGAAGGTTATGTGGGTGTTAACCATGAAATTTGTACAATTAAACGGAAAAAACTATACAGTGGCGACATACTAGAGTTTGATGGCGAGCTTTTTCAACTAGCGTTAAGTGAAGATGCAACACCGGTAGAGCGACCTGCCGAGCAGCCGCAATCCGAGCCAAGCCAAGCAGCACCGCAACCGGTGAGTCAGCCTGCAAAAAATAAACGTAAGCGCACTAAAAAACCTAAAGTAGATGAAAAAACCGGTCGTCGCCCTATTTCATTCGGTTAAATTATAGTCTTTTTTTGATTTTTATTTATAAAACGAGCCAACTTGTATAGTTGGTTTTTTTGATCTTTAATTACCTCACTAACTATAACAAAAAGTAAGGTAATTAAATGCTTGCACATCCCCCTCCTAAGTGGTTAAAACCACTCGCATGGGTAGCGCTTATATGGAACTTATGTGGCGTTATTGCCTTTGCACTACAAATGCTGATGACACCCGAAGTAATTAGCAAACTTCCTATAGATCAGCAAGCTGCATATTCTAACATTCCCGTTTGGTCAACCATTGCATTTGCTATTGCAGTATTTGGCGGCACGCTTGGCAGTGTTTTATTACTCGCTAAAAAGTCATTTGCACTGCCCGTATTTACCGTGTCGTTAATGGCTATTTTAATCCAACAGTATTACAACTTTATTGTTATTAACAGCGTTAAAATAATGGGTTCTAGCGCGGTATTTATGCCACTGCTGGTGGTAGTAATTGCCATATTACTACTTTACGTTAGCTTTAAGGGCAAACAGCAAGGCTGGTTGTATGCAAATTAAAAATATCTTTTGGGTAAGTCTAACTGGCTCCCTTGAATTAAAAACTTTCAGCATCATCTCTATTGTAATGGCTGTTTAAAAATCACACTTTAAACACTGTTTTTATCTTGGTATACACTTTGCAATTCACAAACTATAAAAGGTCACTCTACATAGCACTTATCTAATAACAAAGGGGCAAATAATGAATAATAGTTTCAAAACCCAACAGCAACTTACCGTTAATGGTGAGCAGTTTCATATTCACTCTCTTAAAGGCCTTGGCGACAAAGCCAAACGCTTACCTTTTTCTTTAAAAATACTACTCGAGAACCTACTTCGTAACGAAGACGGCGAAAACATTAAAGAACAAGACATTCAAGCCCTATTAGATTGGGACCCTCAAGCTAAACCCTCTGCTGAAGTAGCGTTTACGCCTGCCCGTGTTGTGATGCAAGACTTTACCGGTGTACCTGCCATTGTCGATTTAGCGGCAATGCGCGATGCGATGGAAAAATTAGGCGGCGATCCTGCAAAAATTAACCCGCTTTCTCCTGCTGAACTTGTTATTGACCACTCTGTGCAAGTAGATGGTTATGGTAATGAAGGTGCGTTTGACTTAAACGCCAAGCTTGAATATGACCGTAATAAAGAGCGTTATGAATTTTTACGTTGGGGCCAAACCGCCTTCGATAACTTAAAAGTTGTGCCTCCGGCAACTGGCATTGTGCACCAAGTAAATTTAGAGTACTTAGCCCGCGTTGTTTTTAACGATGAACGCAATGGCCAAAAGTATGCGTACCCAGACACCTTAGTGGGTACCGATTCGCACACCACTATGATTAACGGCTTAGGCGTACTTGGTTGGGGCGTAGGCGGCATTGAAGCCGAAGCCGCCATGCTTGGCCAACCTATTAGTTTATTAATACCTCAGGTTGTAGGGGTTAAATTAAACGGCCGTTTACCAGAGGGCACCACAGCTACCGACTTAGTACTTACCGTTACCGAAATGCTACGTAACCATGGTGTAGTAGGTAAATTTGTAGAGTTTTATGGTGATGGCCTTGCCGACTTACCACTTGCCGATAGAGCAACAATTGCCAACATGGCGCCAGAATATGGTGCTACATGTGGTATTTTCCCGATTGATGACGAAACCATTAACTACCTGCGTTTAACCAACCGCGATGAAAAACAGCTTAAACTTATTGAAGATTATGCTAAGCATCAAGGCTTATGGCGCAACGATGGCGATGAAGCTAATTACACCGATAAACTTGAACTGATATTAGATGACGTAGTACCAAGCCTTGCTGGCCCTAAACGCCCACAAGATAGAATATCGCTTGATAAAGCGGGTGAAGCAATTAGCCAACATTTAAAAGAGTTTCAAGAAGAGCGTTTAGCAAAAATTAGCAGCAGTGATACACAGCAAGCGCGTATCGAAAGCGAAGGCCCTGCAACTAACCCTGACGAGTCAAGCAATGAAGCACCGTTTATAGGGGCAGCTAAAGTAAACTTTAAGGGCCAAGAGTTTGAACTAAACGATGGTGCCTGTGTTATTGCCGCAATTACTAGTTGTACAAATACCTCTAACCCCAGTGTTATTTTAGCGGCTGGTTTAGTTGCTAAAAAAGCCAAGCAATTAGGGATTAATGTAAAACCTTGGGTTAAAACATCGCTTGCTCCTGGCTCTAAGGTCGTTACTGACTACTTAGAAAAAGCAGGGCTAATGGACGATTTAGAAAGCCTAGGCTTTAACTTAGTTGGCTATGGTTGTACCACGTGTATTGGTAACTCAGGCCCACTGGCTCCTGAAATTTCAGATGCTATTCAAAAGCACAAACTGGTTGTGAGCTCTATTTTATCGGGTAACCGTAACTTTGAAGGGCGTATTCACCAAGATGTAAAAATGAACTTTTTAGCATCTCCTCCGCTTGTTGTAGCTTACGCCATTGCGGGCAGAACCGATATTGACGTATATAACGAACCACTTGCACAAGATGCTAACGGTAACGATATTTACCTTAAAAACATTTGGCCAAGTGTTAAAGAAGTAAGCGATTTAGTTAAGGAAACGGTAACCAGAGAAATGTTCGAAAAAAGTTATGCTAACGTATACGAAGGCGATAGCCGTTGGCAAAAAATTCAAATACCTGATGGTAAACTTTACGATTGGGATGATGCATCAACTTATATTAAAAAAGCACCCTTTTTTGATGGGATGAGTATTGAGCCTCCGGGTATTCCAACCATTACCGGCGCACGTTGTTTAGCAAAACTAGGTGACTCGGTTACTACGGATCATATTTCGCCAGCCGGTGCGATTAAAGCAGACTCACCAGCAGGGTTATATTTACAAGATAACAAAGTAGGACAAGCGCAGTTTAACTCCTATGGTTCGCGTCGTGGTAACCACGAAGTAATGATGCGCGGTACATTTGCTAATATTAGACTTAAAAACCTACTTGCACCTGGTACTGAAGGCGGTGTTACTCGCACGCAACCTGATGATGAGCTTGCCAGTATTTATGATGCAGCCATGGAATATCAAAAGAACGATACGCCATTGGTTATTTTAGCTGGTAAAGAATATGGTACCGGCTCATCTCGTGACTGGGCGGCTAAAGGCTCGCTCCTGTTAGGCGTTAAAGCTGTAATAGCACAAAGCTATGAGCGTATTCATCGATCTAACCTTATTGGTATGGGAGTTTTACCACTACAGTTTAAAGATGGCGAAAGTCATGAGTCGCTAGGTTTAACCGGCCAAGAGCAGTTTGATATTGAAGGCTTGTTTGATAAAACCAAGGAAGTTAGCGTTATTGCAACTAATAGTGAAGGTAAAAAAGTAAGCTTTAGTGCCGATGTACGTATTGATACGCCAAAAGAGTGGGATTACTACAAACACGGTGGCATTTTACAGTATGTACTTCGTAATATGCTCGATTAACTAATAGCAGCATAAACTTACGCCTAAAATTTAATCATAGCCTAACAATTTAGTTAGGCTTTTTTATGCGCGTCTGTTGCGATAAATCAAGGTAATGCTTTAAAAACACTCTACACTAGTATGACTATTAGTGAGGGCGTTATGTCACAAATTATAATTATTAGGCTACTTAAAATATCAATTGTACTTGGGTTATGCCTAATTGTGACTGGTCATGCGTTAATTGTATCAAGCTACTTTACTAGCCAGCATGGTATTAACGGCATAATTATAGCGGCAGCCTGCATTGCTATTGGCGTATTATTATCGTTACCCACTAAAATTTATTTAACTATTTTACTTATGGAAGCAGAAAAGCGTTATTTAAAAGCGCATAGCCATAAACCCAAATAATTAAAAACTGTTTAAATCATTTAATTGTTTAGTACGTTGCTCTAATTTTTGTTTTGCTTTTTCAGCGTCATCAAACACCTTTTTAATTGATACTGGATCATAAACTGTAGGTGTAGCTGAAGTGCTACTTACTGCTGAAGATTTGGAACTGCCCGATAAAATAGCCGTATCTTGGGCAACTACCACGTTAATATCTTTAGGATCTAGTTTTACTTCAACACTTTTCCCATTAGGGTGAGGTGTATCTGAAAAGTGCCACTGGCCTTGCTGATCTTGCCACTTAAATATTTTACTGCGGGTTGTTGAGGATGTATTCGACACGCTATTAACGGCTTGCTCAAACGTGTTACTAGTAAGCGAGATTATTTTATCTTTAATTTGCTGAGATTGGTTGCTCACAACAGATGTACTAAGCCATGTTTCTCCGTTTGGCTTTTTTAAATAAAACAGAGAAATAACAGCAATAATCATTACTGACACTGCTAAATAGGTAAAGTATTTCATAGCCTTCCTGCTTAAAATTAATCCTTTATTCGGCCAAGTCTAATAAAAAGTAATCAATCAGGCAATCCTTTTGTGTAAGTAAAAAACGCAGCCAAGGCTGCGTTTTTTTAAGTATTGAGTTAGGTAATCAATAATATTAAATACCATCACCATCAATGTGCAAACCACACTCTCGGTTTAAACCAAAAAAGCGAGTTTCCTCTTCGGTCATACCGGGCTCTAGCTTACGTGTAGTATGTATGTCTCCCATAGACACATAGCCTTCTTCCCAAAGAGGATGGTACGGCAAGTTATGCTTAGTTAAATACTGATATACATCGCGGTTTGTCCACTCAATAATTGGGTAAACTTTTACTGTACCACGGCTAATTTCAATTACTTGCTTATCAGCACGGCTTGATGCTTGGTCGCGACGCAGGCCACTAAACCACGTACCAGCATTAATTTCTTTTAAGGCGCGAGTCATCGGCTCAACTTTATTAAGCTGATTGTACTGCTTAATTCCGGCCTCTCCTTGCTCCCATAACTTACCAAATTTAGCTTCTTGCCAAGCAGGGCTCAGTTCTGATTTATACACTTTTAAATTGAGTGATAAACGCGCCGTCATTTGCTCAATAAATTGATATGTTTGTGGAAACAAATAGCCTGTATCTGTTAATACCACCGGAATATCTGGCTGTTGTGATGTTATTAAGTGCAACATTACGGCGGCTTGAATACCAAAACTCGATGATAAAAAATGTGTCTCAGGTAAATTTTCAAGTGCCCATTGTACGCGCTGTTCAGCGCTCATGTTTTTCAGTATGCCATTGGCGTCTGCTAGCATGCTAGTTTGGCTTTGTTTATCTAACTGTAAAATATTTTTAAATTCACTCATGGTAAATTCCAAACCTTAGCCAGTGTGTTGCACTGGCTTATTATTATGCGTGAAAATCGGTAACCGATACTTTAACTTCAGCAACAATGCCTTTGCGGATCACAAAGTCACCAAAACATTCACCGTCATTACGCTCATTAACCCATTGCCCAATTAATTCATCAAAAGCAGCTAAATACACGTCTTCACCCACATTTTCTAAATATAATTTAGGAATACGCGTGCCTTCAAGGTTACCGCCTAAATACACATTATATTTACCCGGACCTTTCCCAACCAATCCCGCTTCAGCTAACATGGCACGGCCACAGCCATTGGGGCAACCCACTACGCGCATAATAATACTGTCATTCGGCACACCATGCTTGGCTAGTAGTGCTTCTATTTTTTCAACCAAGCTAGGTAAATAGCGCTCAGCCTCAGCCATGGCTAACGGGCATGTTGGCAGTGCCACACACGCCATGGAGTTTTTACGTTGCTCGGTATCTTTATCGTCAATTAAACCGTGGTTACGGGCAATTTCTTCAATCACGGCTTTTTGATCTGCAGCTACACCAGCAATAATTAAGTTTTGGTTTGCCGTCATGCGCATGTCACCTTGGTGAACTTCTGCTATTTTACGACAGCCTGTTTTTAGTGGTTTGTTTGGATAATCTAAAATACGCCCACTTTGAATAAATAATGTTAGGTGATGCTTGCCATCTATACCTTCAACCCAACCTATACGATCGCCTCGGTGAGTAAATTTATAAGGACGACTTGCGGCAAACTCAACACCAGCGCGTTTCTCTACTTCCGCTTTAAATACATCAACGCCTACTCGGTCTAATGTATATTTTGTTTTAGCATTTTTACGATTTGAACGATTACCCCAATCGCGCTGTACCGATACCACATGCTCCGCAATTTTTAACGTATGTTCTAGTGGAATAAAACCAAAGTCGTCTGCTTTACGTGGGTAGGTTGCTGTATCGCCATGTGTCATGGCAAGGCCACCACCTACAAGCACATTAAAGCCAATTAATTTACCGTTATCGGCAATAGCTACAAAGTTTAAATCGTTGGCGTGCACATCCACTTCATTATTCGGCGGAATTGTTACCGTTGTTTTAAACTTACGCGGTAAGTAATTAGAACCTAAAATTGGCTCTTCTGTGGTTTCTGCTTTTTCACCATTCAGCCAAATTTCGGCGTAAGCCTTAGTTTTTGGTAATAGGTGCTCTGAAATTTTTGCAGCCCACTCATACGCTTCTTGATGCAACTCTGACTCAACCGGATTAGTAGTACACAACACATTTCGATTAACATCGCCTGCGGTAGCAATAGAGTCAATTCCAACGCTATCCAGTAATTGATGCATGCCTTTAATGTTAGGCTTTAATACACCGTGAAACTGAAACGTTTGACGCGTAGTTAAACGGATACTGCCATAACTGGTTTTTTCTTCTGCAAATTTATCAATGGCTAACCATTGCTCAGGCTTAATAATACCGCCAGGCATACGCGCACGTAACATTACGTTGTGTAATGGCTCAAGCTTTTGCTTAGCACGCTCACCACGAATATCGCGGTCATCTTGCTGGTACATACCGTGAAACCGAATTAACTGGAAGTTATCAGCGGTAAAACCACCGGTGATCTCATCCTTTAAATCTGTTGCTATAGTGCCACGTAAAAAATTACTTTCTCGTTTCATACGCTCGTTATCAGAAAGCTTTACGTTTTTATCTTGTTCGCTCATGTTTAATCCTAAATTAGTGACAGTGACGGCTGCTTTAAATATTTAATTTTAGTAAACGTCTTTCTGATAGCGGTTTGCGCTGCGTAAATCTTTTAAATACTGCTGAGCATCTTCATCGCTCTTACCGGTATTTTCTTTAATAATTTCGAGTAATGTTTGGTGTACATCTTTTGCCATATGGTTAGCGTCGCCACACACATAAAAATGTGCGCCGGCTTCAAGCCACTCAAAAATAGCTTTGCTGTTACTACGTAACTTGTCTTGCACATACACTTTTTCGGCTTGATCGCGACTAAATGCAACATCTACTTTGCTTAGTAAACCCGACTTTAAGTAACCTTGAATTTCAACTTGGTATAAAAAGTCTTGAGTAAAATGTGGATTGCCAAAAAACAGCCAGTTTTTACCTGATGCGCCGCGCGCATCACGCTCTTGTAAAAAGGCGCGAAACGGTGCTATTCCCGTACCAGGTCCAACCATAATTATTGGTGTTTCATCATTCGTTGGTAAACGGAAATTATCGTTATGCTCACTAAATACCTTAACTTTACAGCCTTCCTCAGCACGGCGCGCTAAATAGCCCGAACAACCGCCTAAATGCTCACTGCCAAAGGCATTAAATTCAACCAATGCCACGGTTAAATGTACCTCGTCTTCAACCTCGCTTTGGCTAGAGGCAATTGAATATAAACGTGCTTGTAATTTACGCAGGCAATCGACGAGTGTTTGCGCGTCAAGCTTAGCCGGGTTTTGTGCAACTACATCAAATATTTGGCGTGGTTCAATGTATTCATGCATTGCCGCTTTATCTTCAACCAGTTTTAATAGTTGTGGTGTGCCTGTAGCTATTGCATATTTTTCCACAAAGCCAGGGTACGACTGCGTTAATTCAAGTTTTTCAATCAGTGCATCGCGAATACTTAGCTGTTCATCTGCAACTTTTACTAAACTAGCTGCATCAATTTGCGTGTGTGTAAGCAACTCATCAACACGAGCCTCGTCATTTAAAAAATACACGCCTAATGAATCACCTGGTATATAACTAATGTCTGAGCCTTCAAGCGAAATTTCTACGTGGCGGACATCTTTAGTTGAGTCGCGACCTGTAATTTTTTGCACTAAACCTAACTCTGCGGCAAACGGGTTTTGTTTAGTATATTGATTTGCCACAGTAGTTGACCCAGCAAACGGCATTGCAATAACTTGACCACCTGAGCTACCTTGCTGTGCTTTTAAATCGGGTTCAAAGGCATCCAATGCGCCAGTGATCCAAGTTGCCGCTTCGTCATCGTAATCTACATCTAAATCGGCGCGTTGATAAATTGTTTCTGCGCCGAGTTTATTTAACCGCTGCTCAAAGTCTTTTGCTGTTTGGCAAAAAAATTCATAGCTCGAATCCCCTAAGCCAATCACGGCTACTTTCACTCCGTCTAACTTAGGCGCTTTTTTAGTGGTTAAAAATTCGTGCAAAGCCTCTGCATCTTCTGGTGGCTCACCTTCGCCGGAAGTTGCAACAACCACAGTTATAAACTTTTCTTTTTTTAGTGCAGTTGGTTTGTAATCGGCCATGTTCACTAGCTTTACGGCTAAACCGCGTGACTCTGCTTGTGCTTTTAACTTAGCAGCTACACCCTTTGCATTACCTGTTTGCGAGCCATATAAAATAGTTAATGCAACTGCCTCACCAGCACTTGGAGCTACGCTCATAGCACCGCCTAAGGCCGCCGTATTAGCATTTGCAGCAAGATAGCCACTAACCCATGCTTGTTGAATTGGATTAAGCTCAGCCACTAAACCTTGCAGCTTTTGTACTTGCTCTTGCGATAGCGGACTTGCCGCAGCGTTTAGTTGACCTAGCAACATGAATCAATTCCCCGTAACCCTAAAAGTTAAACACAACGTACTGTTATACGTCGTTCAAAATGAGTTTTACCTCACCCAGAGAGAATCTGTTGAGGTTTACTGAGCTTGTAGGATAGCGGGCAATGCAGAGTTAAAAAAAGAACAGAATCAACTTTGATATTCTATTTAGTTATTAACTTAACCAAAAACAGTAAAAAATAGTTTAAAAATAATGGCTACTTGCACACCTTTGCTGCAAGGCTAAGATAATTTTGCATAAAGTCTTGATCTAACAAACTCATCCAATTTTATGATTTTCCTTCCGCACTGAAATTAACATTACTGCAACAATATAATGGTACGTTATAGTAGCTCCGCCCATACTTTAAGCGCATCTATAAGGAAAAATCATGTCATACGGGACATACAAAAAATACTTACTTGCCAGTGCATTATTGTTCACTACGCTACCAAGCATAGCGACTATTGCTAATGGTGATTTTGAAAACTGGTCGGGCAGTCAACCCGATGGTTGGAGCACAATAGACTCCGGCATCACCCTTGCCGCAGACAATACGCAAGTAAACTCCGGCGCACTGGCGGCAAAGGTGGTCGTAACCACGGCTACCCAAAGTAACACCGACCTGCTGCAACAAGTTGCTGTGGAGGCAGGAAAAAGCTACTTATTTTCTAGCTGGGTGTATCACACCGAAGGCGGTTTGAAGGCTCGCCTGGTGGCCGATGGATATCACGATTATTCAAACCCTACGCTGTTGAACCAATGGCAACAACTCAGTTATTCGTACACCGCCCCCAGTACTGGCAAAATTACTGTTGGTCTGCGCTTCTATGATGTAAGCGGTTTTGATGGCAATGAAAGCGTTTATGTAGATAGCTTTTCACCGTCAGCGGGCGACCCGGTATCACCGCCTAGCTGCAGTGACAACACCGTAACTTTAAACCTGACCACCGATAACTATGGTGATGAAACCAGTTGGCAGATCACCAATAGTCAAAGTGTGATAGTGGCTACGGGCGGTGGCTATGCTGCCAACAGCCATTATAATGAGCAAACATGCTTAGTGGATGGCGATTATACCTTTACTATTTTTGATAGTTATGGCGATGGCATTTGCTGTACTGTCGGTAATGGTAGTTATGCATTAACGGTAGAGCAAACGACACTGGCCAGTGGAGCTAGCTTTCAAAGCTCAGAGGCCACTGCGTTTACCTTAGGCGCTAGTGAAACCCCACCGCCCAGTGGCTATTATGCGAGTACCCAAGGGTTAACTGGCTATGCGCTAAAAACTGAGTTGTATCATATTATTAAAGGCCATAATTCTCAGGGCTATGCTGCTATTTGGCACTTTTACGACCGTGCATCACGTGATAACTATTTTGAAAACGATAATTCAATACTCGACCGCTATTCTGAAAACCCCAACGGCGCAGACAGCTATAACTACGTAGCGATTACTGATCAATGCGGCAATTATAATAGTGAAGCCGATTGTTATAACCGTGAGCATTCATTTCCTAAAAGCTGGTTTGGCGGCACCGTTGAGCCGATGAATTCAGACGTACACCATATTTTTGCCACCGATGGTTATGTTAATTCAAAGCGTAGCAATTACCCCTTTGGTGAGGTGGCAACGCCTAGCTACACATCAAACAATGGCAGTAAGTTAGGCACAGCAACGAGTTCATTAAATTACTCAGGCACGGTATTTGAGCCGATTGATGAGTTTAAAGGTGACTTTGCCCGCGCTTACTTTTACATGGCAACACGCTACGAAAATATGATTGGCACTTGGCAAAATAATACCACGGCGAGTAATGCGGTACTTAATGGCACCAGCACCCAAGTATTTGAAAACTGGGTTGTGGCTATGCTGTTAAACTGGCATAACAACGATCCTGTTAGCCAATTAGAGCAAGATAGAAACCAAGCCGCTTATGAACATCAAGGCAATCGCAACCCATTTGTTGATCACCCTGAGTTTGTCGAAATGATTTGGTAAGCGGTCTGCGCATAAAAACAATAGCCTTTGCTGTGGCAAAGGCTATTGTTTTTATGCCAGCTTGCCGTAGTGTTTTTTACACTCAGGTTTCATAACGCTCAACTCAGGCTATGGCGCTCAAATTCACTTCGAGCAGCTGACCGCTGAAAGCTTGCGGCTGATAGCCCCAAAAACAAAAAGCCCCAGCAAATAAATGCCGAGGCTTTTTATAAAACAGACTTAATTAAAAATTAAGCTTGTTTTGGACGTTCAATAACTGCTACGAATGTCCAAGATTTACTCTTAGAAATTGGAGCACATTCACGGATAGTAACTACGTCACCAGCCTGAACTTCATTATTTTCGTCATGTACGTGTAGCTTAGTCGTGCGTCGAATGAATTTCCCATAAATTGGGTGCTTCACATAACGTGCGATAGCAATAGTGAAAGATTTTTCCATCTTGTCGCTAATTACACGGCCTTGAAGAGTACGAATTTTATCGCTCATTATTGACCTGCCTTCTGGTTAATAACTGTTTTTACACGCGCGATATCGCGGCGTACTGTTCTTAGCGTGTGTGTCTGAGCTAACTGACCAGTGCTTGCTTGCATGCGCATATTAAATTGCTCACGAAGAAGTCCTAGAAGTTCAGTATTAAGCTCTTCTACGCTTTTATCTTTTAGTTCGCTAGCTTTCATCACATTACCGTCCGAGTTACGAAAGTTGTTTTGAATGGCAATTTACGAGCAGCAAGGTCAAACGCTTCACGAGCAAGCTCTTCTGAAACACCTTCCATTTCGTAAAGTACTTTACCAGGCTGAATTTCAGCAACCCAATACTCAACAGAACCTTTACCTTTACCCATACGAACTTCAAGCGGTTTGTTCGTGATTGGCTTGTCTGGGAAAACACGGATCCAGATTTTACCTTGACGTTTCACGTGACGCGTCATGGCACGACGAGCTGCTTCGATTTGACGAGCAGTCATGCGGCCACGGCCAGTAGCTTTCAAACCGAAAGTACCGAAGCTTACTTTGTTACCGTTTTGCGCTAGACCACGGTTGCGACCTTTGTGCGTTTTACGGAATTTTGTACGTTTTGGCTGTAACATTACTCGCTACCTCTACTTAGCACTTTTTTTGGCTTTCTTTGGTGCGCGTTTAGCTGGCTTCTCTTGCTCTTGTACTAGTGGTAAACCACCAATAACTTCGCCTTTGAAGATCCAAACTTTAACACCAATGATACCATAAGTGGTTAAGGCCTCAGAAGTTGCGTAGTCGATATCAGCACGAAGAGTATGTAGAGGTACACGACCTTCACGATACCACTCTGTACGTGCGATTTCTGCGCCGCCAAGACGACCGCTAACTTCAACTTTAATCCCTTTAGAACCGATGCGCATTGCATTTTGTACCGAACGCTTCATAGCGCGACGGAACATAACACGACGTTCTAGTTGAGAGGCAATGCCGTCTGCTACTAGTTGTGCATCTAGTTCTGGTTTACGTACTTCAGAAATATTAATCTGAGCAGGTACACCAGCGATTTTAGTTACCGCTTGACGTAATTTTTCTACGTCTTCGCCTTTTTTACCGATAACAACACCCGGACGAGCCGTGTGGATTGTTACGCGGATTGATTTTGCTGGACGCTCAATAACGATTTTAGACACAGAAGCCGTTTTCAATTCCTTTGTAAGGAATGTACGTACTTTGTGATCGCCAAAAAGCTGTGCAGAGAAATCTTTTGAACTCGCGTACCAGGTAGAAACCCAAGGTTTAGATATACCTAGGCGAATACCAGTAGGATGAACTTTTTGTCCCATTACTTATATCTCCTAGCTATCTGAAACCATAACAGTGATATGGCTTGTACGCTTAAGGATGCGGTCTGCGCGTCCTTTAGCACGTGGCATAATACGTTTCATTGTAGGACCATCGTCCACAAAGATCGTTGTTATACGAAGCTCATCAATGTCAGCACCTTCGTTATGCTCTGCGTTAGCAATAGCAGACTCAAGTACTTTCTTTACTAATACAGCCGCTTTTTTCGGGCTGTACGCCAGGATTTCTAGTGCGCGATCAACCGGTAGTCCGCGGATCTGATCTGCAACTAGACGTGCTTTTTGCGCCGAACCAGAGGCGAATTTATGTTTAGCTAATGCTTGCATTTATCTTCCCCTCTTATCGTTTCTTCGCTTTCTTATCCGCAGCATGGCCACGGTAAGTGCGAGTTGGTGCAAATTCACCTAGTTTGTGACCGATCATTTCGTCTGTGATAAACACAGGAACGTGCTGACGACCATTATGGACAGCGATGGTCAATCCGATCATGTTAGGTATGATCATTGAACGACGGCTCCAAGTTTTAATTGGCTTCTTGTCTCCGCTTTCCAACGCTTTCTCTACCTTCTTCAGCAAGTGTAGGTCTATAAAAGGACCCTTCTTGAGAGAACGTGGCATGGCTATTCCTCAACTATTATTTAGTACGACGACGTACGATAAACTTATCAGTACGCTTGTTCTTACGTGTCTTAGCACCTTTAGTCGGCTTACCCCATGGAGACACAGGATGACGACCACCAGATGTACGACCTTCACCACCACCGTGTGGGTGATCTACCGGGTTCATGGCAACACCACGAACTGTCGGACGGATACCACGCCAGCGATTTGCACCTGCTTTACCAAGTGAACGAAGCATATGCTCAGCATTGCCTACTTCACCTAGAGTCGCACGACAATCAGCTTCAACTTTACGAACTTCGCCTGAACGAAGACGTAATGTTACATACTGACCATCACGAGCAAGGATTTGAACGTATGCACCAGCAGAACGTGCGATTTGAGCACCTTTACCTGGTTTTAATTCTACGTTGTGAACAGTCGAACCTACAGGCATATTACGCATTGGTAATGCATTACCAGGTTTGATTGGTGCATCAACACCAGACTGGATTGCATCGCCAGCTTTTAAGCCTTTTGGTGCGATAATGTAACGACGCTCACCGTCTGCATATAATACAAGAGCGATGTTTGCGCTACGATTTGGATCGTATTCTAAACGTTCAACAGTGGCTGGAATGCCATCTTTAGTACGTTTAAAATCGATTAAACGGTAATGTTGCTTATGACCACCACCGATATGACGAACCGTAATACGACCATTGTTATTACGACCACCTGATTTAGAGTTTTTCTCTAATAGTGGTGCGTACGGCTTACCCTTATGTAAATCAGAGTTAACCACTTTAACTAAGTGACGACGGCCCGCAGAAGTAGGCTTACACTTTTGAAGTGCCATAATTCTATCCCCTTATTACTCGGCGCCGCCGACAAAGTCTAGCTCGCTACCTTCTTTAAGAGTAACGTAAGCTTTTTTCCAGTCGTTACGACGACCGAAACGTGCGCCAGTACGTTTTGTTTTACCCTTAACGTTAAGTGTGCGAACACCCGTTACTTCTACTTCAAAAAGCTTCTCAACTGCTGCTTTAACTTCAGCTTTAGTTGAATCTTTTGCTACTTTAAAAACAATAGTATTGTTTTCTTCAGCAGCAATAGTGCTTTTTTCAGAGATATGTGGAGCAACGATCACTTTTAAAAGACGTTCTTCGCGAATCATGCTAGCGCCTCCTCAAGTTGCTTAACAGCAGCGGCTGTAATAAGTACCTTGTCGAAAGCAATTAAGCTTACAGGATCGATACCAGCTACATCACGCGTGTCAACCTTATAAAGGTTACGTGCCGATAAGAAAAGATTTTCATCTACTTCTTCAGTCACGATAAGAACATCTTTAAGCTCAAGTTCTTTAAGCTTAGCAACTAGTTCTTTAGTTTTTGGTGCTGCTAGAGCAAAACTTTCAACAACGATTAAACGCTCTTGACGAACTAATTCAGATAAGATGCTTTTGATCGCACCGCGGTACATTTTACGGTTTACTTTTTGGCTATGATCCTGTGGTTTAGCTGCAAAGCTAACGCCACCTGAACGCCAAATTGGGCTACGAATCGTACCAGCACGTGCTCGGCCAGTACCTTTTTGAGCCCATGGCTTTTTACCACCACCGCTTACTTCAGAACGTGTCTTCTGAGCACGAGTACCTTGACGAGCACCTGCTGCGTATGCAACAACTACTTGATGTACTAATGCTTCGTTAAACTCACGTCCAAAAGTAGCTTCAGAAACTTCAAGACCGCCAGAAGCGTCTTTAATTGCTAATTCCATCACTAAATCTCCAGGACTTATGCTTTAACAGCTGGTTTAACGATAACGTCACCGCCGATAGCGCCAGGTACTGCACCTTTAACTAAAAGCAAATTACGCTCAGCGTCAACGCGAACTAGTTCTAAGTTTTGAGTCGTTACACGCTCAGCACCCATATGACCGGCCATTTTCTTACCTTTAAACACCTTACCAGGTGATTGGTTTTGACCGATTGAACCAGGAGCACGGTGAGATAGAGAGTTACCATGTGTAGCGTCTTGCATGCTGAAATTCCAGCGCTTAACACCACCTTGGAAACCTTTACCTTTAGAAGTACCGGTTACGTCAACCTTGTTGATTTCGTTGAATAATTCAACAGTAAGCTCAGCGCCTACTTCAAAATCGCCTTCACCACCATTTAGGCGGAATTCCCACAGACCGCGACCCGCTTCAACACCAGCTTTAGCGAAATGACCCGCTGAAGCTTTGTTTACACGACTTGCTTTTTTAGTGCCTGCGGTTACTTGAAGCGCGTTATAACCGTCTGTTGCTTCAGATTTAATCTGAGCAATGCGGTTAGGTGTCGCTTCAATAACTGTCACAGGGATAGATACACCATCTTCAGTGAAGATTCGTGTCATACCCACTTTACGACCGACTAGACCTAATGCCATTTTCCTAAAACCTCTCTAATCTTCCGATTAACCCAGGCTGATTTGAACATCTACACCAGCAGCAAGATCTAAACGCATAAGCGCGTCTACAGTCTTGTCAGTTGGTTCTACGATGTCGATCAGACGTTTATGGGTGCGGATCTCGTACTGATCACGCGCGTCTTTATTAACGTGCGGTGATGTTAGTACAGTAAAACGTTCAAAGCGTGTAGGTAGTGGAATTGGACCACGTACTTGTGCGCCAGTGCGTTTCGCAGTTTCCACGATTTCCGCCGTTGATTGGTCAATCAAACGGTGGTCAAAAGCTTTTAGGCGAATACGAATGCGTTGATTTGACATTCTTAACCTCAATATAAAGAGCATTTAAAAGAGCATAAAAAAACGACCGAAACAATCTTAAATATTAAGATGTCGGTTGTTAGATTATATCTACGTTGAGTTCCAAATCGGAACTCCTGTTTATTAGCTAGAAATCCTAGCTTAATTTATCCTTTCAAGTTCCCTTGGGAATTTTGAAAGCCTGCGTATTATAATTACATTGGTGATAAATGCAACAGCTAATTAGTAAATAATTACAGCCTGCTGGTTGCTCAAATATACTGCAACCTATTATAGAGCAGCTACAATCAGGTGTAATGCATATATATTAAGCCATAACGTACTGACTAATCGGCAACGCAAATTAAAGGCTTTTTTAGATCTTATGTTATCATATGCGCCAATTTTGCTTTTATATACCCAAATTATATGGGTAATTACTCTCTATATGGTGAGTCGATGCGTATTGTAAATTATTGCTTAAATGTTTTATCAGCTGGAGTAAGCCGCTTACTTGTAAGAAGTAAGGTACTGCCAGAAAAGCCGACTGAACAATATGAATTAAACTCTAAAAACCCTACCTTTTATATTGTGCGCCTAAACTCTCGCTTTGACTTAGCGGCGCTTGCTCGGGTATGTAAACGCCATGGATTACCCGACCCTAGAGAACAACAAGTATTAGGCACACAACGCTTAGACCGCTTTATAGGGATTGAAAACCCACCACCATTAATTGGTGATATAGCAAAGCCAACTAATGCACTGGCGCAAGGCAAACAAATTATTGACCACTTATTAAGTAGTGGTCAAAAAGATGTGCAGGTTATTCCTGTTACTATTTTATGGGGCCGAGCACCCGGCAAAGAAAAGCCCGGACTTAGCACGCTCATAACACACTCATTAACACCAAGTTGGTTTAGAAAGTTATTTGTGGTGCTATTTTCTGGCCGAGATAACTTTATCCGCTTTAGCCAACCACTCGACTTATCACTTTTAGTAGACGAAAAAGCGGACGTTAACGAGCTACCACAAAAACTATTAAGAGTAGCCCGCGTACACTTTCGCCGCCAAAAACTTGCCGCAACAGGCCCTAAAATGCCATCGCGCGAGCAGCTATTTAACTCATTATTAGCCTCTCCAACAATAAAAAAGGCCATACAAGACGAAGCAAAGGCTAAAAACATTAGCCAAGCGCAAGCACGTCAAAATGCGGTTAAGTTACTTAATGAAATAGCGGCTAACTATTCAGAGGCGATGATACGCGTAGCTGAGCGTTTTTTAACTTGGCTGTGGAATAAGCTATATAACGGTATAGATATAAAATACACAGAGCAAATTCATGAGCTAACTAATAAAGGCCACGAAATTATTTATATGCCGTGCCATCGCAGCCATATGGATTACTTACTACTTACTTATGCTATTTATCATCAAGGTTTAGTACCACCACATATAGCCGCGGGTATTAACCTTAACTTTTTCCCGGCAGGCGGGATCTTTCGCCGCTCGGGCGCATTTTTTATTCGCCGTTCATTTGCCGGTAATAAGCTTTACTCTGCGGTATTTAAAGAATATTTAAGCCAGTTATTTATTAAAGGTTACTCTGTTAAATTTTATACCGAAGGCGGACGTAGCCGCACCGGGCGCTTATTACCGCCTAAAACGGGTATGTTAGCAATGACCATGCAAGCAATGCTGCGTGGTATTGACCGCCCTATTTCTATTGTGCCGGTATATATTGGTTACGAGCACGTTATGGAAATTAACACTTACCTTAAAGAACTCGCTGGAAATGATAAAAAAGGTGAGTCTATCTTTGGGATTTTTAAAGCGATTAAAAACCTTAAAAACTATGGCCGAGGTTATTTAAACTTTGGTGACCCTATTTCTATAAACCAATACTTAAATGACAACCAACCCAATTGGCGTGACGACATACATCCTACCGATGTACAAAAACCGCAGTGGTTAGGCCCACAAGTAGCAAACCTAGCCGACCAAGTTATGGTTAAAATTAACAATGCAGCGGCACTTAATGCGGTTAATTTATTAGCGATGATTTTACTGGTAAACGACAAGCACGCACTGAGTAAGCCAAAGCTTTTAGCGCAACTTGATTTTTACTTACGCTTACAACGCGACGCCAGCTACAGTAATAAAGTAACAGCTCCAGAAGAAACGCCAGAGCAACTGTTAACGCATGCATTAAAGCTTAATAAGTTTGATGTGATAAGTGATGAATTTGGCGAAATTATCGCGATTAACGATAAAGAAAAAACACTCTTTAATTATTATCGTAATAATATTTTACATCTTTTTGCCGTACCAAGTTTAATTGCACTGCATTTGTTTAGAGAAAAAACCACAACAGTTTCAAAGTGTCAGCAGCTAGTTGCGGCGTTTTATCCGCTGTTTGCTAAAGAATGGTATTTACGAGAGCTAGATGAGGATTACATTACGCGTATTTTGGCGAATTTTGTCGATCAAAACTTAATAGAACTTGATGGCGATAACATTCATATAACCAATACCAACGACTGTTTGGCTAAATTGGATATGTTAGGTAAAGCACTGAACTTTACATTGCAGCGTTATGCAATTGTGATTGGCTTTATACAAACTAGCAACGGCATTGAAAAAGCGGAGTTAGAGCGAGAAAGCCAAGTGCTGGCACAACGTTTAGGCACTTTGCATGGGATTAAAACCCCTGAGTTTTTTGATAAAAAGGTGCTGGTCGGCTTTATTGATAATTTACGCGCACAGTCTTTAATTACTGATGGTGATGCAGGCTTAATAGGCAGCGTGCAATTATGTGAAACTTATATGCATCTTAAAGCATTATTGCCAGCACGAGTTTGGCAGTCAATTAGCGATATAGTACAAGGTCAGTGTAAATAAAGCCTTAGTTTTAAGTGAGTGCTACGCCGCTTACTTACCTGTTTAAATGTAGGTGCCGCATAATTTATATGGCACCTACTACCCTTTTTACTAGTGCGTAAGTTAGCGCTGACGCATAACCCCTTCTTGCATTGTTGAGGCAATTAAGTTGCCTTGGCGGTCAAAAAACTGCCCTCTTACTAATCCTCGACCAGAGCTTGCACTTGGGCTATCAACTGAGTATAAAATCCAGTCATCCATTCTAAATGGTCGATGAAACCACATTGCATGGTCAATCGTGGCAACTTGCATATTTGGTTGCATAAAAGACACACCATGTGGCTGCAAAGCGGTTGGTAAAAATTCAAAATCAGACGCGTATGCTAATAAGTAATTATGAATACGTTGATCGTCTGGCATTTCACCGTTAGCTTTAAACCAAATGTGCTTAACAGGCTCCATTGCTTCAGGTTTAAATGGGTTATGAAAGGTCACCGGACGTATTTCTATTGGCATTTCACTAATAAATTGATTGCGAATAGCAGCGGGTATTTGCTCGGCGTTTTCTTTATAAAACTCTAACGATGAACGCAGCTCTTCAGGTAAAGGTACGTCAGGCATAGTCGCCTGATGCGACAGCCCTTCTTCAGCTCCTTGAAAAGACGCTGTCATGTAAAAAATAGGCTTGCCGTACTGAATAGCACTAACCCGACGAGTACTAAAGCTTTTACCATCGCGAATAGCTTCTACATCATACACAATAGGCTTAGTGGCATCGCCAGGGCGTAAAAAGTAAGAGTGGAGTGAATGTACAATACGCCCCTCTGGTAGCGTTTCTTTTGCAGCAGATAGCGCTTGGCCCATAACTTGGCCGCCAAATACAGCACCAAAACCTAAATCTTGGCTTTGCCCTCGATATAAACCTTGCTCAATTTCTTCAAGTGTTAACAACGACAATAAATCATCTAATACTTGGCTCATTATTACTTCCTCAATTCTCTAATACCCAAATGATACTATACAATAGAAGGATGTAAATCATTCTACGAGTCCTGATATGGCGTATTGGCTATTTAAAACTGAACCCGATGCATTTTCGATTGACGATCTTAAAAATGCACAAAATAACACTACAATTTGGGAAGGGGTACGCAATTACCAAGCACGTAACTTTATGCGCGACGAGGTAAAAGTAGGTGACCTAGTAATGATTTACCATTCTAGCTGTAAGCTCGTAGGCGTAGTAGGTATTGCTGTAGTAACAAAAGCAGCTTACCCAGATCCAACCCAGTTTGATTTAAGTAGTGATTATTATGATGCTAAAGCCACCAGCGACAACCCTCGCTGGGTAGTGGTAGAAGTAACTTATCAATCTCATTTAAACTCTCTGGTGAGCTTAAAAGAAATAAAAGCTAATCCTCGCATCACCGACATAGCGCTTAAAAAAGGCGGGCGGTTATCAATAATGCCCGTAACCCAAAATGACTGGCAAGTAATTACCCGCATGGCTGAGGAGTAAAATCTTTTATTACTTAACTTGAACTCTAGTTATTTAAAATCAGCGGTAAATTTATAAGTAAAGCAATTCACTGTGCAATAGATATAACTCTATGACACTACTACAAAAGTATGTTGGTTTTTCTTATCTATGAGAGTTTGCTATAATTCGCCGCTTGTTTTTGTGGAGGAAAAATGAAGTTACTGTATTGGTTAGATGAGTGGTTAACCCTTTCGTGCGATGAGCAGCAAGCCAAACTGCCAATGTCTGGGGGAGATTTACTTGGCGATGTATATGTTAAGTACGACTTTATTGATATTACTAAGCCTCTATTATTTACCTTTTCGCCTGCTGGTACTAATGTGCAGGAGCAAGATCTTCACGCAGACTTCGCCCCTTGGGGTTATCACCTAGCACAAAAACAAAATGTAAATGTTATCGCCTTTCAGCATTTGGGTAAGAGTAACTGGTTCCGTAATCGAAATTTAATATTCTTTCTCGAGCAATTATCAACATTACTTACGCCGTTTAATTGTCGATTGGGTTATGGCTTAAGCCGTGGTGGCTTTGCGGTTGGTGCTTTTGCAAAATTACTCCAGCTGGATCAGGTATTGTTTTTTCACCCTGTTAGCACTAAAAACAAAAGCTTAGTGCCATGGGACGACCGCTCTAGCACAGATATAGCTCAGCAATATGATTGGGAAGGCAGTTATGCCGATTTAGATTTAGGCAACGCCCAAGGCTATATTATTTACGACCCCACTAATCGTATTGATCGACTACATGCCAAGCGCTATAAGCAACTTAACCATTTACGGGTATTTGGTATGGGCCACGGCACTCACGCTACTTACTTAAATAAGTTTGGTTTTTATAAGCAAGTAGCTGTGGATTTTATGCGCCATCAACAAATTGATATTGCGCAATTTCGCCTGCAAACTAAAACCTTGCGCTTTAAAGAGGACTATTACAAAAGGCTCAACAAAGCGAATAAGAAATCGGCGCATCGCCTAGAGTTACTAAGTACTGCACATAATATTTTGATAGACGAAAAAGCAGCTCATGTACAGGAGCATCAAGCCAGTATTGATATTCAGCCACTGATTGATGTAGCGCTTAAACATCAAGAGCAGCACCCCGATGATGCCATCCAATTACTCGAAGTCGCCAAGCAATTAGCGCCAAACGACCCTCTTGTGAAACACAAACTTAAAGAGCTTGAATAGCACTAAAGTTTAAACTAGTGGCTTGCAATACCATTAATACCACTGCGGCAACTACTTCCTATTGCCAAAAAGCCTTATATTTAAGGCTTTTTATTTTGCCTTTTTTTACGCCCATGTTTAGGCACTATGGCTAAATACATAATAAGCCCTAACCACGAAAAAAATACAATGCCAATTAACCAGGCATTTTTTTCGTGGCCTTGAGTGCGCTTACTATTGAGTATAATAACCACAGGTAAAATGTAGGCAATTAAAAGAATGATTAAAAATATAACTTCGTTCATGCTTTTGCCAAAGCAGGCCAGTCCACTTCACGACTTAATACCCGCTCTATCGCTATGTAATGCAAAATGTCGCCGGCGCTAATTTTATAATCAAGCGGCGGATTTAAATCCATATTTTGTGCACTTAAGTTGTGCGCCACACCAAGTAAAATAGCATCATGCTGATGTTTAAAATGATGAAACAAAGTACCAAACTCCATCTCTTTGCTTTGCTCTGGAACGGCTAAGCTAAACTGCGTATCTCCTTGTAAAATTGATAGTAGCTCTTCGTGCACTCGGCTCGAACCTGGATCTTGCATCGAACGTACGAGTATTTCTGCCGACTTAACACTACTGCATTCTACATTTTGGCAATGCTCTAATAGCATATCTACTTTTGTTTCATCTAAAAAATGCGCGCTTATATGGCAACCATCTTTAACTAAACGGCTAATACGTAATGCGGTGGTAAAGGTTTGATCGTCGTCTTGGCCGTCAATAATCACTTTATCGGCATAGCTTATAGCTACACGCTTTAGCTCCTCTAAATCGGTAAAGCTACTTAATCGCACAAAGTCGACACTTTCGTTACTTAAAAATGGGTGCTCCATTTGCTCAGTTACTGCAAGTAAAATACGCCGTTCGGTACGTTTAGTGTCGGCCAGAATATAATCAATCATTTTTTTAGTACGGGTATCGTGCCAACCAAAAATAATAATATGGTTGCTACTGTGAGCAAAGTTTTTATCACCAGTCATAGCGCGCCTAATTAAGTAAGTTATTGTTTGCCCTGTTTTTCCTAACAGAACGCCAAATAAAGCTAAACCAAAAGGTATTTGTATTAAAGCCACCACCCAACGCCCTAAATCTGTGGCTGGGCTAAAATCGCCATACCCTACGGTTGAAGTGGTTACCGTGTAATAATAAAAAAAGGTTGTTAGGGAGGTGAGTGCTTGCTCATTTGCTATATATAACAATCCCCATGTTAAAAGCATATGAGTCAAAATAGCCAGTGCCACTGCTTGCCAACTCAACTGATCAATATGAGCCCGTACAAGTAACACTAGCCTTTTAAATATCACCGGCATAATACAAAGTCTTAGTTAGTAAATTATCTATAAACAACACGTTACTTTATGCTATTAGTTTAAGCAATATTTTCACTACTCCCATTTAAACATAACGCCCATAAGACTAAATGCGGTTTGCCAATTAATGCTTTTCGTGATTAATTACCCTACAAATAATACTAACAACAGTCCTAGTTATGCTTAATAAAATAGCCACCCCCTTTACCAAACTCGTTGAGCGCTACCTGCCTGATCCCTTTATATTTGTAATATTACTAAGTGTTATTACCTTAGTTATCGCTAGCGTGTTTACTCCAACAACCGGTATTGAGGTACTGCAAGCGTGGGGCGATGGTTTTTGGAACTTACTTAGCTTTGCAATGCAAATGCTGCTGGTGTTAATTACCGGCTATATGTTGGCAAGCACTCCACCTATTAGTAAGTTACTAGAAAAACTCGCCACCTTTGCTAACACCGCACCAAAAGCAATTATATTAGTAACGCTTATTTCACTACTCGCTAGTTGGCTTAACTGGGGATTTGGCTTAGTTATTGGTGCGTTATTTGCCAAAGCCATTGCTAAACACACCCGAGTTGATTACCGCTTATTAGTTGCCAGCGCTTACTCAGGGTTTGTAGTGTGGCATGGCGGATTAGCAGGCTCAATTCCACTGACGATAGCCACCGAAGGGCACTTTTTGCAATCGAGCATGGGGATTATTAGCACTGAGCAAACGCTATTTGCTGGCTTTAATATTGCCATACTAGTAGGACTATTTATTATTATGCCGCTAGTTAACCGTTACATGCTTCCAAGCGCCGAGGAAAGTGTTTATATAGATCCCGCACTATTAAAAAACACCTCCCCTGCAATAATTAATATTACTAGGCCAGCCCAACACTTAGAGCAAAGTAAATTGCTTGGTATTACAATTGGCTTACTGGGGTTAATTTATTTAGGTTATTATTTTTTAGTTGCCGGTGGCGGCTTAAACTTAAATAGCGTAATTGCGTTGTTTTTGTTTTTAGCTATCACCTTACATCAAACACCGCATAACTTACTCAATAGCTTACAGCAGGCAATTCCTAGTGGCGCAGGTATTGTTATTCAATTTCCGTTTTATGCCGGCATTATGGCGGTAATGGTTGATAGTGGTCTAGCACAGCAAATATCAAGCGGTTTTATTGCCATAGCGGATGCAGACAGTTTGCCATTTTTTAGTTTTATAAGTGCCGGGCTGGTTAATATGTTTGTGCCTTCGGGCGGCGGACAATGGGCGGTACAAGCGCCAATTGTAATACCCGCAGCGCAAGCGCTTGGCGCCGACATATCAAGGGTTGCAATGGCAGTAGCTTGGGGCGATGCGTGGACTAACTTAATTCAACCTTTTTGGGCATTACCTGTACTTGCTATAGCAGGCCTAAAAGCCAAAGACATTATGGGCTTTTGCGTAGTGCAGCTATTTGTAACTGGAGTATTTATATCCTTAATGTTGAGCTTTTATTAACTGTATAAAAAATAACGTATTAAGCAGGGCTGCAATTACAGCCCTGCTTTTAAATACGATTAGCTCGATAAAATTTTCATTGGTAAGCTTAAAATGGGGTTTTCTGAGTCGGCAAAATGCATCATTACAGCTACATGCCCGGCAACCACCAGCGCATACATCACCGCTGAAAAACCTTGGCCATACTTATCAAGTGGCATTAAATGTGAAGTGTGTCTACCGCGCCATTCAAATACAATTTCCAGCGCACCAATAAACAAAAAGAACACCAACAACATTAAACCAAAGGTGTAACTTAGCCATAAACCAAACAGCACTCCCAATAAACACACACTTAAACCTACCCACGAGCGCATAGAAAAGCTAATACTTTTTAATACATGGCCACCATCAAGCGGTAAAATGGGGAGTAAATTAAATAAGTTAAGTAAAGCACTAAGCACAGCAACACCGGCAAATATTTCCATTTCGGTAGCGTAATACAACACTAAACTTAATACTGACGTTATAAGCCCAAACGCGGGGCCCATTAAAGAAATCACTACATCTTGCCAACGCGTGGTAATTTTATCATCGCTTACTGCAAGCCCGCCTACAAACGGAATTAAATAAATGCCTTTGGTTTTAATGCCAAAATATTGCATAGCACGCACATGCCCGTATTCATGTACGACTAAGCAAGCAATAAGCATAAGTGCAAACTCAATACTGAATAACCAGGCATAACCGGCAACTGACGCTCCCGCTAACACTACCTTAATTACTTTGGCACTTTTAAATAGCTTAAAACCAAGGGCGGCCAATCCTAGCCAGCCTTTTTTAGTTTCACCGCCAGTAGCTGCAGGTAAAGCAAGTTGCGTAGCAAACTCATCGTTTACAAACAACGAAATACTCTGCTCATTAACCAATGCGCTATCAATACCTATTAGTTTGTTATCAAAAGTAAATTGATAATAGTTGTCGCGGGGGTTATCAAAAGTAATTGCTTGTTGACTATGAAATATCTGCACAATTTTTTGCCCAGAAACCATAAGTGTAAAGGGCTGATCGGCTAACTTAAGTTCTATTCTTATCATAATTAAAACCGTTTAAAACAATAGCGCTAGTATACCGATTCAGCTAAAAAACACGAGCAAGCATGATTAATAACAACTTTTTTATTAGCTGGCTAATATACACATTAAAAGAATGACAAACACATGAGAACCTACTACTTTTATAGTAATACACACTATGCATTGAAAGGGATAACAGTGAAAAAAGTAGTGCCTAATATTCTGGTCGTTGATGACTCAAAAGCTATTTTAATTGTAATGGAAGCAATCCTCGCTGAGTTAGATATGTCGGAAACCATAACCACTTGCCTAAGTGCTACAAAAGCGCTAGAAAAAGTTAAACGTGACATAAACTATTATGATGCTATTTTTACCGATTTAAACATGCCTGAAATGGATGGTATGGAGCTAATACGCCATTTAGGAGAGCTAAATTACCAAGGCGCTATTATTATTATTTCTGAAATGGAGCATAAGGTAATTAGCTTAGCTGCCAACTTAGCCAAACAGCATAATGCCCACCTTATCGGTAATATTTCTAAGCCCGTACAATTAACCCAAGTAGGCGCTTTATTAAATAAAGTTGCCTATTTAAATAGCCACACTTTAATAAAAGAACCTGCTATTTCAAAAGCAGAGCTTATTAGCGCATTAAAAAATGATGAAATAACGCCGTTCTATCAACCCAAAATATGTATTAATACCAGTAAAATAAAAAGTGCTGAAGTATTGGCGCGTATTGTGTCAAATACCGACGGCAGTATAATTTTACCAGCTCGCTTTATTAGCCTTGCTGAGCAACATGATCTAATTAATGAAATTACATTTGCGCTTTTTAAAAAAGCCACCAGTGATTTCGAAAATATAAAAGAGCAGCTAGGACAAAATTTAAAACTGGCATTTAACTTATCTCCCATGCAGTTAAACGATCTTAGCTGCCCGAATAAGCTATTACTTATATTAAAACTTAACCAGCTTAAACCTAGTGATATTATTATTGAGATAACCGAACAACATGCACTTTCAAGCCTAAGCCAATTAGAAACATTAAACCGCTTAAGAATGCATGGTTTTGGCTTATCACTTGACGATTTTGGCGTTGGCTTTACTAGCATGAGCCAACTTAAAAACTTGCCCTTTACCGAAATAAAAATAGACCGCACACTTATTAGTAATATAGAAACAGATCAGTTTTCTCAAGTTGTTGTAAGCTCCCTCATAGATATTACCAATCAAGAGCATTTAGAACTAGTAGCAGAAGGGGTTGAACGACCTGAAGAGCTTGCCTATTTAAGGCATTACAAAACTCGCTTAGCAATACAGGGATTTTTATTTAGTCGTCCTAAATCTAAGAGTGAATTTATAGACTGGGCACAATATTGGATTAAAGTGACAGGAAATACCATTAACTATAAACCCCCAAGCTAATGAGGAGAGCTCTTTAGTTGTCTCCTCTAGGGTGTTTATCTTCTTCAGTGACTAAGTTTTTACTATTTGCCAAACGTTTATGCCAACGCTGCTTCGCAACTGCACGCATATTAGTGGACTGATCACGCTCATCTACAATTTCTAACCCCATTAGCGCTTCAATCATGTCCTCAAGAGTGACAATCCCTTGTACGTCGCCATACTCATCAACCACTAAACAAATATGCGTGCGGTCTGTTAATAGGGTTTGTAACAACGACGACACATTTTGCGAACTAGGAACCGTATAAATTGGCTTTACTAGTTTACTAATTTTGTAATCGCTGCCTAAGCGATGACATGCCAACATAATATCGTTTTTATGCACAAAACCGATAATATCGTCAGTGTCTTTATCAAACACTAATATTCGAGAAAACGACGACGAACCATGCAAGTTCAAGTATTCGTTTACGGTTAAGTCTTTATGAACTTTAAAAATAACTGTACGTGGGGTCATTAAGTCGCATAATTTGGCATGTCTAAAATGTAATAAGTTACGAATTATTTCAGACTCATCTTGATGCAGCGCCCCCGACTCGGTGCCTATATCGGCCATGGCTTCTATTTCTTGGCGAATATAATAGGCTTGGTCGTGCTTTGGCCCCATTAAATTTGTCAGCTTTTGTGCAAGCCATACAAAAGGCTTAAGCAATATAACTAAAAAGCGTAAACCGTAAGTCACACTTGGGGTAAGTACTCGCCAATAGTTTGCCCCTAACGTTTTAGGTATGATTTCAGAAAACACCAGCACAAATAAAGTCATCACTGCAGAGGCAACCCCTACTGCAGCATCCGAAAATACAATGGCTGCTTGCGCGCCAACTCCAGCCGCTCCGGCGGTATGCGCCACCGTATTAAGCGTTAAAATAGCCGCTAATGGCTGATCAATATTATTTTTTAGTTTTTCGAGCTGCTTAGCTAATACAGGCTGCTTTTTACGCAGTAATGCAACATAACTAGGTGAAATGCTTAACAGCACGGCTTCCATTACTGAGCATAAAAATGAAATAACAATGGCAACAACCATATAAATTATCAGTAATGTCATTTGCTCTCCGCTTAGTTGAATATATGGGCATGATAACAATACATGCTATATTTGGCCAAAGACTCAATAATAATAGGTATAATAATGAAACTTAACGCACTTTGGCGTCATAGCAATAAACTATTTAAACACTCCTTTGCCCTTTTTACCCTTAGCAGCTTAAGTTTTGCTACGCTTGCAGCGCCGCTTGATAAATCTAAAATTCAATTTATTGGGCCACTGGCTGAAAACATGCAATTAAAGCCTTTTCAAACGGCCCAAAGCGATACCATAATTAGTAACTTATTACCCCAGCTACAACTCCCCGTAGCTAACTTTTCGGTGTTTGACAAAAAACACAGCTGGCAGCCATTTAATAAAATAAATGCACTCACTTTAGGCGGCTTACAGGCACTTAAGTTTAATATAGAAACCACGCGTTTTAGCCAAGGTACGTTAACCTTAAAAGGCATTAAACAAGGGCAATTGTTTATAAATGGCGAATTGCAAAAGGCAGACAACAGCAGCTACAAACTCGCCTTAAATAATGGTAGCCATACTGCTATTATTGTTGCGCAACAAGTTGCAAATTGGCACGATGTAACACTCGACTTTACACCAAAAACACCGAGCGATAACATTACCCTTAGCACTTCACAAACTAAGCGTTTATCGGCAAAGCAATTATTTGATGCCCCCACTATTAGCGGCTTATCATTAGCACCAAACTCAGAGCACTATATTACGACAACGCGCCGCTTTAATGATAAAACTCTAAATCAAGCAAACAATATTACTGAGCTTAAAAACACCGACAATCAAACGCTGTATCGCTTTGAGGCAGAACAACCAAGCAACCTTATTTGGAGCCCAGACAATCGCTTTTTAGTGTATTTACTAAACGGTGAATTAAAACAACTCAACCGTAAAAACTTATCAATAAAAACCCTCTCTACTCGCTTAGAAGGCGCTAGCGGTTTTACCTTTTATAACGAGCACAGTGTAATATTTAGTTGGTCTAACCCTGCATCAGACAAGGGTAATGACAAGCTTACAAAGCATTATAAAGGGTTACAAGATCGCTGGTCATACGCACGCTCAGTAAGCCAAGTTTATATGCTTGATACACAAAGTGGTTTAATAAAAACACTCAGCCAAGGGCCGCTTTCGCATAGCTTTGAAGACTTTAACAATAAGCGCGGTAAACTATTAATGAGCCGCCCTGTAGTCGCTATGCAAGCGTCAACTCATCCAGAAACAGAACTAGTAGAGCTTGATTTAAAATCAAATAAGCTTACTTCTTTGGGTAAATTTAAAACTTTTAATCAGGCCAAATACGCCAATAAAGATGTGTATGTTGTTGCAGGTCCCGACTTTAAAAATGGGGCAGGTAGAGCATTGCCAAAAGGAATGCTAGCGAATAACTACGACGGTCAACTTTACCTGCTTACAGACGGCGGAAAAAACGTTAAAGCACTCAGTAAACAGTTTGATCCGGCAATTGGAAGCCTGAGTGTATTAAACAATGGCGACGCATTACTAAAGGTTACTGAGCACGACACCCAACCGCTTTACCTATTTGATTTAAGTAAGCAGCGCTTTAAAAAATTAAATATCGGTTTAGATATTGTTGAGCAGTTTAGCTACTCAAACGAGCGCAACATTGAAATATTACTCAGTGGCACCACGGCTTCTAGTCCACAACAATTAAAGCGGTTTAATATAAGTAAAAACACCGCTAAAATAGTCTGGGATTCAAAGCCACTTAGCTATGCAAATACACACATTCCAACACTCGAAGAATTTAATTTCACTAATAAAAATGGCGTTGAAATTTCAGGGCGTGTTTATATCCCAAATAACCTTGATAAAACTAAAAAACACCCAGCGCTGGTTTATTACTATGGCGGCACATCGCCAGTGACACGAGGCTTTACTGGACGTTATCCGTTTAATTTATGGGCGGCAAACGGGTATGTGGTTTATGTAATACAGCCAACAGGCGCTACCGGCTTTGGGCAAAAATTTTCGGCGCAGCACGTTAATGCGTGGGGCAACTACACCAGCGACGATATAATTGCAGGCACGCAGGCATTTTTAAATAAATACAACTATGTAGATAGCGAAAAGGTAGGCAACTTAGGTGCCTCTTACGGTGGTTTTATGACTATGCATTTAGCAACTAAAACCGACTTATTTAGCGCATCGATTTCTCATGCTGGCATTTCTAACCTCACATCTTATTGGGGCGAAGGATGGTGGGGCTATTTATATTCTGGCGAAGCGTCTAAAAACAGCTTTCCGTGGAATAACCCCGAGCTTTATAGTAAACATAGCCCAGTGTTTAGTGCCGATAAAGTAACCACGCCTATGCTACTTATTCATGGTGACAGTGATACTAACGTACCCGTTGGTGAAAGCTTAACTATGTACACCGCACTTAAATTACTTAATAAAGATGTAGAGTTAATAGAATACAAAGGTGCGAACCATCAAATTATTGCCCGCGACAAACGCTTTGATTGGTGGAATACCATGCTAGCTTATTTTGATAAAAAACTAAAAAATGAGCCCCAATGGTGGGATTACCTTTACCCTAACGACTAATCGCTAAATTATTTTTAATAATTAAGCAAACTTAGATTAAGATATTTATTCTGAGTACAGGCTAAATAGCACCTTTAATAAAGCTCTAAAGGTGCTAAATTTTCTAAACTATAAACTTATTAACTACTTTTGAAACATTAGGTTACTTAAAAGCAATAAACGCCCTTCTCAGCCTTTACTTAATGGTGCTACCATAGAAAACTATAAGCATTAACAATAAAGTATTATGACTATTCATGTTTTATTGGTTGAGGACGACGAATTACTCGTTAAACGCATCCAAAATCATTTTACAAATACCGAGTTTACAATCGAAGTTGACCCCACTGGCGCCGATGCACTGAGCACTATAAGGTCGCGTGTTAATGTGCGCGGTGCTTTTTCATTAGCCATTATTGATATTGTTTTACCAAAGCGCGACGGCTTACAACTTGCTAAAGAGTTAAACACCCTTACCGATATTGGCGTAATTTTATTATCGAGTCGTGATTCACAAGCAGATCGCATTGCAGGCCTTGCCCAAGGCGCAGACGACTACATATGCAAACCCGTAGACTTACTTGAGCTAGAGCTGCGCATGCGTGCTTTATATAAACGCATTGCACACTTAAATTCAGAAAATGATAAAAACGATGACAACGGCGAAGAGTTTATAGAATATGCCGACTTTAAATTACACCCCGACAACCGCACATTAATTACAGCTACAGGTGCTGAATCGCGCTTAACCGAAGCAGAACATAAAGTACTTATTTGTTTAATTGGTAACGCAGGTAAAGCAACTTCTCGCGAAAAAATATCTGAAGAAATAGGCCAGCCTGATTGGAGCCCAAACGATCGCACTGTAGATGTGTTAGTTGGCCGTTTACGTAAAAAGTTAAATGATGAAAAAGATCAAAAACGCATAGTTACCGTACGCGGTAAAGGTTATATGCTCTCTATTTAGTACTTAGTTAATTGCGCTAGTAAGCGCTCAAAGGCGCGGTAGTTAAGTGCTTCTTTTAACTCATCTAAGCCAATACGCTCCGCCCCTTTTAAATCACTAATAGTACGCGCTACTTTAATTATTCTATGGTATGAGCGTGGCGATAATGCCAGTTTTTCACTCGCTCTGGCTAAAAACTGCAACTCAGTAGAAGCGAGATCACAATGTATACTCATTTCTTTATTGTTTAATCGCGCATTCACTTTACCTTGGCGTTTTAACTGCAAATAATAAGCAGCCTCTACTCGCGCTCTTACTACTGCACTGGTTTCTTCGGGTTTGCTACTTTGCAACTCAACACTCGTTAGCCTTGGTAATTCAATTTGTAAGTCAATACGGTCAATAAACGGCCCCGAAACACGCGACAAATAACGCATTACTTGATCAGGCGTTGCCCGCTTATCATTGTGACAACCTGTAGGGCTAGGATTTAGCGCCGTAATAAGCTGAAACTGCGCCGGAAACTCCATTTGTCTTGCCGCACGCGAAATAGTGACAGTACCAGTTTCCATAGGTTCACGCAGCGAATCAAGCACTTTACGTTCGAATTCTGGCAACTCATCTAAAAAAAGCACGCCATTATGCGCCAATGAAATTTCCCCTGGTTTAGGGTTTGACGAGCCACCGACTAATGCAACAGCAGAGCAGGTATGGTGAGGATTACGAAATGGCCGTTGTCGCCAATTAGTTAAATCAATCGACTGACCAATAATAGAATAAAGCGCAGCAGTAGCAATTGCTTCATCATCTGACATGGTCGGCATAATGGTTGCCATACGCTGAGCCAGCATTGACTTACCGGTACCAGGGGGCCCTAAAAACAATAAATTATGACCTCCTGCAGCGGCAATTTCGAGTACTCGCTTTGCCCCAGGCTGGCCTTTTACATCACTTAAATCGAGCAAAAAATCAGGAGCTTGCGTGCAATCTGGGTATTGTATATTTAACGGCAGTGGTTGCTGATTAAGTAAATCGCCCCACACTTCTGCTATAGAGCTTACTGCTTTGCGTTTAACCCCGTTAACTAAACTGGCTAAGCTATCATTTGCCAGTGGTAAAAAACAGCAGCGGTCCTGCTCTTTAGCAGCAAGCACCGAGGGCAAAATAGCATTTACGCCACGTATTTCACCGTTAAGTGCCAGCTCCCCGTAAAACTCATATTTATGAATGTCAGAGCACACTATTTGCCCTGAGGCGACTAAAATACCTACGGCAATAGCAAGATCGAATCGGCCACCGTCTTTTGGTAAATCGGCAGGGGCTAAATTAACAGTAATACGTTGATCGGGAAAACCAAACTTAGAGTTTTCAAGTGCGCTACGCACTCTGTCTTTAGATTCTTTTACCGAGGCCTCGGGCAAGCCTACAATATGAAAAGCAGGCAAACCATTACCTAAATGCACCTCAACAATCACTTCTGGGGCATTTATGCCCACCTGAGCACGAGAATATATGCGAGCTAACGACATTCCCTATCCTAATAAATACCCTTTAGCTTTAGTTTAGTCGGGATATTTAAAAACGTGTAATACAATACCCCATTTTATGGCTGCAAAACGTAGTAATAGAGTCATCAACATACTCAAAATCATCGCAACTTCAACGATAAGCGAAAAGTTAATACACAAGGTGTACACTATTCCCCCTGCTATACAGGTGGTTGCATAAAGCTCGCCCTTTAACAACATGGGGATCTCCCGGGCAAGTACATCACGAATTAGGCCACCAAAACATCCGGTAATAACCCCCATAATCACTGCTGTCATATCTGGCATACCGGCGAGCAATGCTTTTTGCGTGCCCATTACAGCAAAAAAAGCTAAACCAAACGCATCGGCAATTTGTAAATTATAATGGGGTATGGTTCTTTGCTTATTTATTAGCCGCGTTGTTAGTAGTATTGCAGCCAAAATTGCAGCAAAATAACTTTGGTCGTGAAGCCAAAATACCGGAACATTTAATATCACATCGCGAACAGTTCCTCCGCCGATAGCGGTTACGGTAGCAAGTACAACAACACCAAAGCCATCCATCTTCTTTTCATACGCTACCAAGGTGCCCGATATGGCAAATACTGCAACACCTATTAAATCAAACCAGTGGTAAAGTTCTGTCATGCCTACTCTTGCTAAAATATTTACGTTACTGCTACATAAGCTACGCTAAGTTTAAAAAAATAACTACTTTTAGCACTAATTAAGCTGCTAAGTTCCTTTTATATTTAAAACTAGCCTATAAATCCTATGAGTTAAATTTACCTTTATAGCCATGTATTACGCCTTCCTGATCATCCAACTAAATGTGGTAAATAGCAAAGCGACGACCTTCGGGTTATGAGTCACTCACTAAATTTTAGACATAAAAAAACACTCTTTAAGAGTGTCTGTTTATTCTTATTTATTTCAGTGGTTGCGGGAGCCAGAGTTCATGAAGAGCGAACGCATCACGCAGTGACGACGACCTTCGGGTTATGAGTCACTCACTAAATTTTAGACATAAAAAAACACTCTTAAAGAGTGTCTGTTTATTCTTATTTATTTCAGTGGTTGCGGGAGCCGGATTTGAACCGACGACCTTCGGGTTATGAGCCCGACGAGCTACCAGACTGCTCCATCCCGCGCCTGAAATTGTATACTTATTTAAAGTTGCTTACATTACAACTTGGCTTCCAATTAAAAATTGGTTTCGGGAGCCGAATTTATAACGACTACCTTTGCTGGCTAATGAAGAGCTGAGACCGACAAGCTTTTTCTTAACTAACACTTACAGTAACCTCAATCCTCTAAAGGAAATTGGTTGCGGGAGCCGGATTTGAACCGACGACCTTCGGGTTATGAGCCCGACGAGCTACCAGACTGCTCCATCCCGCGCCTGTATATTTTAAGTCTATCGACTACTTTATTTTATCTTTTAAGCTAGAGTTTACAGTAACCTCAATCCTCTAAAGGAAATTGGTTGCGGGAGCCGGATTTGAACCGACGACCTTCGGGTTATGAGCCCGACGAGCTACCAGACTGCTCCATCCCGCGCCTGTATATTTTAAGTCTATCGACTACTTTATTTTATCTTTTAAGCTAGCGTTTACAGTAACCTCAATCCTCTAAAGGAAATTGGTTGCGGGAGCCGGATTTGAACCGACGACCTTCGGGTTATGAGCCCGACGAGCTACCAGACTGCTCCATCCCGCGCCTGAAATTGTATACTTATTTAAAGTTGCTTACATTACAACTTGGCTTCCAATTAAAAATTGGTTTCGGGAGCCGAATTTATAACGACTACCTTTGCTGGCTAATGAAGAGCTGAGACCGACAAGCTTTTTCTTAACTAACACTTACAGTAACCTCAATCCTCTAAAGGAAATTGGTTGCGGGAGCCGGATTTGAACCGACGACCTTCGGGTTATGAGCCCGACGAGCTACCAGACTGCTCCATCCCGCGCCTGTAATTTCTTTAAAACAAATCCGTAATATTTACGAGCCTGCCTTGAAGAGAGCGCTACTATATAGGAATAAACATATAATGCAAGGCTTTAGTTATTATTATTGTTCAAGTGAACAAAAAGCAAGCAGCTGGTGTTGTAAGTATTCCCTTTAGTGTGGATTAATCATTTTTTGCCACTCCCAATCAGGGTGTCCCATTACAATGAAGTCTGGGTTTTCAGTACTTTCACGCTGATTATAAGTTAGTGGGTTAAACTCTGCATCGGTAATACTGCCGCCAGCTTGCTCAACTATAATTTGTGATGCGCCCGTATCCCACTCACCAGTGGGGCCTATTCTTAAAAAACAGTCGGCCTTTCCCTCTGCAACAATACATGCCTTTAAAGAGCATGACCCTAAAGCAACAGTAGTAAATTGGGCGTTAAGGTACTGGCTCACTGCTTCAATTTTTTGACGGCGGCTTACTGCGACCGTTAAGTTATCGGGTGAGGCTACAAATATTTGCTTGTCGCTACCATTTTTACGCTTAAACGCCCCATTATCGGCGCTCGCAAAATAGGTTACCCCTTTTGTTGGCCAATGAATAACTCCCAGTACAGGTTGGTTATTTTCAATGAGTGCTATATTTACCGCAAAGTCGCCACTTTCTAAAATAAACTCTCCGGTACCATCCATAGGATCAAGCAACCAATAACGTTGCCAATGCTGCCTGTCGGCTAATGCTGGGATCGGTGTTTCTTCTGACATAATAGGAATATTGGGTGCTAACGCCTCTAAACCAGCCACAAGCACGTCGTTAGCAGCAAGATCAGCTTTAGTAACAGGTGTGTTGTCTAGCTTTTGCTCTTTACCAATATCGCCATTTTTATAAATAGCCATAATGGCATCACCAGCACGCTCAGCCAATAATATACAAGGCTCTAGTAATTTATTCATCAATGACTCCTGATGCTAAATACTGATCTAATAATAATAAAGCAGCTACACTGCGTGCTTCGGTAAAATCGTCTTGTGTTAATAATGACTGCCAATCGGTTAATGGCCACTTAACAACGACCAGTGGCTCTGGCTCATCACCGGGCAATGTTTGTGAATACAATTGTTTAGCAACCATAATGTGCATGGTGGTATTAAAATGACTTGGCGCTATAGATACCGCTTTTAATCGTTTTAGGTAACCTGCACCAAAACCAACTTCTTCTTTAAGTTCGCGATTAGCGGCTTGCTCTGGTGTTTCACCTGGGTCAATTAACCCTTTAGGAAAACCCAGTTGATAGTCGTTAGTGCCAGCGCAATATTCTCGCACCAGTAGTAATTCGTTATCTTTAGTTAACGGCACAATCATTACTGCACCTCGCCCGCCGCCACGAATTCGCTCATATTGACGTTCTTCGTTATTAGAGAATTTAAGTTCTAAAGATTCCACGGTAAATAAGCGACTTTTAGCTACAACTTTATTACTGAGGATTTGCGGTGGTATTGGGTGCTTTTTCTGTGTCATTGGCGTTAATTTGCTATCATGGCAGTTGTGCTTAATCATAAACTTTTCACAGGGAAAAGCCCATGCTAAATTGGTCAAAAATCGATACAGTTTTACTCGATATGGATGGAACATTACTCGATTTACATTACGATAGCCATTTTTGGCTTAACGTTATTCCACAACAGCACGCATTAGCAAAAAATATTAGCTTTGAAGCAGCGCAAGCTGATATTTTAAAACGCTACCAAGCCGTTAGCGGAAAAATACAATGGTACTGCTCAGATTATTGGGAGCAACAGTTAAACCTACCTATTATGGAACTAAAGCGACAGTCTAAGCACTTAATAAAAGTGCGCGACGATGTGCCGTACTTTTTAACTGAACTTAAAAAAGCAGGTAAAGAGTTAATTTTACTTACTAACGCCCACCCTGAGTGTGTAATGCTTAAATTTGAGCAAACTGCAATTGATAACTACTTAGATGGTGTCGTATCAACTCATGAATATGGGGTAAGTAAAGAGCAGCAAAGCTTATGGCAACAGGTGCAAAGTGACTTAGGATTTAACAAAAGCCGTACGCTTTTTGTTGATGATAGTGTTCCTGTGCTCAACGCAGCACGCCAATACGGTATTGAACACTTGCTTGCGGTTGCAAACCCAGACAGCCAACAACCACATAACGATATAGCCGATTACTTAAATGTTACCGACTATCGCAAGCTAATTTAATTATTTTAGCGCAAACTATTTTGTTGGGTATCGTGCCTCTAAGCCTTCGTACACTAACTTTGCAAAATCTGCATGTTCGGTATCAAGGCTTTTAACAACCTCCACTAAATGCTCGTTATCTTCTTGGCCGCCCCACACTTTTATGTAACTGCCATCTTTATAGCCATGATCTTGACGGAAGAAGTTTAAGGTGTTTTTACCCACATAACCTCGGTATAAATCGTCAATATTCATACCTATTTTCGCCATACAACCTGCAAAAGCAGCCGCATTAAAGGTTTTATCTGCAACAGCAGATGCCGCCAACACTTCCAGTGTTTGCTTAAAATCATCGGCTTGATAGGCAGTGCTTAATTCTTGCTCAAGCTGTTTAGCTATTTTTTCGTAGCTGGTGATACCGTCAATTCTGAGTGATAAGCCAAAATGAAAAATATCCACTAACTCTAAAATAACTTGTTCGGTATCAGGCGTTTGTTTTTTCCACCATTTCCAACCGTAATGATCGAGCATTTCTGCACACTCAACCCAAATGGCTCTGTACCAATCAAACCCTTGGCTAAACCATTGGTCATGTACTTTGGTATTCATGGCATTTTGCATTTCTAGCATCACTACTAGTTTGTTTAAATTGGCAGACATATCAATTCCTGTCATTTTTGATTAGCTAAATTTTCATTGGTGTAATAATACAGATAAAATGCTTGTTGTGCATTGCTGTATATTTTCTAGTTATGTTTATCTTGAAGTCGTAAACTCATGCCATGAGTTTATTAGATCTATAAAATCTTCAAAACCACAACCACTGCTTAGGCCATTTTCTTCAAGCGCTAAATCGTCGTCTTGGTAAGCCATAAGATCTTCACTGTCTTGGTGCAGAGCATGGGCTTCAAATAGGGCTTCGTCTTTCGTTAAAATTAAATCTATTTCTTGGCCTTTTAGTGTTAAAGGCTCAAAGCTTGAACTCACCGATGCAATAAGCGCTTGCACCATAGCTATTTTATCTTTGCCTATTTCTTCGTTTAACCAGCGGCCAATTATGGCATGCTCGCTACTTATTTTAATGCGTAATCCGCTAATTGGATCGCGAATAAATTGATATTCCATACGTATCGCTTTTAAATCGTTAGTTGCGCAATTATATACGTAAATAGCAGCAGACGCTAAAAAGCAAAATAGCGCCAAAAGGCGCTATTTTATAAAGCTTTAATATTAATTACGTCACGATCTATAACGTGCTGCATCAATAATTGCCCAAACATATACAATAGCGGCAATTATTCCTGGCACAATTAAAAACCATAATGCCGCACCACCAAAAAATAATATAGCGAATATAAGCGCGGCAAGAATACGCCCTTGCACTAACTGCCCTAAACCCGGGAAAAATATATTACATAATGCTGCGATTACGTTACCGCCTGAACCTTGTCCTGACATACTAACCTCTGTAGTTTATTTAATTTTATATTTTAGCTATAGAATTACTTACACACTCTATGCCAATTTAATAAATGTTACAAATCATATAGTTGTATTTTTATCAGTTTAACGCTGTGGTGATTTTTACTAAATTGAGGTCAAATTAGCAATTTTTATTATATCTTTTTAACCTTTTTCGTTTTTGATTTGCTATCAAGCTACTAGTTTAGAACATAATTTTATGAATAGCTGTGTATAAAAACAGTATTTTATTTAGCCTAACAAAAACACCTGCTATACTGCCCGCATTATTGATTAAAAAGGCGTAACGATGGACGTTTCACAATTACTCGATGGCTTAAACGACAAACAACGCGATGCCGTTGCAGCCCCACTACAAAACATGCTGGTATTAGCAGGTGCTGGGTCTGGTAAAACACGAGTGTTGGTTCATCGTATTGCTTGGCTAATGCAAGTTGAGCAAGCCTCAGCGTATAGTATTTTTGCGGTTACCTTTACTAATAAAGCAGCTAAAGAAATGCGTACTCGCGTTGAGGAGACGCTAAAAGCGCCGGTTGGTGGTATGTGGATTGGTACTTTCCATGGTTTATCGCACCGTATTTTACGCGCGCACCACCGTGAAGCAAAATTACCTGAAGCATTTCAAATTTTAGACTCAGACGATCAGCTACGTATGATCAAACGCTTATTAAAATCGATGAATATTGATGATAAAAAATGGCCCGCTAAACAGTTTGGTTGGTACATAAGCGCTAAAAAAGATGAAGCACTTCGCCCTAAAGATATTCAAGCCTACGATATTAACGAGCAAATGATGCTGCGCGTGTACGCGGCGTATCAAGAAGCATGCGACAGAGCAGGCTTAGTCGATTTTGCCGAAATATTACTGCGCAGCTACGAAGTACTCAAAAACAACCCTACACTACTGCGCCATTATCAACAGCGCTTTGCACACATGTTAGTAGACGAGTTTCAAGACACCAACACCATACAATACGCATGGTTAAAACTACTTGCTGGCGACTCCAATAGTATTATGATTGTTGGCGATGACGATCAAAGTATTTATGGTTGGCGCGGTGCAAAAATAGAAAATATTAAACGTTTTTTAACTGACTTTAGCGCAGAGACCATTCGCCTTGAGCAAAACTACCGCTCTACCGCCACTATATTAAAAGCCTCAAATGCCCTGATCCAAAATAACTCAGAGCGTATGGGTAAAAGCTTATGGACCGACGGTAACGAAGGCGAACCTATTTCTATTTACGCCGCATTTAACGAGCTAGACGAAGCGCGTTTTGTAAGTAGTAAACTGCGTAGTTGGTTAAATGCCGGCAATGCGCTGCAAGATGCGGCTATTTTATATAGAAGTAATGCGCAATCACGTGTACTCGAAGAAGCCATGCTACAAGAAGGTCTAAAGTATCGTATTTATGGCGGCATGCGATTCTTCGAACGCCAAGAAATTAAAGACGCCCTGTCGTACTTACGCATAATAGGTAACCGTCAAGACGATGCTGCATTTGAGCGAGTAATTAATACTCCAGCTCGTGGTATTGGCGATAAAACGCTAAGCCATATACGCGACTGTGCACGCGCCGAATCGTTACCACTTTGGTATGCCGCAAAAGCAATTGTAGAGCAACAACATTTATCTGGCCGCGCTTCTGGTGCAGTGAGTAAATTTGTCGAACTAGTAGAGCATATTGAAGATAAAATTAGCGATCTAACGTTACATGAGCAAGCTAAGTACGTTATTCAAACCTCTGGACTAATGGCAATGTATCAAGCCGAAAAGGGTGAAAAAGGCCGTGCCCGAGTAGAAAACTTAGAAGAGCTTATTAGCGCTTGCGATCAGTACGAATTGCCTGAAGAAGAAGAATATAGCTCTCCTCTACAAGGCTTTTTAGCGCATACCTCGCTTGAATCTGGTGAAGGACAAGCAGAAGAGCACGAAGACGCTGTACAGATGATGACACTGCACTCAGCTAAAGGTTTAGAATTTCCGTTAGTGTTTATGGTTGGCGTAGAAGAAGGTATGTTCCCTTCTCAACAAAGTAATGAAGAGTCTGGCCGTTTAGAAGAAGAACGCCGCCTTTGTTATGTAGGTATGACTCGCGCTATGGATAAACTATATATTAGCCATGCCGAAAGCCGTCGTTTATACGGACAAGAAAAATACCATACACCATCGCGCTTTTTACGGGAAATTCCTGAGGACTGTGTTGAAGAAATTCGCATTAAAACCCAAGTATCTCGACCACCCGCTGCAGGGCGTTTTAGCGCATCAGTTAGTCACGCTGCATTTGAAGATAGCGGCTTTAATTTGGGACAACGTGTACTGCATGCTAAATTTGGTATTGGTACAGTACTTAATTACGAAGGTGCGGGTGCGCAATCTCGCGTACAAGTCAACTTTGATGACTTAGGTAGTAAGTGGTTAGTAACGGCATATGCAAGACTACAAGCTATATAAAAAGCAACTCATACAATTAGAGCAACAATTAGCTGGCGCGCATCACCGCCAGCTAGTGCTTGTTACTGGCAATGATAATTGGTGTTATGAGCTGACAAACTCACTAGTACAAAATACTAATACACTTACTCTATCTAAACATTGTGCACTTAAAAATGCTCAATGGCCTGCACACATTCACCAAATATTAGGACAAGAATTTACCCACGCCATTTACGATGGCTTTAGTGGCTTATACCCCGATAAGTTGGCCGCAATTGCAGGAACAGTTAGAGCTGGCGGAGTATTGTTTGTATTACTTCCTGAGCTGGGTAACCTAAATAACTGGCAAGATCCCGCGTTAAAAAGTGTCCAGTCTCATGGCCACAGCAATCAATATAGTTTATTCAATCAGCGTTTCAGCTCTATTATTAAAGGCTTACCGGCCTTGCATTACAGGGAAGAATTTGGCTGCATCAATAATAATTATAACTACGCACTGCACACTAGTATTGATTTTGAACCGCAGAAAAACTGCGTAGCACAAATAGTAAAATTAGCTCATGGACGCGCCAATAGACCACTACTGATCAATGCAGATAGAGGCCGAGGAAAGTCAGCCGCATTAGGCTTAGCAGCCGCAGAATTAGCTGATAAAAAAGTAATTATTTGCGCCACTCAATTTAGAGCAACACACAGCAGTTTTAGACACTTAGCTGCACAGCTAAATGTTAATTACGATCCATTACAAAAACAGCTTGCTAACATGCAATATATTGCACCAGATGCTCTGTTAAATGAGCTTCCCAAGTGTGATGTACTCTTAGTAGATGAAGCTGCTGCTATTCCAGTGCCTATGTTATTAAACATGTTAGCGCATTATCCTCGCATTGTATTTGCAAGCACCTTAGTAGGTTATGAAGGCAATGGTAGAGGCTATACAATTCGCTTTAGCCAATATATTAAAAACCAGTATAAAGCCTCTAAAGTAATTACTCTTGATGAGCCATTGCGCTTTGCTAAACACGACCCTCTTGAGCAGCATATTCGCAGTTTATTAGCACTTGATGCACAGTATCAAGAAACTAACAGCAATAAATTGCAGACTCCTAAGCATAGTGAAGTAACTCAGCAACAACTCATAAATGATGAAGCGCTACTGTGCCAAGTCGTTGCTTTACTAGCACTTGCTCATTATCAAAGTAGTGTGAATGATTTACGCCAGTTGTTAGATTCACCATCGCAACGCATATTTATAAGCAAAATAAACAAGCAATTAGTAGGTGTATGTTTAGTCGCGATAGAAGGCGGTTTAAGCCCAGAACTTACTCAGCAAGTAATAAATGGTGAGCGCCGCCCACAAGGGCATTTAATGGCGCAAACACTTGCACAACTGAGCTTTAACAGTGATTTTTTAACTCATTTAAGTGCGCGAGTTGTGCGTATTGCAATTGATCCAAGCTCACATAGTTGTGGTCTAGGAAAAGCATTACTGAGCTATAGCGAGTCACAAGTAAAAGAACAATGTACTTGGTTTGGTGCTAGTTTTGGTGCCACTGCACAATTGCTAAACTTTTGGCAAAGCCTAGGCTTTAATGCTGTTAAATTAGGTTACCAGCGTGACAAAAGCACTGCTGAGCACGCAACACTCGTTGTTAAATCACTTAATGCACCACAGCAAAGTTTACAGTCACTGATTAAGCAGTTTCAATACGAGCTGTTTTATGGCCTATTAAGCCACTTTAAGTCATTAGAATGGCAACTGGTTAACACATTACTGCGCTCATTTAATGATGAGGTAATAGCTTCTGATACGTTAAGGTTATTTACACAGCAACTCAGCAGTAACCGCTTTACTATATCACCTACTCTCTGGCGTTTAATTAGCCAAAATTCTGCTGTAATGACTAAGTTAACAAGCAATCAGCAGCAACTTTTAATTCAAACAGTTTTACAACACCATACCGATGAGCAACTTATTAAAAATTTAAATCTCAGCGGCAAAAAGCAATTAGAACAGCAGTTCAAAAACACAATAAATATACTCGCAAAGCAACTTTATTCATAAAGATTTTAGCCTTTCACTTTCCGGCAGACGTAAAAAAGCCCGACTATTTCTAGTCGGGCTTTCTACAATTTGGAACCTGTAATGTCGCAGTGCCCACAGCGGTAGAAAGTCACATAGCAAATGCGACACACTCATTGGCTAGTGGTTATATTTTTATGATTTGAGTGTCGGGAGTCGCGTTGCTTGCCCAACCTGCGTGTTAGGGAGATGAGTGTACATTAATCATACGCATTTCACTTTTCTGCAGACGTAAAAAAGCCCGACTATTTCTAGTCGGGCTTTCTACAATTTAGAGCCTGGCAATGTCCTACTTTCACATAGCAAATGCTACACTATCATCGGCGCTGTTTCGTTTCACTACTGAGTTCGGCATGGGGTCAGGTGGGTCCAAAACGCTATTGTTACCAAGCAAATTAGGGCGTTAATTCGTATTCCTACAAATTAACTGAATTTGGAAAATATCTGATAATATTTTTTAAGTCTTTCTAAGTAATATCTACTTTAGTCATATTAACTTCTGTCTAAACTGTCACATAAAACGCGTTTGGCGTTGTATGGTTAAGCCTCACGGGTAATTAGTACAAGTTAGCTTAATGCCTCACAGCACTTCCACATCTTGCCTATCAACGTTGTAGTCTCCAACGG
>NZ_JADYWN010000089.1:0-502 GCF_015864805.1 Pseudoalteromonas sp. NZS127 | reverse complement strand
GGTGGCAGCTCGCGCGGGTGGCCTTCCACCCAGTCGCCTGAATCGTCGGGATACCAGGGGGTGGTGTCGGCCTTCGGCTCCATCATGAGGGCCGCCCACTTGACGAAGAACTCGCCAATCACCTTGATCTTGTCGTCGCCGCACTGCGCGCCGAAGAACTCTTGGTTCTGCTGTACCAGGCCCATCGCGGCGTTGAGGTCGCTGGTCGCTTGGAGCCAGAGGTTTTCGTAGATGGGCGGCTCGGGGTCTTTGCGCAAACCCATGTCCTGCGCAAATTTTTCGTTCTGCTCTGCGAACCCAGCCAAATCGCCCTCCGGCGCTTGCCCAGTAAGCGCTCGCAGCTCTTCTTTCAGGAGCGCGTCGAGGTGGACCTGCAGCGCGGTGCGGGTGGACTCGGGGAGCCCCGGGCCCATTACGGGCGGGCGAAGCTGGTTGGTGGTGCATTCGATGGCGGTACGGATGCGCGCGGTCAGTTGGTCGAGGTTCACATGGTGCTTTCTCC
>NZ_JADYWN010000088.1:0-518 GCF_015864805.1 Pseudoalteromonas sp. NZS127 | reverse complement strand
CGGCGGGTGAACGGGCCAGCGCTCATGCACCTGGCCGAGCGCAAGGCGCAGTACGAGACTGCGCTGAAAGCACTGACATGATCGGGCTGCTCAAATTCTGGCGCGAGGCGCTGATCGTGGTGCTCCTGCTGGCGCTGGCCGGGCAGCAGGTGAGGGTGGCCGGCGAGAAGTCGGCGCATCAGAAGACGAAGGCCGACAACGCCGAGGTGCTGCGCGTGTTGGCCGACAAGACACTGAAGGCGTACCAGGCGGTGGTCGCCGAGGACGATGCGCGCAAGGCGGCCGTGGCCGCTCTGGACGAGAAACACACGAAGGAACTGAACCATGAAAAGCGCAAGCTGGAAACTCTGCAGTCTGATGTGCGCGCTGGCCGTGTCGGGCTGCGGATCAATGCCAAGTGCCCCGCCCCAACCGGAACTGGTGTGCCCCAAGCCCCCGGCGCCACCAGCGTGGTTGATGCAGGCGGCCCCCGACTTACTGACGCCGCTGAACGGGATTATTTCAGTCTCCGAGCCGGG
>NZ_JADYWN010000087.1:0-520 GCF_015864805.1 Pseudoalteromonas sp. NZS127 | reverse complement strand
GCTTAGAATATTTAGTTAACTCGCACAGTTTATGTGCCTCGATAGCTCAGTCGGTAGAGCAGAGGATTGAAAATCCTCGTGTCCGTGGTTCGATTCCGCGTCGAGGCACCATTTATTAAAAGTTATCAATCTTTAAAATTGATAAAGTGCCTTAGCACACAGTTTTGTGTGCCGACTTAGCTCAGCTGGTAGAGCAACTGACTTGTAATCAGTAGGTCAACCGTTCGACTCGGTTAGTCGGCACCATTTATAATGTAATTTAGAAAGAAAGCTGTAATCAGTAGTCTGTTCAAGTTACCCGTCGGCTCGGTTAGTCGGCACCATTTATAATGTAATTTGGAAAGAAAGCTGTAATCAGTAGTCTGTTCAAGTTACCCGTCGACTCGGTTAGTCGGCACCATTTATTTACTAAATCAGTTTAGTAAAAAGTTAGCTTAGAATATTTAGTTAACTCGCACAGTTTATGTGCCTCGATAGCTCAGTCGGTAGAGCAGAGGATTGAAAATCCTCGTGTCCGTGG
>NZ_JADYWN010000086.1:0-523 GCF_015864805.1 Pseudoalteromonas sp. NZS127 | reverse complement strand
TTTGTCTACAAGTTTCTCCGTTAGTGACGCAAGTGACGCATTTAGGTGCTTTTTCCAAAACTCTCTTTACGCATAGGTGGAAAAAGTCAAAAAAGGGCAAAATGCGTCACTTGCGTCACTCTGTAGGGCTAAAACAGGTCCGCTGAACCCTTTATGCGTAACCCAGACCTCAAGCGCACGCCGCCTGACCCCCGGATTGGCGGAAATCTCGTGTCCAACCGACGCGATAGAGCGGTGCTACTTCGGATGTAATTGAGCAATCCGCGACCGCGAGCGAACATTTCCCACGAGTCCCACAGCTCTTTTGACGACACCGTGGCCGAAGGATCAAGGTCGCAGCACTCATCCAGCCACTCGGCCAAGAGGTCCATCTGCGACCGATAGGCGTCGCGGGCCGCGAGAACGCGCTTGGGCGGCACGAGGCCGTCCTTCTGATACCGCAGGGCTGCCTTGACGATCAGCGCAAGGATGCCGGCCATTTCCAGGGCGAGTTTTTCCTTCCGTTTTCCATCCTTGGGCACGT
>NZ_JADYWN010000085.1:0-537 GCF_015864805.1 Pseudoalteromonas sp. NZS127 | reverse complement strand
TCTAATTTATACAAATAAATAGAACAAGTAGTTAGTCCCCCTCAATATATTGAGTCCCCCTATGGGCACCCTTACACTGCTAAAATCCTTTAAACACATACTTATCAGTCCAATCCAACATGGGTGCTACAGAAAAGCGTCTATCGAGTGGTTTCATTGGTACACCGTGCTATATAAGTTTAAGTACATTTCGTTCAATTTAAATATCTCTTTTTTGCTTATTTACACACATTTAGATCTATTATTAATAAATAACTACACCGTAGGGAACAATCAAAAGGGGTGTTTTAGAATATAAAATCAGGCGTATCTGCGCTAAATTCAAACATTATTATATCAGAATAAGCAAAAAATATAGATACCATTTATATTGAAAACGTCAGCGTTCAAAGTTCAGCCACCCACATTTCACTTTCTTGCAGACGTAAAAAAGCCCGAATCGTTAAATTCGGGCTTTCTACAATTTGGAGCCTGGCAATGTCCTACTTTCACATAGCAAATGCTACACTATCATCGGCGCTGTTTCGTTTCACTACT
>NZ_JADYWN010000084.1:0-543 GCF_015864805.1 Pseudoalteromonas sp. NZS127 | reverse complement strand
GTATAGTGCACGAAGTTTGGGGTGGCGCAGTGCCCTTCTCCAGAACGATCTCTAGGCGAGGACGAACACCTTGTCACCGCGAATCTCAACCACAGGGTGTGGGTACTGCTTGCGAAAAGCCACACGACGTTGATGCGAGTTCATACCTTCCTCCGACGCTTCGGCAGCGGGCACCACGCCTGCCAGAACGGATCACCGTGGTAGTCGCCGTATACCGCCACGCCGCCCGCGCCGAGCAGTTGGACCTTGGCGCCGCGAGGGCACGTGGTCATGTCCTCGTTCCAGAACACGTCGGTGGCGACGGCCACGGTCTGGTCGGCGTTGAGCTTGTGGGCCGGTTGTTCTGCTGTTTCGGTCATAGCGTGTTGCTTTCGTGCAGTTCTCGTTTTGCCGCGAGGTAGGCGGCCGATGCGGCTTCAGGTGTTGGGAAGCACCCCAGATACTTTCGGGCGCCTCTGGCTGCGATGCGCGCCATGTAGGGGTTGGGCAAACCCGGACGAGGCATCTTGAACACACCTATCGGTAAGTCTTCCTTCTTCCCGC
>NZ_JADYWN010000083.1:0-550 GCF_015864805.1 Pseudoalteromonas sp. NZS127 | reverse complement strand
ATTACTGGGTTTTCGACGATAAGCGTTTGAAAGCCATTGATGCATGGGTGCAATTTACGCGCAAGGGTACACCTACTGGCAACCCATGGTCAAAGCCTGAATTCCGCGCGCTTGTCGAATGCGTGGCACGTTCGCAAGGGTTCTATGGCACTGCATTGGATTTTGTTGATAAGCGCGACGGGGAATAATCCATGAATGATTATCTTGCAGCAATCCTAACCGGCCTTCTTTTTAGTTTGCCGCTTCTGGTTGATTTTATTTTGAGGGGTTGATTTTATTTTGAGGGGTTGATTATGAAAACATACGCATCACACGGCGGGACGCTTTACCCGCTTGCAAAAACATATGCCGATAATGAAACTTTGCCAGAAAATCGAGAACTGATTTCATATTGTGCGGAATATGCAAACCCGACAGACAATTACGCACACGCTGCTACTTGCACACTATATCGTGTGCCAGGTGTTGGTTATATTGCAGCAGGTGTAAGACCGTACCGCCATCCTAACCAGCCTTCTTTTTAGTTTGCCGCTTTTAGTTGATTTTATTT
>NZ_JADYWN010000082.1:0-555 GCF_015864805.1 Pseudoalteromonas sp. NZS127 | reverse complement strand
GGGTGCATGGGTGCATGGGTGCATGGGTGCATGGGTGCATGGGTGCATGGGTGCATGGGTGCATGGGTGCATGGGTGCATGGGTGCATGGGTGCATGGGTGCATGGGTGCATGGGTGCATGTGCCACCTACACACCCCTTCTCTAGGGGTTACTACTTAGAAAATAAATTGCGATAGTTCTTGCGCGTCTGCTAAAAAGTTAGCTACAATAGAGCCACTGAGTCAGATAACGCAACGCAAAGGAACCCGCACCATGACCCGCAACGAATTCACCGTCAACGAAGCCCTTGCAGCACAAGCCGCAGAGCGGGCCCGCTGGGCGGCCGCCCTGGCGCCTGCCGCAAAAGCCATCGGCCAGCGTCGCGCAGTGCGTAAAAGCCTGATCGCCCGCTTGCTGGGTTTGTAAACCGTCAACCGCAAATAGGAGAAAACACCATGAATGCAATCCAATCTAACGCGCAACGCTGGGTGAAACACGGCGCGTATGAAATTCGCTCGAATGCTGAATTGTGCATTCAAGCGGAATTGCGTAAGGCCGGTTTGATTCCAATGGGC
>NZ_JADYWN010000081.1:0-555 GCF_015864805.1 Pseudoalteromonas sp. NZS127 | reverse complement strand
GTTTAGATTGTCGATGTCTGCCTGGGTGACGGCCATGGTTGATCCGATATGCGAAATGATCGGCATCATCGGCGAGGTGGCGCGAAAACGGCCTGCGGCACGATTTCGGAAAAAAGAAAGACTTTCTTTTTACGGAAAGTCTTTTAAAAGGAGACGCTGATGGCGGCGTCTGCTGCTGAGACAAGTCGATGGTGGCCGTGTTTGGTTGGTCAGACCCGCGCTGAACCCCGGCCACTGGGCGCCACACTGCGAGAACCACCTCGCGGGCATTTAGCACCATCGAGTCTGCAGTCTGGTGCGCTCCCCCAGGATCGCCCAGAGGCCAAACTGCAGGCTTGCTAGTTCCCGTCTCTCCGGGATGTCACGTAATTACCTCACGGGGCCTACCGCACCAGTACGTTCGGTGCTGCTACTGCCGTGACAGGATCGCGTACTCGCATGCTTCCGGCGATCATCCCTTTGCCGCCGTCGAAACGGCGCGCTGCGCGGGAGAGATGTTGAAGAATGACCCAGCTCACATGAAGCAGTGTTTACGCACCACGATCACAAGGTTTT
>NZ_JADYWN010000080.1:0-557 GCF_015864805.1 Pseudoalteromonas sp. NZS127 | reverse complement strand
GCTGGGGGTCAAAGAGGCGCAGGCCCGCTCCATCGCCAAGAACCTCATCGACAACCGCTACGCCGAGGAATGGGGTCAGGCGCCCACGGACAAGGGTGTGTGGACTGCCGTGCTGCACGCAACAGGAAAGGTGCCGGTATGAAGAACACCCACGGCGGTACGCGCCCTGGTAGCGGCCCCAAGACGAAACCCATCAACCTCGCCCGCGTGGCCGCCCTGCGCAAGCAGGGGCTCACCCAGGCGGAGATCGTCATCAGCATGGGCAGCACTCGCTGGGTGGTGGCGCAGGCGGTGAAGAAGATCAACTCTGAAAGCAAGCAATGAAGCAAGTGAAAGTGGGAGCCCTGACCTACGCGCAGTTGATCCTGCACATGCTGGAGGGCGTTCACGACTGCCGCACCCTGGCCGAGTTGACGGGCCTACACTACGTCACCGTCCTGCAGTACACCCGCGAACTCCACGCCGCCAAGGCCGCGCACATCTGCGCATGGGACAAAGACGGACGCGGCCGGGACTCCATCAAGATTTACAAGATCGGCCCAGGGCGCGACGCCAAG
>NZ_JADYWN010000008.1:0-152430 GCF_015864805.1 Pseudoalteromonas sp. NZS127 | reverse complement strand
TGTTACAAAGAGTAAACATTACCCCCGAAAACTGGCTAAAACTCACCACACAATTTAGTCGCGTATTTCATGGTGCAGTAGGTCGCCCAGCGTCACACGAAGGATACTGCGAACACCTAAATAGAAAGCGGCGCACCAACGTTAGTAACTGCGAAAAGCTACTGGCTTAAAATTTCACTTCAAAAACTCTCCGTAATTCCCTCTCACTGTGAAAGCACAGTATTTCGCATGCCTAAAAATGAATAAAAAAGCAGTTTAATACAGCGTTATTTGAATAAGCAGAGGGATTTTAAAAATTAAGGATGCTTTTAAGCCTAGCAATGTTTGTTTAGATAAAGACTGAAGGGATTAATAATTAGAGTGGGTGTCATTTTAATTTTTTGGCTTTGAGTGTTAAGTGAGAACTATTTTAAGTTGATATAACAATGATCTGAAGTAATGCTGATATTCGCCCGTCGGGTGGCGCTTCGCTTAACCGACCTACGTTTTTAAATATATTTGAGGGCAAGATAATATTAGTAATAAAAAAGCCTAAGCGGTGTTTAAAGTACTGCTTAGGCTTTATTTTTTATGCGTGTATTACTGTAAGTGTACTAGTAGCTTTTGTGCGCTATCAAACAGCATTAAAGAGCCTAAAATAAATAATATAATGGCAGAAAGTCGACCAAATTTAATCGCAAGTGCCGGGTTATTGCTTAATATTTTTCGGGCGCTAACACCAATAAACCAATATACAAAGCCACAGCCAATTAAATGAATTACGCTTAATACTAACAGCTGCTCGGTGATCGAAAATGAAAAGGTCGGAAATACAAATTGTGGCAATAATGCTAAAAATAGCAGCATTACTTTAGGATTTAACCCGCTAATAATAAAGCCTTTTTTCATCCACTTTAATGGTGTTTCGCCTAATTCACTAGCAGCGCCATTATATACTGCGGGTACTGGCGGGTTTTTATAAAGCGAAACCGCGATCCAAACAACATACAGTGCGCCAAATAAGGTTAAAAATTTCATTAACATCACATGTGAAGCTAAAATAGCACCCAAACCTACCACTACAATCAGCGCGGCAATAAGGTGGCCTAACAAGAGCCCTGAAACTGCCGGAATAATTTTATCTCCCGCAATTCCTGCGCTTATGGTATACGCCCAATCAGCACCAGGGGTAAGTACAAACAATATTGACACCAGCCAAAAAGAAAAAATAACATTAATATCCATCAACAATAACCTAAAATAATTGGGAGCTTATTTTATTGCTTTCTTATGGGGAAAAAATACTATATTTTACCTTATTAAACGCCATTATTAGGAAATAATTGAATATGGATAGCATAGATCGGAAAATTCTTGCTGAGCTGCAAGTTGATGGCCGACTCACTCTTTCAGAACTTGCAGATCGCGTGGGGCTTAGTGTTTCGCCATGTCACCGCCGAGTTAAAGAATTAGAAAAAACCAAAGCTATTGTGGGCTACAGGACGGAGATCTCTCCAGAAAAAGTAGGGCTTAATTTTTCTGCGTTGGTTTTTATTACTATTAAAGAAGGTGATAAAGCATCGTTGGCTAAACTTGAATTAGCAGTTGAAGATATTCCACAAATAACTAATGCGCAGCGTTTGTTTGGTACACCTGATTATTTAATACATGTGGTGACTAGAGATTTAGGCGCGTTTCAAAAATTATACGATGATAAACTATCGGCGCTGCCAGGCGTGCAACGTTTAACCTCAACCATTGTGATGAAAGATATTGTTCGAGCCCGAAACCTGCATTTTTAATTATATACCCCATTAAAAAAGCCCTGCGCTAGGCGGGGCTGTTTAATATTTAAAGCTTAGCTACTAAGTGGTGTAGTTACTAAGTTACTAAGTTAAGCAGTTACTAAATTACATAGCCGCTAAAACCTAGCGCTTTAAAGTACAATTTAGGAATAGTGCTAAATCCACACTCATGCAGTAGCTCGCTAAAACGCATGCGATCTAACGGATAAAATTCATTTTCTAGGCTATGACGAATATGAGTTTGTCCAGCCTCACCTAAGCCTAGTTTTGCACAAGTTAAAAGCTGGGCATCACGCTCAAATAAGGTTTCTGGGCGCATTAAATCAGCAATATACAGCGCAGCATCTTTGTTCAGACTTGCTTTAATGTTTTTAAGAACTTGCTTTTTATCGCCATTATCTTCTACAAACTGTAGCACTAATAAGCATAAGGCTGCATCGGCTTTAGTTTTAAGTTTTTCTAAAGGCCCGCAATGTACAGTTACTCTATCGCTTATTCCTTGCTCAGCAAACTTATCGCTAGCAACACTAAGCATGTCGTTTGAGGTATCTTGTGCGGTAAACTTCCATGTTGGATTAATGCTAGCTAATTCAATTACCTCTTTGCCAGTCCCCGCCCCTACCACTAAAATATGTGCGTTATCTTTTAATGTGGCTTGCAGTTGCGCATTAGTTAGTTGATGCAATAACTCGTAGCCTGGTACTAGTCGCGTAATGCGGCTATCGTATTGTGTTGCTTGATCATCTGTAAATGTTGGCATTATTACTTCCTTTATAGACCCCAAGTTTTTTGGGGATCATAAATACAATGGGTGTTATCAATATAAATTAATATCACACAATTTCTACGCTAGAATAACCGCCCGGCTTTTTAGCCACATGGACTTGTGTTGCTACGCGCTCACTCATTTCGCTTACATGCGATATAACACCTACTTTTCGCCCTTGTGCTTGTAATGAATCAAGTGCATCCATTGCAACACTGAGCGTTTCGCTGTCTAACGTACCAAACCCTTCGTCAATAAACAAAGAATTGATTTGTACTTTGTTTGACGACAATGAAGCAAGCCCTAAAGCCAGCGCCAAAGAGACTAAAAATGATTCACCACCAGAGAGCGTATTTACAGAGCGTTGCTCATCGGCCATGTCGCGGTCAATAATAGCAATATCTAAAGAGTGCTCAATAGCGGTTAATTCATAGCGTTTATTAAGGGTTTTTAAATGACTATTTGCATAGTGCAGCAGTATTTTTAAAGTTTGCGTTTGCGCTAAATTACGCATGGTTTTACCGGTTGCATCGCCTAATACTTTATTAAGTAAATGCCACTGATCAACTTGCGTTTTAAGCGTAGTTAACTCAGCTTGTTTGCCTTTGAGCGTTTTAGCATTTTGGTTGTGCTGCTCAATAGCGGTATTAGTGGCGAGCAAGCTATTTTGTAGCTCTGTTTGCTGGGTATTTAATACATTTAGCTGCTCAGTTAACTCATCGTGGTTTTTTGAAGGCTTGTCAGTATTTTGATGCTCAGTGTACGATTTTTGTTGCTGTTTAAGCGCTGCATTTGTATCGGTTAGCGTTTGTGATACTTGTTCAAACTGTTTTAAGTGCGCTTTAATTTGCTCGCTACTTAAGGTTAGTAAAATAGTGACCTGTTCGTGTGTTGCATCGCTATGTTGCGCTTTAAAGTCAGTAAACCACTCTAAGTAACGTGCCTCAAGGCAGGTTAGCTCCTGGGCGTGCTCTTGCAAGCGTTGCTCAACATTTTTAAGTGTTATGGCATGCTCGTCGCGCTGTTTAATTGCGTTATCGTGCGCTTGTTGGCTGGCATTTAGCTGTGTTTGGCATTGCTCAAGCTGCATGGCTAGTTTGGCTTGATAGTCGCTTGCGCTTATTTGCTCATTATTAAATAAAGCTAATCGCTGGCTTTGCGTAATATTTTGCTGTTGCTGCGCTTTGGCTAAATCGTCATTTAATGCTTTAAGTGCGTGCTCACTTTTAGTCATTAATGGCGTTAATTGCTGTAGTTGCTGGTTTGCACTGTCGAGCTGTTTTTGGCTTTGCTCAAGCTGCGTTAGTGTTTGCTGGTATTGCTTAACCTGTTTGTTTAAATCGCGTAGGGTAAGCGATTCACTTTGCAGCTGCTGCCAAAAATCGCTGTGTTCAAATTGCGCGTTAAGCGCTGCGCTTAGCTCGTTTATTTGTACGCTTAGCTCGTTATGTTTACTGCTTAATTGGTTTAACTGATTAGTTAACTCAACATGCTGGTTTTGTAATTGCTGCTGCGCGTGTTGCTCGGTTTTTAAAGCATTAAGCTGCTGATTTACTTTTTCTTGTAAGGTACGCAGCTGTGTTTGTACTGCAAAATACTGGGCTTTTTGCTCGCTGAGTTGCTTGTAGGTTTCATCAAGCTTCTCGGTTGTTAACTCGTTAAGCTCGGTGCGAGCGTCTTGCATGGTCGTTTTAATTTCTAGCTGCTTAGCCTGTGCAATTTGTATTGCTTGGCCATGTTGCGTTTGCTCGGCCACTAACACAGCATGTTGTGTTTGGTGCTGATGCAGCTGGGTTTGGGCGCTATCGCGTTGCTGTTTTGCATTGTTATACGCTGTTTCAAAATCGGCTATTAAGTTATTTAATTGCTGGTTTTGAGTGCTTGCATATGGGTGCTCAGTTGCACCGCACACTAAACATGGCTCGTTAGGAGCAAGTTGTGTACGTAAGTGTTCTACATTTTCACTGGCGCGAAGGCGTGCTTGGCTAAGCGTGTATTCGTTGTGCTTAAGCGTTTGCTCGCACGAAGCCAAATTTTGTAATAATGCGTTTTGCGCTTGCTCACTTTGGATAAGTTTTTCTGCAACGCGTGTTTGCTGTTGTGTGCTGTATTTTAGTTCATGATTAAACTGTTTATAGCGCTCGCGTTGATCTTTTAAGTAATCAATATTTTTAAGTTTTGCATCGCACTGTTCAATATTAAATTGGCGTTGCTGCTCATTTAATTGGTTAAGATTTTTTTGCTCACTAGCAAGTAGCTGTTCTTGTGACTCAACCTTTGCATTTTGCGTGGTTAAAAGCGTCGCTTGCTTAGCCTGCTCAGCCACTAATTTTTGGTTTTGATGTGCCGTTGTTTTAAATTGCTCAGTTGCGTTTAAAAACTGATTAAAACTGTGCTGATAGTAATTCCAATCATTGGCTAAAGGTTTTAATTGTGTGTGCGTAGTTAACCACTGTTGATGCTGGGCACTTAATTTTGTAGCTTCATCAAGCACAGATTGGCTTTGCTTAAATTGCTGCTGCAAATCGTTTAATTGTAATTGCTCTTTTTCGCTTTGCTGGGTAAGGCTTGCAATGGTTTGTGCTTGAATAGCTAATTGACTGTCGAGCTCGCGCGCTTTAGCAATAATAGGCTCAGCAGTTTGTTTTTGTTCTTTAGCTGTTTGTAATATCTCTTGGTGCTTACTAAGCGTATTAGTATGCGCAGTAATTATTGCAGTGTGATCTATACTTTTTAAGTCACTTACTTTCGTACTTAACTCAATATTTTGAGCTGTTAAACTTTTAAAGCGACTGCGGTTATCTTTAATTTCAAGTGCGCTTTGTGCTTGTTTAGCTTGCTCACTTTGCTGAGCAATAGCATTAAGCTCGTTTTGCGCTTGTTGCTGGTTTTGCTGTGCTTGTTTAAGTGCTTGCTCAAGCGTATTGGCTTGTTTATACCAATTTAAATTTTGCTCTGTAGTTGTTAAGGTTTTTTTAGTGTGTTCAATTTGCAGTTTTAATTCATTAAGCGAAGTTTGTTTAGCGGCTAATTCATCCTCACTTAGTAATGTGTAACTTGCTAAACTCGCTTGGAGTAATTCAAACTTTTCTTTTAGTTCTTTATTACGCTCAAAAATACGTACACCAATACGGCTAAATTTATCGGTACCGGTTAAGCATTCTAAAAGCTGTGCGCGCTCATCGCCGGTGGCTTTTAAAAACGCGGCAAATTCGTGTTGCGCTAATAACACCGCGCGCGAAAACTGATCAAAGGTTAACCCTATTTTGGCTTCTATTTGTTTTACTGTTTTACTTTTATCTGATGAAATTAACGTATCATCAGGTAATAAATGAAGCGTATGCTGTGCTGCTTGTAAATTGCCGTCGCTTTTGCCTCGCGAGCGATTAACGCTCCAACACGCTCGGTAACTTTCTTTGTCTTGCCCTACAAAGTCAACTTCAGCATAGCCATTAGACGTTCCTCGTCTAAGTAAGTTACGTGCGTCATTAAGCCTAATGCTGTCGCCTTGAAACTCTACCTTATTGCCTCTATCGCCACCTAACCTTGCGGTTTTAGCATATAAAGCTAAGCAAATAGCATCTAAAATAGTGCTTTTACCTGCGCCGGTATCGCCGGTAATTGCAAATAATCCGGCGTCTTTTAGCGGGGCTGCTAAAAAGTCTATTTCGGCATCAACAATAGAAGCTAAGTTATGAATACGCACTGCGGTTATTTTCATAGTTGCTGTTGCTCCTCTAGTTCGTTAATAACATCGTTTAATAGATTTTTTAGTGCGTCGGGTACGCTTTCACCGTGCATATCTTTGTCGTTTGCAAATGCTTGTTCTAATAAATTAAGTGGGTTGAGCATTTCAACTTCAGTTAAATCTTCAAATACTGCGCCGCCTTCATTGTTAGCTGCTTGTTCACGCACGCGCTCTATGCCACAAAAACGAATATGTTTACCCTCAAGAGCTTGTTCTATTTGTTCTCTGAAGGTGGTGTCGGTATCGCTAGATTTAAGTTTTACCCGTAAATAGGGTGCTATTGTATTGGCTGTGGTGTCGAGGGCTTTAATTTCCTCGCATAGCTCAGCTAATGGTACGCACTCCCCTTTTGGTAAAACTATTACATCGGCTAAACGAGGAATGTAAAGGGGGTTTACAGTTACACTAATTTGCTGTTTTTCATCGCTATTAAATTCAACTACATTTACTTGGTGGCTGTAATTTCGCTCTGAAAACGACATAGGAATTGGCGTACCGCTGTATCTAATGCATTCATTTTTAGCAACTTGCTGCGCTTTATGTAAATGCCCCAGCGCAACGTAGTGTGCTTGTTTACCAAATACGTTGGCAGATATGGCTTCTTCGCCGCCTATTACTAAGTTGCGCTCAGAGTCACTCGATATATCGCCGCCTTTAGCATGAAGGTGCCCCATAACAATTAACGGGGTATTTTCACTTTGTAAAGTAGCTGCATGCTCAAGGGCAAGTTCATATGCCTTTTTAACGCCTTGGGCATAGCTAGGGCCGCTTTTGGTTTGGCTGAGTGTAGTTACATCGCTTGCGCGCAAAAATGGCATGGCAACGATTACAGCGCATTTTTTGTTAGTGTTAATAGTGATTACGGTATCAGCCGCTGCTGTTGCCTCAAAACGCCCTACAACATGGGTATCAAATTGAGCGAGTAACGGTTGCGCGGCTAAAATACGATTTGCAGAGTCGTGGTTCCCAGCAATAATTACTACATGTAAATTAGGGCACTGCTTTTTGGCATCTTTAATAAATTGATAGAGTTGATTCTCGGCGCTAGCACTGGGGGTTGCAGTATGATAAATATCGCCAGCAACGAGCAGTAAATCTATTTGTTGCTCAACGAGAGTGGCTAACAGCCAAGTGAAAAAAGGAAGGTGTTCATGACGACGGTCATATTCATAAAATTGTTGGCCAAGGTGCCAATCAGAAGTGTGCAGAACTTTCATGTAGCGCTCTTAAAAAATCGTAAGAGCGCCAATATACCCAAGGCAGTTAAAGATGCAACCTTATAGGCTCATCTTGCTAGGGTGAATGGGCTTTAGCTAGCTCCTAAGCTAAACCAACCAACATAAATAAGAGGCAAGGCTAAAAGTGCCATAAATAACGGCAGTTTAATTGCTTTGGCTTTTTTAGCTTGTAACGCTTTCAATGCATTTTTTTCGTTACAAGCGGCCACTTTGTCAATATACAAATAACCTGAGTTTAAATACTGCTTACAGTTTTGCGCGTCTGCTGGAATAGCAATTAGTTTTTGCTGCTTTTTTAGAACATAAAAATCCATACACCACCACACTTTTCAACACTAAAATATTAATAAACATATTTGAAAATAATTATATTAAATTACCCTCAAATGAAAAAAGTGGGCGATTCTAAGTACAAATGGATACAAAGATCAACCTTAAACTTCACTATTGGCGGTTTCTCATACAAAGGGATTAACTTTTTTGCTAAATAATTACATTTGGCTACCTTTGAAGCCAAAATACAGAGGGAGATTTAGTAGCTGTAAGCCGTTATTTTTAGCTGATATTTGGCAATTATTTTTATTTAAAACGACAAACTGTAAAGCCCCTTTACAGTTTTATTATTTTAATTCACGTTTAATTAATTTTATCTAAAAGAATAATGCGCTTTAATTGTAAAAAAATAGTGAAAACTAGCCTGAAAAAGTCGCACTTTATCGTTATTTTATTGAAGAAAAACGATAATTTTGTCAAAGTGCGCACACTAAAATCTAACAGGTTTAATAATGAAAAAAATAATTTATACGCTAAGTGCGGTTATATTGCCAATAGCAATGTCGAGCACTGTTTTAGCGTCTGCTATTGAGCAAACCAAAGGCAGCTATATCGATAAGTTTCGTCAACTAGACGAAGCATTGCCAACACCAAATGTTTATAGAAGTGCTGCCGGAGAACCTGGCGAAAATTATTGGCAGCAACGCGTTAATTACGATATTGACGTACAATTAGACGAAAAAAAGCGCCGTATAAGCGGTAGCCAAAAAATAGAATATAAAAACAATTCACCACACACATTAAAGTACTTATGGTTACAGTTAGATCAAAACGTTTTTAAAAATGATTCAATTGCAGAAACTACGCAAACGTTTAAAAGTACTTTAACAAGTTTACCAGCCGATAAACCCGCCAAGTTAAGTTTAGGCGACCTACGTCGCCAACAATTTATGAGCGACAACGAGCTTGGATATACAATTAGCAATGTAAAAGATGACAATGGCAACGAATTACGTGTAACCGTAGTTGATACCTTAATGCGCATTGACCTAAATAAGCCGTTAAAGCCAGGTAAAGAAGCCGAATTTAGCATGAACTTTGCGTTTAACTTAGTTGAAGAAGATGCAGTAGGCGCACGCTCGGGCTATGAGCACTTTGAAAAAGATGGTAACGATATATTTTTAGTGGCGCAGTGGTTTCCGCGTTTAGCTGCTTATACTGATTACGAAGCTTGGACTAATAAAACATTTTTAGGTGGCGGCGAATTTACCTTAGAGTTTGGTGATTACGATGTTGAAATTACCGTACCTGCGGACCATATCGTGTCGGCAACGGGTAAGCTTAATAACGCAAGTAGCGTATTAACGAGCAAGCAACGCAAACGTTTAAAGCAAGCCGAAAATGCTAAACGCCCTGTGTTTATTGTTAGTGAAGAAGAAGCGCTCGATAACGAAAAATCCAGTACAGATAAAACTAAAACGTGGCACTTTAAAGCTAATAACGTACGCGACTTTGCTTGGGCGTCGTCACGCAAATTTATGTGGGATGCTAAAGGCTATCAGCAAGGCGGTGATGAGCAGCCATTGGTTATGGCTATGTCGTTTTACCCTAAAGAAGGGGGCGATTTATGGAAAAAATATTCAACCGAAGCTGTTATTCACACTATGGAAGTGTATTCAAAGTATTCATTTGATTACCCATACCCAACCGCGCAGTCAGTAAATGGCCCTGTTGGTGGTATGGAATACCCAATGATCACCTTTAATGGCCCGCGCACTAAGCTGCAAGATGATGGAACTCGTACTTACTCTCAAGCAGAAAAACGATTTTTACTCGGTGTAGTGATCCATGAAGTGGGTCATATTTACTTTCCGATGATAGTAAACTCAGATGAGCGCCAATGGACTTGGATGGATGAAGGTTTAAATAGCTTTTTAGACGGTGTTGCAGGGCGAGAGTGGGATCCGAGCATTCCATGGGGCGTTGAGCCGCGCGATATAGTGGCGTATATGAAGTCAGAAATTCAAGTGCCTATAATGACCCAGTCAGACAGCGTATTGCGTTTAGGCCCTAACGCGTACACTAAACCCGCTGCAGCACTTAATATTTTACGTGAAGTTATTTTAGGCCGAGAGCTGTTTGATTTTGCGTTTAAAGAATACGCTCAGCGCTGGAAGTATAAGCGCCCTACCCCTGCTGATTTTTTTCGTACTATGGAAGAAGCTTCGGGTGTTGATTTAGATTGGTTTTGGCGTGGTTGGTTTTTTACCACAGATCACGTAGATATTGCTTTAGATAAGGTATATCAACTGCGTTTAGACACTAAAAACCCTGATATTGATTTTAGTCGATTGCGCGATATTGAAGCAAATAAGCCAACTTCGCTGTTTGTAGAGCGTAACCGCGCACAAGGTAAAAAAACCTGGGTAGAAGAAAATCCCGATGTTACCGACTTTTATGACGAAAACGACCGTTTTACCGTTACTAATAAAGAACGCAACGCGTACAACAAGTTTTTAAAGGGCTTAGAGCCGTGGGAGCGTAAAACGCTTGAGCGTGCAATAAAAGAAGACCAAAACTACTACGTAATGGAGTTTTCTAACGTAGGCGGCTTAGTAATGCCTATTTTATTAGAGCTGACTTTTGAAGATGGCAGCAAAGAAGAGCGTTATATTGCGGCCGAAATTTGGCGTCGTAATTATAAAAATGTGCAAAAATTAATAGTGACTGACAAAAATAAATCGCTGGTGTCGGTTACTATCGATCCGCGCTGGGAAACGGCTGACGTAGATATTGAAAATAATAACTACCCACGTCGTATTATTCCATCACGCATAGAAGTATTTAAAAAAGAAAAGAGCAAAGCAAAAGTAAGCCGCGATATTATGCAAGATATTAAAACCGAGCTTAAAAAAGACGAACCTAAAGGCGACGAAAATAACAGCAGTGAGGAGCAACAATAATGCGCATATTGCTAATTATTGTTGGTTTATTAATTGCTGCGCCTAGCATGGCGCATCAATTAAAGTCGTCTGTTACTACTGTGCTTTTTAATAAACGTACTAATAATATTGAGCTAATGCATCGTTTTTATTTGCACGATACTGAGCATGCTGTGGCGCACTTATTTAAAGGTAAGGTTGATATTATTAGCAATAAAATAGATCAACAACGCTTTGCTAAGTATGTAGAGTCGCATGTTGCGCTACAAACGTTAAACGGTGAACCACTGCCGCTTAACTTTGTAGGAGCACAAGTTGATGGCAAGTTTTTTTGGGTTTACCAAGAAGCGCCAATTCCGGTAAAAATTGCAGGAATTAAAATGAGTAACGGTGCACTGCGCGACTTATGGCCTTCGCAAGTTAATATGGTTAACGTTGAAGGACAAGGAAAAATAAAAACCTTAAACTTTACTCAAGACGATACTTGGCTTGAAGCAAGGTTTGAGCAACAATAATCCTACAAACTACGCGCACAGTCACTGTGCGCGTTTTTGTTATTTTCATTCCCGTTTTTCTGATCGACTTAATACTAAATTACGTTAATATACCTTGTATATTAGTGTGCTTTTTAGCAAGCTAGGTAACCTGAACTTTGGATAATAAATCTATCTCAAGCAGCTACTTTCAGCGCTAACTGCGTTGAATTTACTTGCAATAGGCCAGCTATTGACGCGTAAATTCGCCTTATTTTCACTGAAAATCTCTGGCTAGAGAAAATAAATTTAAATATAACTATGATTTAGTATGTTAGTAAATCTCTTAACCAGAGGTCAGGTTAGGTATATAAATTTTGTTATTCATCAGTGATTTAGTTTTATAAACGATGAAGTTATTTTTATATAGGGTTTAATTCAATGGGTATTAAATACAAGGAAGGATATATAAATGCAGATTGAAGCGATTAAAGGTGTGATTTTTGATTTAGATGGCACTTTAGTGTCATCAGAATTAGATTTTTCATTAATTAAAGCGCAAATAGGGTGCCCGTGTGAGCAAGACTTACTCGATTATATTGCCCAATTGCCTTCAGCATATATGCGCGAAGAGGCAATGAATATTGTACATCAGCATGAGTTACTCGACGCTCAACATGCCAAAATGTTACCCGGTGTGAGTGAGGCTGTAAATGCCCTTAAAGCTAAAAACATTCCAATGGCGATAGTTACACGCAATTTTGACAAAGCGGCCGCTATTAAGTTACAAAATAATCCACTGCCAATAGAAATAGTACTTACCCGAAGTGACGCGCCAGCAAAACCCGATCCGAGTGCATTAAATAATATTGCTACCTTGTGGAATATGAGCCCAAGTAATTTATTGTATGTGGGCGATTTTTTATATGATATTCAGGCAGCGCATAATGCCAATATGCGTGCATGTTTATACGCCCCCGATGTTACTCCTAGTTATGCTAGCCAGGCCGATTATGTATTACATGATTTTACGCAGTTAGTTACTTTAATTGACAATTACGCACAAAAAGTTGTGTTATGTTAAATAGCGCTTTGTTTATTTTTTTATGTAATTAGTGTGGTGTTATAAACGTTATATATTAACGTGGTGCTAGCCCAATACGTTTTGAATTGGTAAAATGTCGACAAGTTTAACGTATTCATTAGAGGTACATGATGGGCAGAGCATTTGAAGTTCGTAAAAGTTCGATGGCTAAAACGGCTAACGCAAAAACTAAAGTAAATTCAAAATACGGCAAAGAAATTTACGTTGCAGCTAAAAACGGCGAACCTGACCCAGATGTAAACCAAACTTTGCGCCGCTTAATCGAAAAGGCAAAAAAAGATCAAGTGCCTGCGCATGTTATCGAAAAAGCAATTGAAAAAGCCGCCGGTGGAGCAGGGGAGGATTACTCAACTGCACGTTACGAAGGTTATGGCCCTGGAAATTGTATGGTTATTGTTGACTGTTTAACCGATAACCCAAATCGTACTATTAAAGATGTACGTTTGCCTTTTACTAAAACAGATTCAAAAATTGGTACACCGGGTTGTGTAGCGCATATGTTTGATCATTTTGCTGTGCTTGGTTTTTCAGGCGATGACGACGAAGTTGTGTTAGAAGCACTAATGATGGCTGACGTTGATGTAACCGATGTTGAAGTAGAAGACGGTAAAGTATCGGTGTTTGCCCCACATACAGAATACTTTAAAGCTAAAACAGCCCTTGAAGAGGCGTTTGAAGGCATTAATTTTGAAGTAGACGAAATTACTTTTGTCCCGCAAGTGCATATTGAAATTACAGATGAAGAAGTAATTGCTAACTTTGATAAGTTCATCACTATGCTTGAGGATTGTGATGACGTACAAAATATTTATCACAACGCAATCATCAAAAACTAATTAAAGCTGTATATTAAAGCGGTAATAATTTTAGAAAAAGCGTGTTTTGTGTAAGCAAAACGCGCTTTTTTGTGGTTAAAAACTAATAACGGCTACTAAGATGAATGTTAGCCATTCACCTTAGTTATTAATATTGGCTGGTATTTTTGGCAAATAAATAAAAACCAGCACTTTGGCTGGTTTTTGTATGCTAACTAGGGTGTTTTATTACTTGAAGTTAAGTGTTAAGTACCTTGCTGCGCTTTATATTTTAAGCGGTAGCTGTGCAATAAAGGCTCAGTGTAGCCACTTGGTTGCTTAGCTCCTTCTAACACTAAGGCTAGTGCAGCTTGGTAGGCAATATTATTAGCAAGTGATTGCTCACTAATTGCCATAGGCTTATAAGCACTGTCGTGTTCATTTTGGCCGTCTACCACTTTTGCCATTTTGGCCATGGTTGATCTAATTTGTTGCTCGCTGCAAATACCATGATGCAGCCAGTTAGCCATATGTTGGCTTGAAATACGCAGTGTTGCTCTGTCTTCCATAAGGCCAATGTGGTTTATGTCGGGCACTTTAGAGCAGCCAATCCCTTGGTCAATCCAGCGTACTACATAACCTAAAATACCTTGGGCGTTGTTTTCAAGCTCGGTTTTAATATCTTCTTTGCTAAGTAGCTCAGGCTCGTCCATTAATGGCGGGGTAAGTAGCTCATCTAGGCTGGCAATAGCACGCTTAGCAATGCTTTGCTGCTCGCTAAATACATCTACATCATGATAATGCATGGCATGCAGAGTTGCTGCAGTGGGGGAGGGCACCCACGCGGTATTAGCACCTGATTTAGGATGAGCTATTTTTTGCTCCATCATTAATGCCATTTTATCGGGCATAGCCCACATACCTTTACCTATTTGTGCTTTATGGCTTAAGCCACAAGCCAAACCAATGTCTACGTTGCGATCTTCGTAGGCGCTGATCCACGGCTCTAATTTAATAGCGGCTTTAGGCAGTACCACACCGGCGTGCATTGAGGTATGAATTTCATCACCTGTTCTATCTAAAAATCCGGTATTAATAAATACTACACGCTCTTTTGCTGCATGAATACAGGCTTTTAGGTTAGCTGAAGTACGGCGCTCTTCATCCATAATGCCCATTTTAATGGTGTTTTTTTCTAAGCCAAGTGCTTCTTCAACCATGTTAAATAGCGTGTTAGTTAATGCCACTTCTTCAGGACCATGCATTTTAGGTTTTACAATATTTATACTTTGCGCACTGGAGTTTTTAAGCGCACTGCTAGAATTTAAATCATGCAGCGCCGCTGTTGCAGTAAACATGGCATCCATAATGCCTTCAAACACATCGTTACCGCTTACGTCGGTAATTGCTGGATTGGTCATTAGGTGGCCTACATTGCGCACAAACATCATGCTGCGGCCTTTTAAGCTTAGGGTTTCACCATTTAGCGCCGTATATTGGCGATCGCTTTGCAGGGTACGTTCAACTGTGTTATCGCCTTTTTTAAACGATTCAACTAAGTTGCCTTGCATTAAACCTAACCAGTTTTTATAAACTTGTACTTTATCCTCTGCATCAACCGCAGCTATAGAATCCTCGCAGTCCATAATAGCGGTAAGTGCAGCTTCAAGTACTACATCTTTTAAGCCAGCTTTATCTGCTTGGCCTATTGGGTGATGGTGATCTATATGTAGCTCAAGGTGTAGGCCATTATTTTTGAGCAAAATAACGCTAGGATTTTGTGCTTCACCTTGGTAACCCACTAATTGTTCAGGCTTTTTTAGTTTGGTTTGTGAGCTGTCGCGTAGAGTAATTGACAGCGCACCGTCAACAACAGAATAATTAGTGCTCTCTATATGCGAGCCGTTTTCTAGTGGCAAGGCTTTATCTAAAAACTGTCTCGCGTATGCCATTACTTTAAAGCCACGAACTGAGTTATAAGTACGGCCTTTTTCGGCACCATCTTCTTCGCTTAGTACATCAGTGCCGTATAGGGCATCGTATAACGAACCCCAACGTGCGTTTGCAGCATTAAGTGCAAAGCGTGCATTGCTTACCGGCACTACTAGCTGTGGTCCCGCTGTTTGTGCTATTTCGGGCTCAACATTCTTTGTTTCAATACTAAAATTTTCAGGTTCGTTTACAAGGTAACCTATGTCGGTTAAAAACGTCTGGTACTGGGCTTTATCCCAGCTTTTATTAGCCAGATGATACTCATCAATTTGCTGTTGTAGCTGTTCGCGTTTAGCAAGTAGAGCTCTATTTACTGGCGTTAATGTTTGTACAATATGCGCAAAGCGCTGCCAAAATTGCTGCTCATTTAAATGTGTACCAGGTAATAGCTGGTTTTTAACAAAATCAGCTAGTTGGTTGTCTACGCTGAGTCCTGAGTGAGTGAGAGTATGGGGCATTTTAATAATCCTTAAACGGTCGCGATATTGTAAATTTTAGTGTGCGTAGTGTAACCATAACGTAAAAAAGAGGGGTTGAGTGCATTTTGCTCATTCATGATATGTATAGCCGCAATAACAACTATAAATTTACTAAATCTGAAAAATAAGCCTAATGTTTAATTAAGCGCTGCAGAGCAACTAAAGCAGTCACTCTCATAACACTATAATAATTTACCCCGTTCAAAGGATTTTAATTATGACTACATATAAAAGCGAAACAGATACATTAGCAACACTTTGTAAAAAACAAGGTAGTGCATGGAAAACCATTAACCCTGAATATGCAACACGTATGCGTTTACAAAATCGCTTTCGTACTGGGGTAGAAATTGCACAGTTTACTGCTGACATTATGCGTGAAGACATGGCCGCATACGACGCAGATACAAGCCAGTACACTCAGTCTTTAGGTTGTTGGCATGGATTTACTGCGCAACAAATGATGATGGCTATTAAGCGCCATCAAAAAACAACTAAGCGTAGTTATGTATACTTAAGTGGCTGGATGGTTGCGGCACTTCGTTCAGAGTTTGGTCCGCTTCCGGATCAAAGTATGCACGAAAAAACCTCAGTTCCGGCACTAATTGAAGAAATTTACACCTTTTTAAAGCAAGCCGATGCACGTGAACTAGACCATTTATTTAATGACCTAGATGCAGCTAAAGCAAATGGCGGCGACGTACAAGCGGTACTAGATAAAATTGATAACTTTGAAACGCACGTAGTGCCAATTATTGCTGATATTGATGCCGGTTTTGGTAACGAAGAAGCAACTTACCTACTCGCTAAAAAAATGATTGAAGCAGGTGCTTGTGCAATTCAAATCGAAAACCAAGTGTCTGACGCTAAGCAATGTGGCCACCAAGCAGGTAAAGTAACCGTACCGCACGAAGACTTTTTAGCTAAAATTAACGCAGTACGTTACGCATTTTTAGAACTGGGCATTGATAACGGTATTATTGTTGCGCGTACCGATTCACTAGGCGCCAGCCTAACGCAAAAAGTACCGGTTTCACAAACTCCAGGTGACTTAGCTAGCCAGTACAATGCATTTTTAGAAACTACGCCAATTAACGGTGTTGAAGATTTAAATGAAGGCGACACTGCAATGAAGCTTAATGGCCAACTTTGCAAACCAACGCGCCTTGATAATGGTTTATTCCAGTTCCGCGAAGGCACAGAAAAAGACCGCGTAGTACTAGATTGTGTAACTAGCCTACAGTCGGGTGCAGATTTACTGTGGATTGAAACCGAAAAACCACATGTTAAGCAAATTGCTGAGCTGGTTAATCGTGTTAAAGAGCAAGTGCCAGATGCTAAGCTTGTTTATAACAACTCACCGTCGTTTAACTGGACACTTAAGTTTCGTGAGCAAGTGTATCAAGAATGGCAAGAAGCGGGCCGTGACCTTAGCGCTTACCCAAGCTTGGGTGACAATAAAGGCCTTATGGCACCAGAAATGGATGCTACCGAGCTTGCAGTAGCAGCCGATTTACTAGTACAAAACTTCCAACGTGATGGTGCACGTGAAGCCGGTATTTTCCATCACCTAATCACATTGCCAACGTACCATACAGCAGCATTAAGTACGGATATTTTGTCAGAAGGTTACTTTGGTGACTTAGGTATGCTGGCTTATGTACGTGATGTACAGCGTCAAGAGATTCGTCGCGAACAAGCGTCTGTTAAGCACCAAGACCTTGCAGGCTCTAACATTGGCGATACACACAAAGAGTACTTCTCTGGTGATAATGCGCTTAAAGCCGGTGGTGAAGATAACACCATGAACCAATTCTAATTCAACTAGATAGTGTTACGTAAAGGGCCGAAAGGCCCTTTTTTTATGCGTATAATTAAGTAACCTGTCTGTGGGTAATAAAGCTAGCTTTAGTCACTTTTTGACGTTAACTGCATTGAATTTGTTTGCAATAGGCCAGCTATGGGCGCGTAAAGCTGCCTTGTTTCCTCCCCACTCCTCAAAAACCTCTGATTAAAGAAAATAAAATTATCATTACAGTTTAATACTTTAGTAAACCTTTTAACCAGTTCAGTTAAGTAGCTACCCACAACAGATCAGTATTTAACTAGCTGGCTATAATTACGGATCAGAGTTTAACCAAGCTTAGTGTAAAGCCCATTATTTAACCTTTTTAGCACTTTTATGGCTTTATAAACTGTAAATAAAGGCCATAAGTGACTGATTTTAGCTTTTTGAGTGAACACTCACCTTATAATAAACCGATTTTTTACTAACTTGAGCAATCCACAAAACACTTTTTTACTAACTGAGGGCCTATAAACACTAGCTCAAACCGGTTTTTTACCAACTCAGTGGGTATTTAATTGTATAAACCGAAATTTTACCAACTCAAATAATAGTTAAGTCCGATACTTAAGCTAGGCATTAAGATAGCTTAAGTATTAGTAAGCATTTAGATGGCTTTATCTCTATATTGCTGATGTTAGCGTGTAGGTGAATATAGTTAAAGTGGACTATATCCCTAAAGGGGTAGTGAGTACTTTTTGGCTATATTAACCTGATNGTAGTGAGTACTTTTTGGCTATATTAACCTGATCTCCGGATAATAAACTTATCTCAAGCAGCTATTTTCAGCGCTAACTGCGTTGAATTTACTTGCAATAGGCCAGCTATTGACGCGTAAATTCGCCTTGTTTTCACTGAAAACCTCTGGCTAGAGAGAATAAAATTAAATATAAATATGATTCAATACGTTAGTAAATCTCTTAACCAGAGTTCAGGTTAATTAACTTGCCGCGGCGTTTGTGGTTTGCCGTTGCGTTACTATTAAAAATACCTAACCTGAGTTTAGGTTACTTACTGTAAACCCCCTTTACACTTATTGGTAATGCAAAAAAGCCACTTTAAAAAAGTGGCTTTAACTTACATACCAAGCGGTATGTTTGGTTATTTAGTGTGTTTATCAAACCACCATTGAATATAGGCAACTTTAGCCATTAAATTAGACGGACGAGCAGTAATACCATGTGATGCATCGGGAATACGTACCATAGCGGTTTCAACACCTTGTAGCTTTAATGCTTGATAAAACTGTTCGGTTTCTGAAATCGGTGTACGGAAATCAGATTCACCAGTTAGTAGCATAGTGGGTGTTTTTACATTGCCGACATAACTAATTGGCGAGCGTTTCATATAATGTTCTATATGATCCCACGGCTTACCCGGAAACCAATAGTCAGCAAAGAACGGGTAAAAGTCGGCAGTTAGTACAAAACTGATCCAATTAATTACAGGTTTAGCAACCACGGCTGCGGCAAAACGATCGGTATGGCCAACTATCCACGCGGTAAGTACGCCGCCACCAGAGCCTCCGGTAACAAACAATTTAGACTCATCAATAAAACCTTTGGCAATTAAAGCATCTACTCCAGTCATTAAGTCGTCATAATCGTTACTTGGGTAATTATGATGAATAGTTTGTGCAAACTCTTTGCCGTAAGAATCACTCCCGCGAGGGTTCATATACAATACAACGTTCCCCTTAGCCGCATATAATTGTACCTCGGCGCTAAAGTGCGGGCCGTAATTGGCTACCGGGCCACCATGAATTTCAAGAATTAATGGGTACTTTTTATTACTGTCAAAACCAGGCGGGTAGGCTACCCAAGCTTGAATTGGCAGTTGATCGTGACTCGATTTAAGCCATAGCTCTTCTACCTTGGCTAGTTGTTTATGCCCCAGCGAGTTGTCATTTAAACTTGTTAAGCGCTGTGCTTTACCACGTTTAATTGCCGCTACATCGGCTGGGCGCTGCGTGTCGGCTAGGGTAAACACAATTTCGTCATCTTCGCTCACATCAAAGTCGCCACCAGAATAAGGACGACCAAAGGAAACGCTGCCAATTTTTTCGGTAATAACTTTACGTGAACCGCTACGAGGTTGGTACGCTAACGTGGTTTGCCCTTGATCAGCGTAACTAAAGTAAATGCCTTTAGAGTTACCGCTCCATTTTATTTTAGCTACGCTGCGGTCTAAGTCGGCAGTTAAATTAGTTGTTTTACCCGAACGTAGGTCGCGAATATACAATTGGGTGTTTTCGTAATTAGTTTGTTTGTCATCGTAACCGGTATACGCAAGGTAGCGGCCATTAGGCGATACTTGAGGTTGGCGGTCGGGGCCGTTTCTATCGGTTACAGCGGTTACTTCAAGCGTAATTAAATTAAGTTTATATACTTCGCTGTTAGTTGGCTTTAACAAGTAATTGTTATGCCTATTAGCCGAAAAATATAACGCTTTTTTATCTTTACTAAAGCTAACTTCGCCGCCGTTATTAAATTCATCAAAGGTAAGTTGTTTAGCATTGCCGCCATTTGCGTCAATAATAAATAATTGCTCAAAGCCCTTTTTAGAGTAACCAGCACCATCAGCACGATAATACACGTCGTCAATATATTTAGCTGGCTCTGCCCAAGTAGCGCCTTCAGGTTTACCAGGTAAGTTAATGGGTGAGCTTGATGTGGTGGCAACAAACATACTAAATGCGAGTTGCTTAGCATCTGGGCTCCAGCTTAGCGCTTTTGGCGTACTTGTAAGGTTACTTATTTTGCTAACCGCGCCAGTTTTAAGCCATTTCATGTAAATTTGGTTGCTACCGTCACGGTTTGAAATAAACGCTAAACGAGAGCCGTCCGGCGACAACTTTGGCGAATGATCCATATGTACGCCAGAAGTAAGCGGTTGAATTTGTCGTGTTTTATAATCTACTGTCCAAATATTACCTATTTTACGGTCGGTTTTTATATCCATTCTGTTACGTACAAAATAAACTGTTTTACCGTCTTTGGTAATGTCTAGCTGGTTAGCGTATTCAAGCGTAAATACATCTTCTAACTGTAGGGTGCTGCTATTGGCAAAGGCAAGATTACCTGTGCTTATTAATAGACTAAGCGCAAAAAATGTTTTCATTTCAAATCCCTGTGGTTGTTAATAATAATAGTTATATGTTAGAGAGTTTAAAAATAATAGCTAGGGCGATGAAGTAATTGCGTGGGTAGACTGAATCTGTAAAACGGTTCAGCTGTAAAGGGGGTTTACAACTGAACATATTAAATAATGCTTTACCGTTTACACAATAATTTTATTTGTTGAATGAGTGCAATACCGGCAGGGTTATCGCCGTGAACGCATAAACTATCGGCATCTAAAATTAACTTTTTACCTGAACGCGTAGTTACGCTGCCATCAGCTAACAGTTGCTTTACTTGCTCAATTAAAGCTTGCTCGTTATGCACACTACCTGCTAACTGCCTTGACACTAAAAGCCCTTCGTCGGTGTATTGTCTGTCGGCAAAGGCTTCTAATATTAATTTTAACCCTAAAGTGTCGGCCATTTTTTGATGCTTTTTAGCATCAGCCGTTGCTAAAATCATTAATTTTAATGGGCTAGGGTAGTGTGCTACCGCGCTCATTACGCTAGTTAAAAGCTGCTCGTTAAGCATCATATCGTTATAAAGTGCGCCATGGGGCTTAACATAACTAAGGCTTAAGCCTTGTACTTTGGCCATACCTTCTAGCGCAGCAATTTGATAGTGCAGACAATTTGTAAGCTCGCTTGCACTAAGTGCCATAGAGCGTCTGCCAAAACCTTGTTGATCTGGGTAGCTAGGATGAGCGCCAATTTGTACCTTATGCTGCTTTGCCAGCTTGAGCGTATTTGCCATTACATCGGCATCACCCGCATGAAAACCACAAGCGATGTTAGCCATATTAATGTGCGGCATAACCTCTTCATCTAAGCCCATTTTCCAAGCACCAAAGCTTTCACCTAAATCGCAATTTAATAGCATTTAAGTTCTCCTTACTTTTTTATTGTTACAGGCAAAGTGCCATTAGCTGGCAATTTTCCTAACAGTACGTGTGCTAAAGCGGTAAATGCGGGGCCTGTTACAATATCGTTTTTATCGTGATCAATATTATAGGCATACGATGCAAGTACAGCATGCGCATAATCGCTAAACTCAGCAATGTCGTAAGGCGCTCTTAGGCTAATAAATACCGTGTTTTTATTTTGCTTTTTGGCCACTTTTAATAACGACTCAAGTGCTTTTGGTTGCTGTGCGTTGCTAAGTGCAAATTGAGGATCGTTTTTTAAATCATCCATACCGCCAATTTCTACCGCACTTTGATTTGGCGTTGCATTGCCCGCTATAACAACATCGGCTTTATTAATGTCTGTGTGCGCTTGTTGCGGATCAAAGCCTTGCAAGCTGCTACAAGTATAGTTAAGCGTATGTTTACTAATGCTTTGCAGGGCTTGTTGTAGTGCCATACATTTGCGGGTGTCGGGCATTATAATATGTATATGTTGCCCGGCTTTAAGTGTAAGTGGCAGTGTATTGTGAGTGTTTTTAACTTGTGTAATAGCCTCTACCGCAAGTTGAGCTTCAATATTGCGATGCGCTTTACTACCAATAACATGCTTGGCGTTAACTAGCGCATTAATGGCGTTAAAACTGGTGTTAAGTTTAAACTTACTTTTAAGCGCTGTAATACGCTGCGCCGACTCAGTTATTTCTTGCTGATTAAGTTGCTTAGTTTTAACCGCTGTAACTAAATCTGTAATGAGCTGATCAAGTTTGGTTAAGTCATCTATGCTGCGAATTTCTATTGGCATTAAGGCAATATCGACCCCTGCAGCAAAGGTATTTATAACCGCTTGAGTAGGATTGAAAAAGTGACTAATACCTGCCATATCAAGTGCATCGGTTACTACTACGCCATTATAATTAAGCTCATGGCGTAAAATATCAGTAATTATTTTACGCGACATAGTTGCGGGCTTAATCATGCTTTTACCATCTACACTGGTAAAGGTACTGCTATCAAGCGCAGGGTACTGAATATGTGCGGTCATGATCATGCCAGGGCTTTGCGTGGCAATAATCTGTTTAAAAGGGGCTAGGTCTTGTTGGTAAATAACCTCTTTTGAATGGTTAACTCTAGGTAAGCCCGTATGGCTATCTACGTTAGTGTCGCCGTGGCCCGGAAAATGTTTAAGCGAACTAATAATGCCGTTATTTTCAAATCCAGCAACTTGAGCTGCACCTAAAGTTGCAACGCGCTTAGGATCCTCGCCAAACGAGCGTACATTAATAACGGGGTTATCTGGGTTCATATTTACGTCGATTGAAGGCGCATAATTAACGTTAATACCCAAAGCACTTAGCTCGGTGGCCATTACTTTAGAGGTTTGCGCGGCAAAATAATTGTCGTGTTTTTCAAAAGTAGCACCAATCGACATATTACCGGTAAACGAGGTTGCTACATCGCGCGGTAGGCGTGCAACACGGCCGCCTTCTTGATCAACCGAAATAAACAAAGGTAATGCTGAACTCGATTTACTTGCAGCATGTTGTAATTGTTGGTTAAGGGTAATTATTTGTTCAATAGATTGGGTATTTTCAGAAAATAAAATCACCCCGCCAATATTGTATTTACTAATGGCGTTTGCCAGTTCATTGGGTAATTGAGTCATTGGCGTTCGGCACTGTTTGCTTGCACCTTGGTGACAAAAATAGCGAAAGTCGAGTAATAGCTTTTGGCCAAGTTGTTGTTCAAGCGTAAGCGCAGGTTGAGCTATAGAAGATTGTAATGGCATTAAACACCCGATTAAAAAAGCAATAGACGATACAGCATACTTATTTAGCAAAACACACTCCAAAGCTAAATAAAATAGATAAGTGCATGCAGCTTATCTATTTTTTAGTGCAACTGCAAAGCCGATACGCAATAGCGGTGCGTTTAAGTCTTATTGATTTTTAAAGCTGAATAAACGCTGATATTAGTTAAGTATTTTAGTAACACATTTGAATGTGTGGCATAGCCTCGCTGGTGTTATTTTCAAGCCTGGCGTTAATATTATATACCCGTTTAAGTAGCGCAGGGGTAAGCACTTCTTTTGGTGTACCACATGCTGCTACCTCGCCATTATTAAGCATGTAAATTCGATCTGCAAAACTGGCAGCAAGCGATAGATCGTGGATCACGGCAACTACTCCTGCGCCTTGGCTAGCAATACTTTTAGCTTGAGCCATTACATCGTATTGATGAAAAATATCTAAGCTAGAGGTGGGCTCGTCAATTAGTAAGTAAGGTGTTTTATTGGCAACTAGGCTAGGCTGAATTTGGCATAATACCCGCGCAAGTTGTACGCGTTGTTTTTCTCCGCCAGAGAGTTGTGTAAAGGTATGGGTTTTTAAGTGCGTTACACTAAGTGCTTGCATTACTTGCTCTGAAAAATGCATAAGCTGCTGTTTACTATAGTCTGCTTGATGGGCAAAGTGCGCCATATCAACCACTTCAGCTACGCTAAATGGAAAGTCGAGTTCGTAATTTTGCGTAAGCACAGCGCGTAATGTAGCCAAACTTGCTATTGAGTAGTCGCTAAGCAAGCGGTCATTAAGCGTAATATCGCCATTATTAATTTTTATATCGCCGCATAAAGCTTTTAATAACGACGATTTACCCGCCCCATTAGGGCCTATAATTACCACTAACTCGTTAGGTTTTACATAAAAGTTAATATGCTTGAGTAGTTTTTTTTGCCCAATTTGGGCCGATACATTATTAGCGCACAGCATTTATAAGCTCCGTTGCTGATAAGTTTTTAGCAACATAATTAAAAAGAAAGGGCCACCAATAGCACTGGTTATTAAGCCAATAGGTAACTCTGCAGGGAGCATTACAGTGCGTGCAAATAAATCAGCAAAGCTTAATAGCAGCGCGCCGCCTAAAATACTTGTTGGCATTAAGTAACGATGATCGGGCCCTAAAACAAGCCTTACAATATGCGGCACAATAAAACCAACAAAACCAATAATACCGGTAATAGAGACAGCTGCTCCGGTGCACAATGCCGTGCAAATAAATACCTGCTTTTTAAGCCGCGTTACATTAATACCTAAGTGTTTAGCTTGCGCTTCGCCTAGTAAATATAAATTAAGAGGTTTTGCTAGGCGTAGTAATAAAACCACACTCAAAACAATAATACATAAAGAGGGCAGCATCATTGCAAAGTGATTACCGGCTAAAGAACCCATACTCCAAAATGTTAAATCGCGCAGTTGTTGCTCGTTACTAATTAATGTAAGCCCACCAATGAGCGATCCCACAATGGCATTAACAGCAATACCAGCTAGTAATAAGCTAATAATTGTAAACTGACCACTGTGAGCGCTTAATCTATAAATAAATACACATACACTAATACAGCCAATAAATGCGCCAACCGGTACCGCATAAACGCCCAAGGTACTGCTAAAGTTAGCAAATAAACTACTGCCTAATACTATAGTGGCTACAGCGCCAAGTGCTGCACCACTCGACACACCAATTAAACCCGGATCGGCTAATGGGTTTCTAAAAATTGCCTGCATAGCACAGCCACACGCGGCTAACCCTGCACCTACCACCATGGCTAACACTATGCGTGGTAAGCGTATTTGCCAAATAATAGCGTTTTTTAAGCTATCAGTTTCAAGCTGGTTAATTATTGCGACTATTTCACTTAAGCTTAAATTTACGCCCCCTTTACTTAGTGCAATAAAAAACATAAAAACACAGGCTAAAAATAAACAGGGAATGGCCATTTTTCGCTGTTTTTGTTCGGTTAATAGCGTACTTCCTAATGCCAGCATAGTTATTACTCACTTAGCTCAATGTTAGGTTGAGAGGTTTTAGCAAAGCGAAACTTATACGCTGTAGGTTATTTAGCATTAGGGTGTAAAACACTTGCAAGCTCAACTACCGCTTGTGGTGTACGTGGGCCCATGCCTAATAAATAACTGCCATCAAAGCTATATACTTGCTTATTTTTAACTGCATTAGAGAACTTAAAATGTGCTAGTTTTGAGACGTTTTCCATAGGGGTGTCGCCGTGTCGTCCCATAGTAATAATTGCGTCTGGATTAAGAGCAAGGGCCGCTTCAGTTGAAAGCGGTTTCCAATTTTGTATGTGCTCTGCTGCAATATTAATTGCTCCAGCGGCATTTATTAATTCATTTGCAGAGGTATTTGCCCCGGCTACAATAGGTTGCCCGCTGCGTACATTAAGAATAAAAAGTACTCTCGGCTTATAAGTACTTTGTTGTAAAACAGTGTTTAAAGCAGCTCTGTCTATTGCCAAACTATTTGCAAGTTGCTCTCCCTTTTTAGGTACATTGAGTAAACGTGCAATGTGTTTTATTTTAGCTTCAATACCTAAAAAGTTATCTTCTTGTGTAAGTATGGTCATGTTTATTCCCGTACTTTTTAGCTGCTCTACTACCTTTTGAGGTCCTGTGTCGGCTTCGCCTAAGAGTAAATCTGGGCTGAGCGATAATATCCCCTCTGTACTTATTTTTCGTACGTACCCTATTTGCGGTTTTTTAGTCGCAGCACTTGGAAATACACTGGTGCTGTCTACACCTACAATACGATGCTGCTCATTAAAGGCATAAATAATTTCAGTTATTGAGCCTCCCGAAACAACAATTCTTTGTGCCGAGAATGGAGCTGAATTACTGCTACAAGCAAATGTTAACAGGGTAAGCGTAATTAAATATGTGTATAGGGGTTTCATAACAAATCCAATGTTGATACTATCAATAAACACGAACAATAACAGTTATCATTTAGATTTAAAAGCTATGAAGTTTACTATTTTTATATTACTGTCAGCAGTTGCTCATTATATTGGGTTGTTTATGCAACCTGTCTCCCCTAAAGCTATGACATTTTCGCAGGGGCAAAAAGCCGATCGTGTGGCAATTAATATTATTAACTCAACCCAGGTTAACGCCAGTAAAGTAGCTAAAAAAATACCAGCTGAGCCAAAACTAACAGCGTCTGTAGTTAAAAACGATAATGTTAGTACTGAGTTTTCGGGCACCAAGCAGCACCTTAAAGTAGTAAAAAAAACACCTGAAAATATAAAAAAAATAATAGATAACCCGCCAAAAAAACCAGCTAAAGCCAAACCGGTTAACACAGCTAAAAACACTGAGCATAAAAAGTCTGTAAAAAACGCCCCAGCAAACAAAAATAAAATAAAGCCTGCTGCGCCCAGTTCTAGTACAACAAAACTAAGTAACCAACACTCTGCTACTAATCAATTAGTTACCGTAACTGATTTGCCATTATTTAAAGCCCCTAAGCCAATGTTAACGTATCCGTTACGAGCTAAAAAAAGAGGTTACGAAGGGGTTACGTTATTGCAAATTGAGTTGAATAAGCAGGGGCATATAGCAAAATTAACTGTGTTAAAAAGCAGCGGATTTACTGAGCTCGACAAAGCTGCTTTAAATAATGTAGCGCAGTGGCAGTTTCATCCTGTTGTTAAAAATAACCACCCGATAAAAGCACGATTTAGCGTGCCAATTCGGTTTTCGTTAAACGTATAACAAAGAGTAATAACATGCAGTCAACTTTTAATGCGGTAGGTATTATGGCTTGGCCATTACTATTGGTGTCAATTATAGCTTTGGCTATTGTGCTGGAGCGCAGCACTATTTTAATTATTGCTAAGTGGCAATTAAAGCAACATAAACTAGGTACAAGTCAATTTGCAATTACGCTGCAAGCTAAGCAGTTGTTGCACAGTGAGCAACGTCTTCAATGGTGCCAATTGTATTTACAAGACTGCTTAATTGATTGGCGAAAACGGCTAAACATATTGAGTTTATTGGCCTCTTTAAGCCCTTTAATGGGGTTACTTGGTACTGTGTGGGGGTTGGTCGTTATGTTTAAACGCATTGCCGAAACTAATCAAGCGGTTACGCCTGCTTTACTAGCTGATGGCTTGTGGGAAGCTATGTATTCAACCATGGCTGGATTAGTTATTGCTATTCCATGTTTATTAGTTAGCGGCTTATTAAACACCATACTAGAAGGGTTACAAAATGATTTTACAAGAATCATCAATCATTTAAATTATAAGTTTACCTATAGTGACTCACCTTATGCTTAGCTTGCCACCGCGTAATACAGCGGCGCAATTAGTGCCAGACTTAACCGCTTTGCTTGATGTGTTATTTATTTTACTGGTTTTTTTATTACTTACAGCAGCTGTTAAGTTAAATATGCTTGATGTAACGCTTCCCGATACAGGTAAAAACACCAGCACACCGGTACAACAAGCAGATGTACAGGTACTTAGTATTCGGTTAGAGCATAATAAACTTCAATACGCCCTCGAAAAAGAATCATTTACTTCGTTAAATGAAGCGATTAACGCCTTAAAAAACAGTAAAAAAAGCTTACCTCTGTATTTAGCGGTTGATCAGCAAGTACCTAGCGGCGAATTAGTAAAGCTATTAGCTAAACTTTCTGCTGAAAAGTATCAAGTTGCAAATATTTTAGTTAAAAGCGATTGATAACTATTATCATTTAGTGTTTATTTTGTTATAGTCAAAGTGCTTTAGGCAGTAGGGGCTAACCCAAAGCGCTATGTAACTTTTTTGCATTCAATATAAGTAGAGCAAAAGAGTAAACAAAATATAATTATTAAATGGAGTAAATAATGCGTATTACCAAACTGGCAGCTTGCCTTGCCACTCTGTCTTCGCCCTTAATGGCAGCTGATCTTGAAAACCCTAACCACACTAATATGCCGGTTACAGCACTTGATGCAGTAACCGTAACGGCAACCCGTACCGCAAAGTCTGCACTAAATTCAGCTCAAGCCGTTAATGTTATTAACGCAGAACAAATAGAGCAAGTACTTGCTAGTAGCGTATTCGACAGCCTTAATAGTATTCCTAACGTTACTGCAACCGGTGGCCCACGTAATATGGGGCAAAAGTTTAATGTACGTGGTTTTAGTGACGCAGAAGATGTGTTGATAAGCGTAGATGGTGCAATTCAAACATTTGAAAAGTATCGAATGGGGAGTTTTTTTTCAGATCCTGAACTTTATCGCTCTGTAAATGTTAAACGTGGACCAAGTACTGTTTTGCATGGCGGTGGTGCTTTAGGTGGTGTGGTAGAAATGGAACTTAAAGATGCCAGCGACTTTTTAGCACCGGGTGAGCAAGGTGGCGTTAAAGTTAAGCTAGGTCACCATGGCAATAATAATGAAAATAACGGTACCGTATATGCTTATGCACGCCCTACCGACTCATTAGATATACTTACTTCGTATGTAAAACGCAGTAGTGGCGACTTTAAGTTATCAAATGGTGAAACGCTCGATAATTCGGGTATTGAGGCCGAATCGCTGCTTTTAAAAGCAGAGTACTACTTAAACGAAGACTCCTTAATTGGATTGTCGTATACAAAAAGTGAAGACAATCAGCGCACCGAGTTTAATACGACCGATCCTGGCGCATGGGGTACGGTATATAGAGAAATAGAACAGTCGGTTACTAATTTAAGCTATGAGCTTAACCCCGCCAATAATCCTTATGTAAATTTAACAGCGCGCTTAGGGCGCACCCAAAGTCAGGTTGTTGAAAGCGATGGTTCAGGCACTTTAAAAGATTTTATTGGCTTAGAGTCTAACTACGAATACAACATAACCACACTTGATATTGCGAATACATCTTTAATTAAACAGCATGCTTTAACCTATGGCATGCAGTATTCTGAAAAAGATCGAGTGGGAACCAAGTTAAGTTATCCATGCCTTAATTTAGACATGCAAACTTATCAATGTATTGATTATGCAGAGCAAGCAATACAAAACGAAATAACATCACAGCCCGGAGGTACTCAAAAACGCATAGGCGTTTACCTACAAGACGAATTTACTTGGCAGGCATTAACGCTTACCACAGGGCTACGTTATGAAAAGTATAAAACCACAGCAACCTCTAGCTTTGCCAACTCATTTAATAATTTAGATACCGATGTTGATCACTCTCAAGTGGTGCCTGCATTAACCGCTCACTATCAAATTAATAACCAGCTAGCTGTTTTTTCAAGTTATCAGCAAGGATTTAGAGCCCCATTAATAGATGAGCTTTATGATCAATATGGTGGGCGTGATCCGGCACTCGAACTTAAAGTAGAAAACAGCACCAATAAAGAAATAGGTGCGAGTTACCAAAACCAAAACATATTTACAAACAGAGATGCTTTAACTGCCCGTGTTATTTATTTTAAAGTAAAAATAGATGACGAAATTCAATCAAACACCAATATAGCCACTAATCCCGAACCCGCAGCGCGTTATAACAATAGTGGCGAAAACCAACGAGACGGCATTGAGTTTGAAATTAATTATGCACATACCCTAGGTTATGCCAACTTTTCTTATAGTCGAATATCAGGTGAAAACCAAAACAATGAACCACTTTGGTATTTACCAGCAGATAAATTTGCACTAAGTAGCGGGTTAAACTTTTTTAACGACGTGCTAAAAACAGGCTTTAATATTCAACATGTTAATGATCGCACTGTACTTGTATCAGGCATTGAGCAGCAACATAAAAGTTATGTTTTAGCCGGTATAAACGCCAGTTGGGATATTAACGACAGCTGGAATGCCCGCTTAGCAATAGATAATTTATTTGATAAAGAATACCAAGTTATAGCGGGTACTACAGGCGCCATTGGCGACTATGGTGTTGGCCGTAATATTAAAACGCAAATTAGTTTTAAATTTTAAGTTGCCGTAATGGTCACTTAGGCCATTACCTTTTAGGAGTAAATTATGAATACCTTAGTTAACCAATATCAAACATTAAAAGTAGTGCAGCCCAATATTCGCAGTGTAGATGCCGCCGTACAACTTGGCACCACAGAAGCACAACTTATTGCTTCTCAAGTAGGGCAGCAAGCAATTAAATTAAATATTAATCAAATCGAAAACATTCTCAAAGGGTTAAAAAAACTAGAGCATGTAATGGCACTTACACGCAACGGCGTTGTAGTGAGTGAAATTAAAGGTTGCTACGAAAAACTATATACTTCACAGCGTAATAATAAAAAAATGGGAATAGCAATTAACCCAGGAGGCATAGATTTAAGGTTGTTTTTATCGCAATGGGCCAGTGTATTTGCTGTTAAGTTAAATAACATGGTGAGCATTCAGTGCTTTGATAAACATGGCCGAGCTGTTCATAAAATATTTAATACCGATAAAACTAATTTAACCGCGTATCAGGCACTAATTAGTAAATATAGCGACCCAGAGCAAAGCACTACATTAGTGGTAGAGCCAATCAAAATCCAAGAGCTTGAGACCACACCGCAAGAAAATATAAATGTAGCGGGCTTTTTAACCGCATGGGAAAACTTGCAAGATGTGCATCATTTTCCGGCATTATTAACCGAGTTTAAAGTAGGCAGAATACAAGCACTTGAACTTGCACAGCCCAATTGGGCACAAGAAATACCAACCGCAAGCTTACCGTTAATATTTAGCACGTTAAAAGAGCAGCAAAGCGAGGTAATGATTTTTGTAAATAACAATGCCGCGGTGCAAATATACTCAGGAGCACTCAATAACTTAAAGCAAGTAGGCCCTTGGTATAACGTGCTTGATGAAGACTTTAATTTACATATTAAAAATGAAGATTTAGCGCGTGCTTTTGTCGTTAAAAAACCAACAGATAACGGTAATACTGTGGTGCACTCAATAGAGTTTTTTGATGAGAGCAGCAACACAGTTATGACCTTATTTGGCCGCAGGGTTGAAGGTAAAGAGCAACCGAAGCAGTGGATAACGCTGTGTAATAAATTGAGCGACAGTTATAAAAGTTAACTTGATACAACACATTTATAATTATTGTCTACCGATAGGTAGGCAATAATTAACCGGAACTCTGGTTAAGAGATTTATTAACGTATTGAATCATACTTATATTTAAATTTATTTTCTCTAGCCAGAGGCTTTTAGCGAGTTTACGCGTCAATAGCTGGCTTATTGCAAGTAAATTCAACGCAGTTAGCGTTGTAAATAGCTACTTGAGATAGTTTTGTTATCCAAAGCTTAGGTTAATTAGTACTTCACATTATTAAAGTTGGTTAGATTCTTGGTTTTAAAGCAGGTAGTATAAAATGTATTGAATATATTATGCATGCAAGTTGTACGTGAGGTATAGACAGAGTGTTTCACAAACTATTACCAACATTAAACCTCAGGTTTCTTATACTATTACTTGTTTTACTTGCCTCTATTTGCACCTTAGTAAGTAGTTTTTATGCTACTTATCAAGTGCAAAAAGAGCAGTTAATCAACTACACGTTACACAGTAATTACGCTTATGCTAATAAGCTTGCTTCAGCAACAGATAGCTTTCTTGAACATTTGCAGGGTGCATTCTCGTCGGCTTTAGCTACGAGTTAAGCCCTGCGGTTTTAGTGGTTGTGTTTTGCTACAGCTTTACTCTATTTTACAGCTAGTTCAGAGGGTGGCTTACGCTGCGAGCGAACACGTCACAGCGGTATTTTGCAACGAATGCTAGGTGTACTTGGTTCTTATAAACGCAGTTCCTGCCAGTTCTCCATTCGTGCATATTAAACTCATGATTGTTTTTTGTATAGCGCTATAATATTCTGTGTTTAGTGACTGTTCAAGGCATTTAATTAATGGCAATTCGTGGCTTTAATATCGAAATAACTTACAAAATGAGTAGTAAAGCAGCTACTCATTTTGCGCGGTGGATTGGTGGATCGAATGTCATGCGTAATCAGAGAATTGAGGAAAGCCTCGAACTTATCCGAGCCGACAAAGGCTCGGATATTGATCAGAAGTATGCAGGTATTAAGGCTAAACCTGAGCTTTCCTTCTTAAAAGAAATACCACCACAAATACTTCGAAACGCTGCAAGTATGTTATTTAGTGATATTAATGCGTGCCGAAGTGGGCTTCGGAAGTTTCCTAAGCCCAAAGGGCGTAATCGCAAGCGTAGCTGTGTAGTAACAAAGGAAATGTTCATCCTTGAGCCGCTAAACGAAGGTCGGGCACTTCTGACATTCTACGAGAAGGCTTCGAAGAAGCCCGCACGTATGTTTTCTATAAAGCTCGACTACGAACCCGACCAGCTCGCAAAGCAGTTCCGTATATCGCGCCAAGGTAGACGCTTCTACCTCTCAGGGTCGTATAACGACGGTGTTGAGTCTGCAACGAATGAGGAACTGTTGAAAGGCTTTGTTGCACAAAGCCTCAGTGATGACGAATTACTATCCCAAATCACAGGTATCGACCGTGGCGTTAAGCTGCCTATTGCAACAAGCGACGGTTTGCGCAAAGCCTATAGCCCTGAGACGACTGAAAGGCTAAAGCGATTAGTGCAAAAGAAGGCTCGGTATCAGCGTATTTTGGCGCGTAAAAAGCGCCAAAACAATAACAAAAACACTAGACGTGTTGAGTCTAATGAGCAGCAAAAGCTAGCAGATAAGATAGCTAACTTCGACGCCAAGACTGCGCGAATTAGGCACGACTTTTTGCACCAGACCTCGAAAGAGGTCGTGCTTTCGGCGAAGTCTATAATCGCTTTGGAAGACTTAAAACTCAAAAACATGACCAAGCGTGCTAAACCAAAGCGCGGCAAGCATGGCCGTGGCTATGCGCGTAACAACGCGAATGCCAAGAGCAGTTTAAATCGCTCATTATTAAATGTCGCTTTAGGAAAGCTTGGTGACTTCATCAAGTATAAAGCGAACGACTACGGTAAGGCCGTAGTCGAAGTGAGCCCCGCAGGCACGTCGCAGACGTGCCATATGTGCGGTGAAAAAAATACGATAAGACCTCAGCAAGATACATTAATTTGTTTAAATGGCTGCGGAACTTTTCATGCGGACGACAATGCCAGCATTGTCGTAGCGCAACGAGCTGTACCTTACATACAAGAGTCTACGTTTGCCCAGAAAGCAAAAACTCGTAAGAAAACAGCAGTACGTAAAAAGGCGGTAACACCGCCGTTGGGGAGCGAACTGGCCTCAACTGAAAAATCAGGGGAGTTAGAGACTGCATCAACTGATGTGTCCCTTGTGTGCTCACGCACGCAAGCTGACGTAAGACCGTCATCGACGGCAAGCCTTGTACAAAGAAACTCTCTTACAACAATGGACGCCAGTGTTACTGGCGTCTTGGAAACTCGATAGTTTTAGCTACGAGTAGTTCATAGTCAGCAATTAAGAACAGCAATGTTAAAAGGCGAAAGTATTTTACAGCTGCAAATAGGGCAGTTACGCCACGATGCACAAACAGACCCTCTAACGGGGCTTCATAATCGCAGAAGCTTAAAAGTATGGCTTGATAAACTAATCCACGAACAAACGTTATTTACCATTTTAGAAATAGACATCGACTTTTTTAAACGCGTAAATGACACATATGGCCATGACAAAGGCGATGAAACACTCAAAGCATTAACCGTGCTTATTCAAAGTATTGCTCGCAAAGACGATATTGTTGCGCGCATTGGCGGCGAAGAGTTTGTACTTGTAATACCTAATCAAAACAGTGAAGGTGCATTTAAAATAGCTGAAAGGCTGCGCCTTGCAGTTGAGTCGTCACATATAGATACAGTTGGTTACATAACCATATCAATAGGTATTGCTAGTTACCCAGAGCACGGCACTAATATTGAGCAAGTATTTAAAAAAGCCGATAACGCACTTTACTATGCAAAAGAGCATGGTCGTAACCGTAGCGTTATTGCTAATTTAATAGAGTAACTGCAAGACCCTTAACTAATTTAAACAAGGTTTAATATTTTAAATTATTTAAATAATAAGCTTGACACAAATTAAAACTTCTATATAGTGGGCCGCAGCTAGAAAGAAAGTATGTAATCTATAAATCTCCATTTCGATGTTGTATAAGTAATACTTGTAGTACCGTCCTGAAGTTTTTAAAGTACCATCTCATTTTTTGCTATACCCGCTCATATGAGCATATTTTTTTATTTTTATATCAGGATATTACAATGTCAAACATCGTATCAGGTACAGTTAAGTGGTTTAACGAGTCTAAAGGTTTTGGTTTCATCGAGCAAGAAAATGGCCCAGACGTTTTCGCACATTTCTCAGCAATCAAAAGCGAAGGTTTCAAAACTTTAGCTGAAGGCCAACGTGTAGAGTTCACTCTTTCACAAGGTCAAAAAGGTCCACAAGCTGATAACATTACAGCTGTATAATTTTACTTTTTAAGTAAAATGAAAAAAAGCGCTTAAGGCGCTTTTTTTGTGCCTAAAATTTGGTATTCCTCGGTAACTCCCCCCACAGTATTGTATTTCAACGTATTAAACTTAACTAGCCAAGCTTCGCTAAAATACAGGTGCCAGGCTCCAAGCTTTAGGCTCTAGGTTTCAGGATTTATATCTCAGGCAGAATTTGCCAAGCTCAATGTGTATAGCTTTGGCCGTAAATGCAAAAGGTAGCGCTCAGACTTGAGCTATCAATCAACTATCAGCGAGCAGTTAGAACCCCATCCAAATTAATGGCTGCAAAAGCAGGCGGGAGTTTACCTCGCGCTTTTTACTGTACTTTTGGTGCTGGGTATAAACTTACCCTGGGCGAGTAGCTTGTTACCTGCCACATGCTCGTAGTACGAAAAACGTATTTGTAAAAGGTGATGAGATCACAAAGTAGTGATTTAAACCCTAGAGATGAAATGCCAGTATGAGGCAAAAGCAGGTTTTATATTTCAGGTTTTAGGCGTCAGGTGTTTGATGCAAGCTCAATAGAGTAACTAAGCAAACTCAATGTTTAGCTTTAGCCGTAAATACGAAAAGGGACAGCACTCAGGCTTGAGCTGTCTGCCAGTCAACTATCAACTTCTTAATTATTAGCGAGTAGTTATAATCCCACCCAAGTTAATGGTTATAGGAGCCGCAGGGAGTTTACCTCGCACGCTTTTTACTGCTTTACATTGCGCTTATGGCAGGGGACTGTTATCTGGTGTTGATCTGTGGTGAATACCATTTTAGTGTTTAAAGGTGGTGGTTGGCAGGTGGTTTTTCATTTTATTATATTATTCAAAGATTAGCCTTTAAGCTCATTTATAAACCTCTCTATAAGCCCAAAACGATAAAAGGGCCTTGCGGCCCTTGATGAAGTATCGTTCAAGTCAGATAGAGCTTTAACCCCTTAAAGCACTACCCTATTGTTTTGCAACAGTGGTTCATCTCATTAAGTTTCTAAGCTAGCGAGAGGAAAAATCCAGCAATTGCGGCGCTCATAAGGTTAGCCATAGATCCTGCTAACACTGCTCTGAGCCCTAAGCGAGCGATATCCTTTCGCCGACTAGGCGCCATACCGCCTAATCCACCTAGTAAAATGGCTATCGATGATAAGTTAGCAAAGCCACACAGTGCAAAAGTAACAATTGCTTGTGTGTGCGCACTTAACGTATCGCGATAATTTATGAAGTCTAAGTAAGCAACAAATTCATTCACTACTAACTTTTGACCAATAAAGCTACCGGCTAGTATTGCTTCATTCCATGGCACACCAAGTAACCATGCAACAGGCGCAAATACATAACCTAAAATTTCTTGCAGCGTTAATGTCGGGTGGTCAAACCAGCCGCCAATACCGCCTAATAAACCGTTTAACAATGCAATTAATGCTACAAAAGCAAGTAGCATTGCACCTACGTTTAGTGCCAAGTGCATACCACTTGCAGCACCCGATGCGGCTGCATCAATAACGTTAACGGGCTTTTCATCATCTAAATCTAAGTCAGCTAAATTGTCTTTAGGCGTTTCGGTTTCTGGCACAATCATTTTGGCCATTAAAAAGCCGCCAGGAGCCGCCATAAAGCTAGCTGCTATTAAATACTTAAGGTCAATACCAATAATTACGTAACCGGCCATAACAGAGCCTGCTACCGTTGCCAAACCACCTACCATTACGGCAAATAATTCCGATTTGGTCATAGTGGCAATAAAGGGTTTAACAATTAACGGTGCTTCTGTTTGACCAACAAAAATATTAGCAGTGGCCGATAACGATTCAGTACGTGAGGTTTTTAACAGCTTTTGCAAGCCGCCACCTAAAATCTTAATAACCCACGCCATAATGCCTAAATGATATAACACGGCCACTAACGCAGAGAAAAACACAATTACCGGCAGTACTTGAATAGCAAAAATAAACCCTAATGTATCTTGCGATGCTAAAGGTCCAAACAAAAAGCTTATACCGTCGTTAGCAAAACCAATAACCGATGAAACAGCGGAAGATACACTTGCTAATGCATTTTTACCTGCATCAAAAAATAATACAAAACCACCAATAATTACTTGCATCGCAAATGCGATACCTACCGTTCTAAGCTTTATAGCTTTGCGATTAGTTGACGCCGCAAATGCAATAGCTAGCAGCACAAACATGCCAACTACGCTCATAAAAGTTGTCATACAAATGTTTCCCGTTACTATTCTTGAAGAATATGTTTAATTTTACTTTTTATTATATCAATCGCAACGCGATTCATGCCGCCTCGAGTGACAACTAGATCTGCATTATGCTTTGACGGTTCTATAAATTGATAAAACATCGGTCTAACAGTTGCTTGGTATTGTTCAACAACAGATTGTAATGTTCTGCCCCTTTGCTCCATATCGCGTTGCATTCTACGCATTAAGCAAATGTCTAAGGGAGTGTCTATAAACACCTTAATATCAAATTCTTTATTAAGCGCTTTATCGCTAAGTAGTAAAATGCCTTCTACGATTAATATTTTAGCTGCAGTTACATACCGCGTTGTTTCGCTGCGAGTATGTTGTGCATAATCATAAATAGGTACTTCTACAGCGTGGCCGTTACGAAGTTGTGTTAAATGCTCATGCATTAGCTTATATTCAAATGCATCAGGATGGTCGTAGTTAGTTTGCGTACGATGTGCAAACGGTAAATGCGACTGATCCTTATAATAAGCATCCTCTTCGATAATGGCGATAGCGCCTGGTTCAAGTTCATTAACCAATTCATTGTAAATTGTTTGGCTAAAAAGAGATTTACCCGACGCTGATGCGCCAGCAATGGCTATAATAGTTCGTGTCACTAAAGTTCTCACCCACACAGGAAGATATATTGTTGGTAGATCACAATAGCAAAAAAGACACGATTAATCTCTTTTGCTTCGCTTAAGGGCGTAAATTTATAATGTTTAGGTTATATGAAACAGGACTTATGTCCTGTGCGTAAAAATCGAAGAGCAGATAAAGTAACCATATTGAATAACGGGAGGTCACAATGGCAAGAGCAATTATCCTAATGGCAGACAGTTTAGGAATTGGCGCAGCACCAGATGCAGATAAATTTGGTGATATTGGCGCGAATACTTTAGCACATCTGCTAAAAGCATATTATGACGAAACAGGCACAGCATTATCGCTACCTAACTTATCAAAGTTAGGGTTAATTGATGCCTGCGAAGCGGCCGGTAAAGAGCCTTGTTTAGTGTCAAATCGTTCAGCATCGCAAGGTGCATGGGGATACGCAAAAGAGCTTTCGAGCGGTAAAGATACGCCATCAGGCCATTGGGAAATGGCGGGAGTACCCGTTTTATTTGATTGGGGTTATTTTCCTAAAACTCAGCCAAGCTTCCCACAAGAATTTATTGACGAGCTTATTGCTCGTACCGGTATCCCAGGCATATTAGGCAACTGCCATGCATCAGGAACCACTATTTTAGAGCAGCTAGGTGAAGAGCACGTTAAAACAGGTAAACCTATCTGTTACACCTCAGCTGACAGCGTGTTTCAAATAGCCGCGCATGAAGAGTCATTCGGCCTAGAAAAGCTTTATCAGGTTTGCGAAACTGCACGGTCGCTACTAGATGAAATGAATATAGGACGAGTGATTGCGCGGCCATTTTTGGGTTCAAATAATCAAGATTTTGCCCGTACCAGCAATCGCCGTGACTACTCGGTATTACCGCCAGCCCCTACATTGCTAGACGTACTAGCAAAAGACGGTGGCGAAGTAATAAGTATTGGCAAAATTTCAGACATATACGCGCATCAAGGTATTACCCAAAAGCATAAAGCACCAGGGTTAATAAACTTGCTGAAAAAAACCAACGAATTAATGCAAAGTGCGCCCGATCACAGCTTAATATTTACTAACTTGGTCGACTTTGACGAAATGTTTGGTCATCGTCGTAATCCTGTTGGGTATGCAAAAGCGTTAAAAGAGTTTGACGATTATTTGCCAACTATATTAAACGCACTTAAAGCCGATGATTTACTAATTATTACTGCCGATCATGGCTGCGATCCAACCTTTCCAGGTTCTGAGCACACCCGTGAATACGTACCAGTAATTGCTTACCAACCGGGTATGACCGACACCCCACTTGGTGAGCGCAATAGTTTTGCAGACATAGGTCAAACCTTAGCACAATGGTTTAACTTACCTGCGCTTGAATACGGTGATGGCTTTATAGATAAGCTAACTACATCTAAATAAAAAGGAAAGATTAATGAGTACTCCGCATATCAATGCAAACGTAGGTGATTTCGCCGAAACAGTATTAATGCCAGGCGATCCGCTACGTGCAAAATATATTGCTGAAAACTTTTTAGATGACGCAAAACAAGTAACCAGTGTACGTAACATGCTTGGCTTTACAGGCACTTACAAAGGTAAGCCTGTAAGCATTATGGGATCGGGCATGGGCATTCCATCAATGTCTTTGTATGCGCGTGAGCTAATTGTTACTTTTGGGGTTAAAAACCTGATTCGTATTGGCACGTGTGGCGGTATTGGTAGCGACGTTAAAATACGCGATGTTATTTTTGCACAAGGTGCATGTACCGATTCAAATGTAAATCGTGCCCGTGTACGCGGTACTGATTTTGCAGCAATTGCTGACTTTGACCTGCTTTTAAACGGCGTAAATGCTGCAAAAGATCTTGGTATTAAAGCAAAAGTAGGTAACGTATTTACTACCGATACATTTTATCAAGCCGACGACACTTTTTATAAAGATTTAGATAAATTAGGTGTGCTTGCTGTTGATATGGAAACAGCCGGTTTATATGGCGTTGCAGCCGAATATGGCGCAAAAGCAATGGCGCTATTCACAGTAAGTGATCATGTGATCACTGGCGAAGCAACTCCTGCTGACGAGCGTCAAAGCACATTTAACGAAATGGTTAAAATTGCTTTAGAGTCTATCTAAGTAATTGGCTATTTAAGTAAAACAGTTCCTTGGTAACGTATTCACTAAATTTTGGAGACACGCCCAAAGTGAAGTGAGACTAAACCCCAAAGCCGCATTTATGCGGCTTTTTTTATGCTTAAACTTTAGCTTTTAACGTGAGTTAGCTCTGCATCTACAAATTAAGTTTAAGCCAGATATTATTTTGCAGCCAAGCAACTTCCTGGCGTAATGCGCTAAAACCTGTTTGTATACTTTCACACCTTCTGCTCTTTATACAAAAACATTTAAGCCCATTTATTCACAAAGAGGGTATGAGGCGCTGCGCTTTTAGAGGAATAACAAAGCCAAGAACAATGTGTTTTATGTCTACTCATTTACTCTCATTGTCTTCTCTTTGTGCAAATTGTTGTAGCGCATTTTAAATTAAAACCTGTTTAAAAAGAGGTTAGTAGACACTGCGCTTTAGAGGAATAACAAAGCCAAGAACAATGTATTTTATGTCTACTCAATTACTCTCATTGTCTTCTCTTTGTGCAAATTGTTATAGCGCATTTTAAATTAAAACCTGTTTAAAAAGAGGTTAGTAGACACTGCGCTTTAGAGGAATAACAAAGCCAAGAACAATGTATTTTATGTCTACTCATTTACTCTCATTGTCTTCTCTTTGTGCAAAAACATTTAAGCCCATTTTATTCACAAAGAGGGTATGAGGCACTGCGCTTTAGAGGAATAACAAAGCCAAGAACAATGTATTTTATGTCTACTCATTTACTTTCATTTTCTCCTCTTTGTGCAAATTGTTGTCGCGCATTTTAAATTAAAACCTGTTTAAAATAGGTTAGTAGACACTGCGCTTTAGAGGAATAACAAAGCCAAGAACAATGTGTTTTATGTCTACTCATTTACTCTCATTGTCTTCTCTTTGTGCAAATTGTTGTCGCGCATTTTAAATTAAAAACCTGTTCACAAAGAGGCAATGAGGCGCTGTGCTTTAGTGGGTGAAAAGAGCTGTGGGTGGTGTGAAAAATAAATCTAGCTCTATTTATTTATTTCCTATTTTCACTCGTAAAATTTGGCAGCTAATTACTCTATAAGTATTTGTTACTTAATGTTAAGGTTTAAGCTCTAAAACGCACATTTAAAGTAAGTCAGTAACCTTAATACTTTATAGCCGATAATATAGGAGCTAACTATGTCTAATTGGGTTGATGCAACAGTAAAAACAATTACTTGGTGGACAGACTCGTTATTTAGCATAACGGTAAATGCCGACGTTGAGCCATTTAAAGCGGGGCAGTTTACTAAGCTATCTATAATGGATGGTGATAAGCGCATTGCGCGGGCTTACTCCTACGTTAATGCCCCCGATGACCCCAATTTAGAGTTTTACCTAATAAACGTAGTTGACGGTTTACTCTCATCGCATTTAGCCAAGCTACAACCAGGCGATAATGTATTAATAGAGCGCCGTGCTACGGGCTTTTTTACCCTTGACGAAATACCCGCCAGCGAGCAGTTATGGATGCTTAGTACCGGCACCGCTTTGGGGCCGTTTTTATCCATGCTACAACAGAGCGAAGTATGGCAAAAGTATCAGCATATAAACCTAGTACATGGTGTACGTTTAAATGACGATTTAAGCTATCAGGAGCTTATAAACACGCTACTTGAAGCTCATCCTAAGCAGTTAAATTACATTCCCGTAGTGAGTCGTGAGCAAGCTAATGTAGGGTTGCACGGACGAATAACGGATGCGATAGCTAATAAGCAATTGTTTTCGCACGTTGGGCTAGATGCCACGCCCGAAAATGCACAGTTTATGATCTGTGGTAATCCGCAAATGGTAAAAGACACTACCGAATTACTAATAAGCCAAAATTACCAACGCAATCGCCGTAGAACCCCCGGCCACATAACGGTTGAGCAATATTGGTAGTTAGGCATGTGTATTTTGCCCGCTTGAACGTGTAGCAATATGTTTGGTTTTTAGGTAAATAAGTACCTATTTAGTGTGGTTATTCCTTTAAATGGGCAATAACCATGCTAAATACCAAACATGCTCTAGTACTAAACAGATAATCACTACCCCAAAACCGTAAAATTTGCTATGTTGCGCCCTAACAGTATTTCGTGCTCATTTTAGGAAAACTATGAAATCTTTACCTATCGTTTTTGCTTTTATATTTATTGGTGCCGCGGCGCTTGTTTACGCAACAGAGCAAGAAACCAACACAACAGCGCAAAACAGTGCAGAGCAAGCTAAGCCTGTAATTGAAAAACAGCAGCAAGCTGCCGACGAGTCAAAGCAACAAGCTACAGATAGGCTCAATACCCTAGAACATAAAGAAGCAGTATTAACAAAACCAGTTGTTGATCCTAACAAAGTAGACGACTCAAAAGTACTTGGCACCGAAACTCCTAAGCCAGTTGAAAAAATTAAAAATAAAGAAGAAAAAGCCGCCGCTATTGCCAAAGCTGAGCAAGTAGTAACGCAAGCTAAAGAAGCCTTAACGCAAAAACAGCAAACAAAAGCCAAACAATCGCGCGAATCATTAGCTGTAATTGAACAATTAGTTAAAGCCTATAACGCCCGTAATATTGAAGAGTTTATTCGGGTTTATGCCGAAGACGTTGAATTTTATATTTTTCCTAACGAGCTGCTATTTAAAGGCAAAGAAAAACTAATAGCCCGTTATGGCTTAATGTTTAAAAAGCTAAAATGCATTCATTCATCACCAATTAAACGCATAGTACATGGCGACATAGTAATTGATCATGAATTATCAGAAACCTGCTCAGTAGATAAAAACGTAATAGATAAACGCTCAGAGCTTATTTCAAGCTATCAAGTTAAAGATGGTAAAATAATTCGTGTGTTATTTTTTCGATAACTCATAACTAGGTAAGTAAGTATCAAAATGCAGTTAAACGACGAGAAAAAAATTCGCCTAGAGTATCGGGTAGAGCCAGGCTGTTTAGGCCCACAAGGGCTAAGCGACATAGAAGATTTTTGTCGCTATGCTAATAAGCATATTAAATCACCATATTATGCGCAATTTTTATTTACCCCTCGTTACGACAAGCAAAAAAGTGAACGTCAATACAGCGTAAATAGCCGCAACTTATCGCAAGTTCAGGCCAAGCTGTACTTTAATCACTTTCAAATAAATATAGTAGAGTTTGAAGAGCAGCTCGACGAGCTGCTCAGTAAAGCAATAGATCTGTACTTTAAACGCTAGTCGCACTCAAAATTTCGTTAAAGCTTTCGTTGTCGTGTAGGCTAGCAAACGCACTCTCGTGCAGTAGTTCATTGCGTAAGTTAGGTGAGTAATCTAACGCCATTTTAATATCGGCCAACGCATCGGCATGTTCATGAATTAACGCATAAGCACACGCACGTTGCCAATAAGCATAGCCATAATCGCTGTCTATTTCTATTGCTTGGTTACATAGCTCAATAGCTTGTGCTGTATCGTTAATTTCTAGCAGTGCATCGGCTTTATAAGCAATAGCTTCTACGTCTTCGGGTTTACGTTTTAAAATTTCGTCAAAAATTTCAATTTTATTAGCAAAATCACTTTCTAAATTAGCCCGCATCCACAGTGAATGAACTTCATTAGTGACCGAAATTCGTTCTTGGTTACTGAGTATTTCTTCAGAGCGAACGCGCAGTTTTTCTTCAAGAATTTTTAAGCGATCTTCATACTCATCAGTAATAACGCTTACTCGGGTATTTACTATGTCTTCTACTTTATTTTTAACATCGCGCAGTGAGTTCCAACCAACTAATACTAAAATTGATGCGGTAGCCGTAATAATAAAAAATACATTGTTAATGGTATCAGTAGTATAGGTAATTGCACGGTCAGCGGTATCTAGCTGGGCATGAGTTACTTGTTTAGTTACATCCTCACGCAGTTTTTGCTGATCTTGACGCACAGCTCTAAGCTCATCAAGAATATAACGCTCCATTAGCGGTTTATACATAGGAGCAGCTAGCCCATCAACAGCTTGGTTTTGTTGCTGCTCGGTGGGAGCCGAAAAAGGGTCATCTTCAGCAGCAATGATTGCTGTAGAATTAAAAGTTACGCAAATAAACAATAGTAATAAAAAGTAACGCATAGTACGCCTAATAAATAAAATCAATAAATCGCTAAGGCAACTTTAACATGCACAGATTCAGGGTACTAGAGGAGGTTGCTGTTTCGTTAAACACTTTATAGCGCTGGTTAGGTAATTAACGTTAGTTTGCAGCAATTAGACATTTTTAGACGCTATTGATAAAAATTAGGCAAAAAAAACCAGCTCAAGGTGAGCTGGCAAAAACTACTTAAAACAACATAATGTCAAAGGGAAAAACAATAAGTTAGATTACATAATAACGCGACTAAGCTGAACAATTACTTAACTCAATTCAATACTTTAAATTAAGTTACAAAAATAAATAAGGTGTATAAATCATCAAAAAATACACCTTTTTTAACTTACATGGCGAAGGGGGATATACACAGTGACCTTGGTTACCCGACAGCCAACTTTTTAAGCCCTTCACATTACATTACGTCGGTTATTTTAAAAGCGATCATTTTATTATTTAAAATGCGCGGCATAAAGCCCCGCCTACAAAAATTGCACAAAGAGAAGGTAATGAGAGTAAATGAGTAGAGCAGTTCCATTTTATCCGCAGTTCGAAACTTACAGCTCTTTTCACCCTCTAAAGCGCAGCGCCTCATACCCTCTTTGTGAATAGGCTTTTAAATTTAAAATGCGCGGCATAAAGCCCCGCCTACAAAAATTGCACAAAGAGTAGATAATGAGAGTAAATGAGTAGAGCAGTTCCATTTTATCCGCAGTTCGAAACTTGCAGCTCTTTTCACCCTCTAAAGCGCAGCGCCTCATAGCCTCTTTGTGAATAGGCTTTTAAATTTAAAATGCGCGGCATAAAGCCCCGCCTACAAAAATTGCACAAAGAGTAGGTAATGAGAGTAAATTAGTAGAGCTATATTTATTTTTCACCCTCTAAAAGCGCAGCGCCTCATAGCCTTTTTGTGAGTTAATTACTTAAAAAACAATTGCTCACAGGCCAAAGCCCAAGCTCGAAACGCAAATAACAAGCACAAAAAAACGGCGCTAAAGCTAGCACCGTTTTTACTTAATATTTAAATAGAGTATTATTTAAAAGCTGTTATTACGCTACTTTTTTCTCTTCACAACTGGCTAGGTACTCGTCAAACGAGCCTTGAAAGTCGATTACTTGTTTATCTTTAATATCAATAATACGCGTAGCAAGTGACGATACAAACTCACGGTCATGGCTTACAAAAATAAGCGTACCTTGGAAGTCTTTTAACGCATTGTTAAGTGCTTCAATGGCTTCCATATCCATGTGGTTTGTAGGCTCGTCCATTACTAGTACGTTAACGTCTTGCATCATTAACTTACCAAATAACAAACGGTTTTTTTCACCACCTGAACAGTTACGCGCTTTTTTGTTTGAATCGTCTGCTGTAAACAACAAACGGCCTAACATGCCACGTACCATTAAATCGTTGTGCTTAGCGGTGCGCCACTGCGACATCCAATCAAACAAGGTTAAGTCGTTATCAAAATCTTTAGTGCTGTCTTGCGGGCAATAACCAAAAGTAGCATTTTCAGACCACTTAACTTCGCCCTCTAAGCTTTTAAGCTCGTCTACTAAACAGCGTAAAAAGGTAGTTTTACCCACACCATTTTCGCCAATTACCGCAAGCTTGGCGCCGGCTTCAAGTAATAAGTCGCCGCCAGAGAACAACATTTCGCCATCAAAGCCATGGCCAATTTTGTTAACTTCAAGCGCTTGACGATACATTTTTTTACCTTCGTCAAAGCTTAGCGAAGGGCTCATACGGCTTGACGATTTAACTTCATCAAGTTTAATTTTATCCATTTTTTTAGCACGCGAACTTGCTTGTTTCGCTTTAGATGCGTTAGCACCAAAACGGTTAACAAAGTCTTGTAGTTCGTCAATTTCAGCGCTCTTTTTCGCGTTTTCAGCAAGTAATTGCTCGCGTTGTAGGCCAGCAGCTTCTAAAAATTTCTCGTAGTTACCAGGGTAAATACGCAGCTCGCCGTAATCAATATCGGCCATGTGTGTACATACCGAGTTTAAAAAGTGACGGTCATGCGAAATAATAATCATGGTACATTTACGCTTGTTAAGCTCGTTAGCAAGCCAAGTAATTGTATGAATATCCAAGTTATTTGTAGGTTCATCGAGTAGCAAAATATCAGGGTTTGCAAACAACGCCTGTGCTAAAAGCACACGTAGTTTCCAGCCCGGCGCTACGTTTGCCATTAAGCCATAATGAAATTCTTTATCGATACCCGCTTCTAGCAAAATTTCTTCAGCGCGGCTTTCTGCCGTGTAACCGTCCATTTCTGCAAATACGCTTTCTAGCTCAGCTACTTTCATGCCATCGTCTTCGCTCATTTCTGGCAAAGAGTAAATACGTTCGCGCTCTTGCTTTACTTTCCAAAGCTCCACGTCGCCCATAATTACAGCGTCAACTACGCTAAATTCTTCAAACGCAAACTGGTCTTGGCTTAGGTTACCTACTTTTAACCCAGGAGTAATAGATACATTACCGGCACTTGGCACAAGTGCCCCGCTTAAAATTTTCATGAAAGTCGACTTGCCGCAGCCGTTAGCGCCAATTAAACCGTAACGGTTACCGTTACCAAATTTAGCTGAAATGTTTTCAAACAACGGCTCTGCGCCAAACTGCATCGTGATATTTGCGGTGGAGATCAAAAAAATGTAATCCTAGAAAAAGTACTGACAGGGATAGGCTGCAGCAAAACGCCACAAACAAGAACCAGACAATAGGGTAAATTAGCTGGCGAATTATACAGATCCAAAGCCAAAGATGAAAGGTAAAAGAAACTTAAAAAATAGCCAGTAGAGCAAGAGCAGGTTTTAGGTGTCAGGCTTGAGGTTTTAGGTAAAAATTAACCAAGGTTAATGTACAAGAGTAGGCGGAAGTTTACTTCGCGCTTATGGGCTGTAGGCGTTGAGCTTGCTGGCGCTAAAAGCGCAGCTTTTAATGTGTAGGCACGATTATGCACTCGGATTAATTTAAACGTGTTGTGTGGTTTTTAAATTTAGTAATAACAAAAGCTTGTACTTAATTGTTTAAAAGTTAAGGCTAAATTTACATAATTGTAAAAGCAGGCGCGTATTAATGATAACGGCGTAGTTTTTATTGGTTATATAACTAATAAGCCTATATTTATTTTTACCAATCAGGTAAATTGTTTTAAATGAATACTAACTTAATAATACGTTAGTTATTAACAGATAAACCAAGGAGCGGTGTGTCTCGTGTCAAACTCCACACTTAGTTACTACAATCAAAACGCACAAAACTTTAGTGACTCAACCCTAAATGTTGATATGTCAGTGCTGTATGCTGAGTTTTTGCCACACGTTACCGAACACGGCCATATTTTAGATGCAGGTTGCGGTAGTGCCCGCGATGCTGCTTACTTTAAACAACAGGGTTTTACTGTTAGCGCGTTTGATGCAAGCCCAGAGCTTGCCGCATTAGCAAGCAGTTACTTACAACAACCCGTCGACGTTAAAACCTTTCAACAGCTAGATTGCGTTAATAAATACGATGCTATTTGGTGCTGCGCTAGCTTATTGCACGTGCCAAAAGCTGAACTTCCGCAGGTGTTTTTAAACCTACAAACTGCATTAAAACCAAACGGTGTTTTGTATGTATCGTTTAAATATGGCGACACAGAGCGTGTGCATAATGGTCGCGAATTTACCGATTTAAACGAAAATTCTTTAACGCATTTACTTAGCCATACGCAGTTAAAAGCTATTAAACAATGGCAAAGTGTTGATCAGCGCCCAGAGCGCGAAAGTGAAGTGTGGCTCAATGCCTTGTTAACGCATAGCAAAGCGAAATTATAAGTGAATAGTTTTAGTGAACATCAACACCTGCAAAGTAATAACCAGCAGCTTATTACGGGTGATAATGACCCGTTATTACCTAATCTTGTGCATGCCATAAATAATGCCACTGAGATTGAAGTTACGGTTTCATTTATTCAGCCAAGTGGCTTAGCTTTGTTGTTTGATCCACTCAGTGAAGCTTTGCAAAGTGGTGCAACACTTAAATTACTTACCTCAGATTACCTAGATATTACTCATCCTAATGCGTTGAGAGAACTCATGGCATTGGTAGATCGTGGAGCCGATGTGCGTATTTACCAAACACACAGTAATCAAAGTTTTCATATGAAGTCGTATATTTTTGTCAAAACAAACGACCAAAAAGAGATTACTGATGGCTGTGCCTTTATTGGCTCAAGTAATATTAGTGCCAGCGCATTAACCAAAGGGCATGAGTGGAATTTTAGACACGATTATACACAACCAAAAACAAGCCAAGCAGCGAAGCAGTTTTTTAGTATACGCACAGCTTTTGAAAATATTTTTAATCACGAATTTGTTACCCATCTAAGCCATGAATGGATAAATAGCTACATTACTAGGCGTAAAACACAGCAGTTTGTATCGGTAAACCACGCTGATACAGCTGAGCAAGTTATTGAAAAGAATGAAGCTAAAACACCAAGGACAGCTCAAATTGAAGCGCTTAATGCCTTAGCGCAAACGCGTACTGAGGGCTTTAAGCGTGGCTTAGTGGTTTTAGCAACGGGTATGGGTAAAACATGGTTAAGTGCATTTGATGTAAAACAATTCAAAGCAAAACGTGTTTTATTTGTAGCGCATCGTGAAGAAATACTTTTGCAAGCACAGCGTACATTTTCTGAATTACTTACTCTATCTACTGGGTTTTATAACGGTAAACAGCGAGACAAAAACGCTGAGTGTTTGTTTGCCTCTATTCAAACCATTGGCCGAAGTAATCACTTAAAGCAGTTTGCACCAACGGCATTTGATTACATTATTGTTGACGAATTTCATCATGCAAGTGCGCGCGTATATCGCCAGCTTTTAAACTACTTTGAACCGAAGTTTTTACTGGGTTTAACAGCTACACCAGAGCGTACCGACCAAGCTGATATTTTAGGGTTATGCGACAACAACCTAGTATTTGAGCGTAACTTAACGCAGGGGATAGACCAAAAAACGTTAGTGCCATTTCATTACTACGGTATTTGGGATGAAAACGTAAACTACCAAGCTATTCCGTGGCGTAATGGCCGATTTGATCCAGCAGCACTTGAAAACAAATTTGCAACCCAAAAACGGGCAGACCATGCACTTTTACAGTGGCAGCAATACAAACAGCAGCGCACATTGGGCTTTTGTATATCTACCAAACATGCCGATTATATGGCTGCTGCATTTAATAAAGCGGGTGTAAAAGCGCTATCAGTGCATAGCCAATCAAAAGTACGACGTAATGAGGCGCTTAAACAATTAGAACAGCGTAAAGTTGAAGTACTATTTACTGTTGACCTATTTAACGAAGGCACTGATTTACCAAGCATTGATACCATATTAATGCTGCGCCCAAGCGACTCTAAAATACTCTTTTTACAGCAATTAGGGCGGGGTTTACGCACCCTCGAAGGTAAAACACATTTAGTGGTGCTCGATTTTATTGGTAACCACCACAGCTTTTTAAATAAACCTTATGCGCTACTTCATGAAACCACGCCAACTGGTGTAGTTAAAAAGCTTAAAAAACCAAACCTTGCTGATGGCTGCTTTATAAATATTGACTTAAAAGTTACCAACTTTTGGCAGCAGCTAGCCAAAATACAGCGCACCACAGCGTTAGAAGATATAACACAACTTGCCGAGCAACTAGGGCATTTACCTACATTAAGTGAGTTTTACTACCACTACGGCGATATAAAAAAGGTAAACAGCAACTACACTAGTTGGTTTGATCTAATTGCTAAAATACAAAATATTGATGACGAAGCACAGCAAAGTGCCAAGCAATTAGCACCGTTTTACGACTTTTTACATAAAGGCATACAAACTACCAGTATGACCAAATGCTTCAAAGCTATTTTTCTTGAGGCTTATGTTGCTTTAAATGGCTTTGCTAACCCCCCAACAGTTGCAGAACTTGCTGTAATGAGTGCAAAGGTACTCGCGCGCCATCCAAATTTAAAGCAACACGATTTACCTATTAAAGAACAGCAAGCAGCTGCAGATTCGCAAACATGGCAGAGCTACTGGCGTAAAAATCCAATTAAAGCCTACACCAATAAAAATAAAGACGGCACACAATGGTTTACCTTACAAAACAACACCGTAAAAGCCACGTTTGACGTACCCGCAGAAAAATGCGAGTTACTAAACGGCGCCGTGTTAGAACTGGTTGAATGCACCTTAGCTAAATACAGCCAGCGACTAAAAGTAAAAACGCCAACCACGGAACAAAATACAGAGCAAAAAGCTGACAATGTAACTCAGTTAGCGTTTAAAGAGTTAGCCGATACAGCAAAAGAACAAGATAACGCGCTAAAACTGCCGTTCTTTCCCAATATTAGAATTGCCTGTGGGCATTTTAAAACAGGGGATGAAAGCGGTATGGAATTGATGGACGCGCCACTTGGCGCAGGCAAGCTTGATCCAAACGTGCATTTTTTAGCACGCGCTTCGGGTAACTCTATGAACGGCGGTAAACATCCAATACTGGATGGTGATTTACTGCTACTTGAGCTTATAACATCCGATAAAGCGGGATCGCTGCGCGGCCAAATAGTCGCGATAGAGCGAGACGATATAAGCGGTGATGGGCAGTATTTACTGCGCAAAGTTAATAAATTACCCAATGGGCAATATGAGCTAATCGCTCAAAACCCAGAATATGAAGTAATGATTGCTGATGACAGCATGCGAACATTCGCAAGGTTTAAACAGGTAGTTGTGGAATAGTTGTAGGCGGGAGTTTACCTCGCGCTTTTAAATTGAAGGTTAAATGTTCGCTCGTAGGCGTTGAATTTGCTGACGCGAAAAGCGAAGCTTTTGAATTTCGGTGTAATTAATATGTTGGTGCTATTTTATATCGCGCTCATCAGTTGTTTTTTTGCGTGGGATTTAGAGATTTAATAACCTCTATTCGAGGTTATATCGCGTTGGCGATGGCAACCAAAGGGCGGCTGCCGCCGACCGCCCTTTGGAATCCCACGGCGCACCCGAAGATCACACTTTATCTTCAACTTACGTTAATGATGTGAACGTAACCAGCGTAGATAGGCCATCCATGGCCAAGCTACGCTTTGTACAGCATTGCCTAAAGGGATTTAGGTACTTGGAATTTGTCGGGAACAAAATTCCGCCATGCTGTAAATTACTCATCATTAACTCAGTTTCAGGTGTGATCACGGGGAATTGGAGTGTATTGTTTAGATATCACGTATACAAACTAGACTATTGTTCTTAGGTAAATGTAGGTGTACACACAAAAATGAAAATATATAAAAAATTAAAGTCACCGAAGAGAAATTTAAATAAAAACAATAGTAATGCAGATAGTCTAATTCCGGTAATTATGGGAGGGGTTTTAGGTAATCTAATACTTCCAGGTATTGGTGGTGTCTTTTTAGGCGGGATGCTAGGTGGAATATCAACAATTAACATGGAGAAAAAAATGGCAAGAGTACCTGTTTTTTATAGTTTTCATTTCGGTAATGATGTGATGAGAGTTCAGCAGATTAGAAATATAGGCTCTATTGAAGGGAATGCTCCAACCACGCCGAATGAGTGGGAAACATTAAAAAGGACGGGCAAAAAAGCTGTGGAAAATTGGATAGATCAAAATATGAAATATAAGCGGTGTATTATAGTTTTGATAGGCAGTGAAACAGCTCAGAGGCCTTGGGTTAAGCATGAAATAATAAAAGCCTGGAACGATGGTAAAGCTATTTTAGGTATTCATATTCATAATCTAAAATGTCCTAGAAATGGTGTCAGTTGTAAAGGAGTAAATCCATTTGAGCTTATAAAATTTGACAATGGGAAAAAGTTATCTGAATTCATCCCCTGTTATGATCCTAAATCGAATAATGCATACACAGAAATATCTGCAAACATTTCAAATTGGATTAATCATGCTATTACTAATAAAGCAAATTAGTAGGCTCGATCTGTCAAAAATTGATACTTGTTTATTAAGGCGTGATAATGGTTGATTTTATTACTTTTGAGGATCTTAGAAGATTTAATGATGCACTTACTATGGAAAGGAGGGTAGCCTTAAAATCTCATTCAGCCTCAAAGAATAATAAAGATACCTTCTTGTCTCATTCTTCAAAGGATGAGGAGTATTTACCCAGTGTTATTCATCTACTAGAAAGCCATGGTGCTTCAGTATATTGTGATTTAGGAGATGATAGATTACCTGTTAACCCAAACCCTGAAACAGCACTTATCCTGAAAAAACAGATAAAAGTAAGTCGTAAACAAGTAGTATTTATAACTAAAAATAGTCAGAATTCTAAGTGGGTTCCATGGGAGTTAGGAATTGGAGATATATATCTATCCTCAAGAAATGTAGCACTCTTACCTGTTACTACTAATAAAAATGATCAATCATGGGCCCAACAAGAGTATTTAGGACTTTATAGGCATATTGTGTGGGGTCAGTTGGATGGGTTTTCATCGAATCTGTGGTTAGTTTATGATTATCGTACTAACACTGCTGAAAGATTAAATGATTGGCTTGCGAGTTAATAGCCTAAGCTAATGCAGTAAAACAATTAGGAGGTTAAAATGAATCATGAGCAAGAGCAATTTATTCGTGAGCGTCTAGCGAACTACACCTATGTTTTAAAATTCCAGGGTAACAAGCTGTCGATATCGGGCTCAGGCTGGCACAGTTCATCAAGGCAAGCACAGATGTAATTAAATGGGATTAGACCATTTATCTTGGCGGTTTCCACAATGCTGTAAAGGGTGGCACTAGCATGGGCACCGTTAGCCGTTTGGCTAAATAACCAATTCTTTCGGCCTATCACAAACGGTTTTACCGCGCGTTCTGCTCTATTATTATCGATGCTAAGTCGGCCTTCATCAACATAGCGTATGAGCTTGTGCCATTGATTTGCCAGGTAATTAGCTGCCTCTATCAGTTTGCTGTTCCCCACTAAATTTGGCTGATCCTGCTCAAGCCATATTTTTAGCTTGCTAAGAATAGGCAGGCTAACCTCTTGTCTTGCCGTATATTTGTCATCCACACTTTTATCTTTGATGCGTGACTCAACGCCGTACAGTTTTTGGATAAGGCTCAATACCACATCCGCTTTGCCGGTTTTGTTTTTACCTTGTAGCTTTTTCGCGTCGATAAATTTACGACGAGCATGCGCCCAGCAGCCAATTAAGGTTGCCTCTGTTCTGGCATAGGCTTGATAGCCATCCACGTGCAAGTACCCTTGATATCCATCAAGATAATTGACCACGCAGGCGGCCGCGCGACTATTGTGGAAGTCGTAAAGTACGATATTAGGGATGGGATTATTCGGGTCTGGTGAATCTCGACCCGAGCAATACACCCACATGTAACTGTTTACTTTGTCCGATTTCACCACCTTTAATGGCGTTTCATCGGCAAACAGCGTGGGTTGCCTTAACAGCTCGGCTTTAAGCCGTTCAACTAATGGCGCGAAGAGTGAGGCTGATTTGTCTATCCAGCTGCTCATGGTCTGTCGACTGAGTTCAATACCGTATTGCTTAAACATCGCTTCCTGGCGATACAGCGGTAACCCGTATTGGTATTTACTGGTGATAAGCTGACTGAGCAAACTGCTGGTTGCAATGCCTTTGTTGATGGGCATGGCAGGCATTGAGGCTTGTTTAATCTGTGTCTGAGTTGAGGATTTATCACAGTGACGGCAGGCGTATTTAGGCCTAATATGCTCAATCACTTTGATTTTAGCGGGTATGAACTCAAGCTTTTCTGACTTATCTTCACCCATTTTATGTAGCTCACCGCCACAGCAATCACAGGTTTTGTCGATGATGTCGTGAATAACCTGCTCACGAGGTAAGTCTTTTGGCAGTGGCTTACGCACCGGCTTTTTACGGGTATAGCTAATGGATTGTTGCTCTGCCTCAACTTCCTCAACAATTTCTTCCACTTCATTGAATAACTCGCCTTGCCCGGCAAAGCCTTCAGCACTTTTGCCGAATTGTTTTTGTTGGGCCAAGTTCCAGCGCTCTTCCAATGCCGCAATCTGGGCATCCTTCTGCGCTAACAGTTTTTCAAGTTCAGCAATGCGCTGTTTAAGGGCGAGTTCATTTTTCATGACGCCTATTTTAAGGCATCATCAAAGGCTTTGCAGTGCTAACTGAACTCACTTTGATGATCATCAATCGATCGCAAATATTAAAGCATTTGCTTACCTGCGACATCAATTTTACTGTGTCCAATCACATCATAACCCGATAATAACCAGTGTAATTGCTGCTCGCTTAAGGTCATGGTGGGTGACATGAGTTTGGGCCATTTGAACTTATGCTTATCTAATCGCTTATACCACAGTGCAAAACCGGTGTTATCCCAGTAAAGCAGTTTGAGTTTGTCACGGCCTTTATTACAAAACACAAATAGCGCACCACTGAGCACGGGTAGTTCAAGCTCTGCTTCCACCAACGCCCCCAGACCATTAATTGATTTTCGAAAATCAACGGCATCGGCACATAAATAGACGGTGGGTACATCAACGAACATCCTCATACCGTTAGCCCTTTAATAATGGCAACGATATCGGCCGTCGCTAAATCGATAGGAAACGTGAGTTGGCCGGTTAGCGTATCAAACTGCAGCGTATTTTGACGAGTTTGCGCGCAGACTTCAGTAGTTTGTTTTACCTGGACAAAACGTGATGATGTAAGGCACTGCGTGTGCACTGGCAAGGTGGAATTAGGCTGGTCTTTTGCCAGTAAAGCACGTTGTTTATAATAAGTCGTAATAGCGACATTATGGTGTTGGCAGAATTCAATATTAGTACCACTAAACGTACTGCGTTTCAGCAAAAGCTGCTGCCACTGTGCGCTTGTTCTGTAAGTTTTCATCACCTGCTCCGAATTTATCATTGAGCAGGTATTTTTAGATAATCAGAACATCGATGCTAGGTGTGGTTCGCTAGACGCTTACATTTATTCAATATGTTATTAGTGAGTTAGAGGAGAACAACATTGCCATATTTGCTGGTGCTGGCCTTTCTTCATCTGCAGGGTACGTTAATTGGAAAGAGCTTCTTAGACCACTTGCAGATGAACTGCATTTAAATATTGAAGAGGAAATAGATTTAGTTGGTCTTGCTCAATTTTACTTAAACGAAAATGGAAGAAATAGAATAAGCCAGCAGCTGATGGATGAAATAGCTACTGCTAAAAGTCCTACTAAAAATCATCAAATTTTATCTCGTCTTCCCATTAAAACGTATTGGACAACAAACTACGATAAGTTAATTGAAAAGTCTTTAGAAAATACGCACAAGATAGTCGATATAAAATATACTAATAATCATCTTGCACTTACAAAGAAAAAAAGAGATGCAGTAGTATACAAAATGCATGGTGATATAGACCACCCAGATAGTGCAGTCTTGACTAAAGACGATTACGAACAGTACCCGCTTAAAATGCAGCCCTACATAACGGCATTATCAGGAGATTTAGTATCAAAAACCTTTCTTTTTTTAGGGTTTAGTTTCACTGACCCTAATTTAGATTATATTATGAGTCGCGTAAGAGCATATTTTGAAAAGCACCAAAGGCAGCATTATTGTATATTTAAAGAATGCGATGAAACTAACTTTGATTCTATTGCTCTTTACGAAAATGCAAAAATAAAACAAGGTTTACTGATCAAAGACTTGTCGAGATTCCAAGTTAAAACAATATTAGTAAAAGAATACTCTGATATAACGGAGATATTACAAAGGATTGAAAGGCTTCATAGACGAAAAACAATTTTTTTGTCTGGAAGTGCTCACGACTTTACTCCTTTTAAACAATGTGATGTTGAGTCTTTTTTATGCCGCCTTGGTAAAGTTTTAATTGAAAAAAACTATAAAATCTCTTCTGGTATAGGATTAGGTATTGGTAATGCTTTCATAACAGGAGCTATTCAAGGAGTGTATGAATATCAAAATGGACAAGTAAGTAATTATCTAAATATGAAGCCTTTCCCGCAATATATAGAAGATCCAAAAGAAAGGGAGCAAACTTGGGAAAAATACAGAAATGAGGTGATTAGCACTGCCGGCATAGCAATATTTTTTATGGGTAATAAACTCGTTAATGGAAAATTGGAAATTGCACAAGGGGTCAAAAAAGAATTTGAAATAGCTCACCAATTAGGATTGGCGCTAATACCAGTAGGATGTAGCGGATTCATGGCAAAAGAGATATGGGAGGAAGTTATGTCTGAAATTTCTAAATATTATGATGAAAATAATACCGATCTTATTGCCGCTATTAAAGAACTAGGAGTAATGGTAAACAAGCCTGAGCAGCTAATTTCGAAAATAATTAAAATTGTGGATTTGATGTTAAAAGAATAAAGGGTACTTTGTGTTCGATAAATATTCTAGTCACAAAAACTATAATCAAAACACGCTATTTTTTAGTTAATCAGTGGAAAAGTAATTAACTTATAAGTTGGGGATACCAATTTCGCTGTTAATTTATATATCACCCTAGGTGATAATATAGGAAAAGCATGACAGGTATTGTTAAGAAAAAATATTTATCACAAACTCGTAGCGTTCAAAAGTCACTCTCTAAGCCCTTGGACTTGACTTCAAAAGCATTACCACTTAAATATGATAAATACATTTTACTTGAATTTTTTAAGCTGTTTTTTCCGATTGAATGGACTCAAGTGAAGTTGAGATATGAATTATACGAGAGTAAAGACTCTTTCCTCAACAAAGTTGGTAAAAAAAAGAGATACTTTCATGATAAACCAGACGTGTTTTTTTATCGTTTGCCAAAAGTGAAGCACATGCTTTCATATGAATATAAAATTAATCATAAGAATAATCATGATGCGGGCAAGTCTAAAACTATATATAAAGAACTTTTAGAAAAAGCCAAAAAAAGGCAGGTTATTCAAGCGAGTAAACAAGAAATATTAAATAAAGATCTTCAAATTGTTGAACCTTTATATATCGATGTTTTTATTTCTGCATACCATAAAAAAGGTATAAAAATTACAGAGAAAATTGAAATATTCAATGAGCTAAAAAAGTATAGGACCAAAAAGGTAATAACTTTTTTTCAAAAATTAAATGATAGTGAAAAAAATGACCAAATCAGAGTTATGGCATTTGATCATATCCAAAAGTTAGATTTTTATGTCAATCTTAGGAAAAAGTTTAAAGGAAAAGTAAAGCCATATCAAACAGAAAAAAGTGACTTTATAGGTACTCCCGAACACCTGTATCAATTAATAGAAGGTAATAGACTTCAAAATAAAAAGTCATTTCATGTTTTTATTTCCCATAGCTTTCGCGATACTAAATTAGTAAAAAAATTGAAGTCTTGTTTAAACATGCACGGATTGACGGTGTATTGTGATTGGACAAGTGATAATGACTTTTTAAAGCGAGAGTTACTAAGTGATTATACTAAAATGGTATTAAAAAAGAGAATAGAGCAATCTGGTGCTGTTATCTTCTTGGAAACTAAAAATTCAATGGAAGCTGGTAACTCGATAGCCTCCCCTTGGATTATTATGGAAATTGAGTATGCTATTTCAATTTCTAAGCCTATTTTTTATTTGAATTTCTATAATAATAATAGCCCTTTCAAGTTAATCACTCATACATTTAATGACGATAATATAGAGATACAGACATCTGAGCTTGAAAGAATATTTGGGGGAGTTTGCAATAATTCAAATCTGGACAGCTAAACTTCACCCAACCGCTAATTTCCCAGCCTCATACCACATTTCACTTGGCATGGGGTTGGTTAACTCCCATGTTATATTCATCGGCTGGCTACCGTTGTGGTGTTGGTATTTTACCTCGCCGTAGTTTACAAATCCCATAGTTCTGCCGTTTTCATCTTTGCCTTGTTCGCGCACAAATAACAGGATGGTTTTGCCTGTTTTTTGGTGCTGAATATAACTAAGGCCTCGGCCGTGTTCTGGGCGGGCGCTGTTTTGCGTTTGCCAATGGAACAAAGTAGGGCTGATAGCGTAATCGTGATACAGCGTGGTGGGCGAGTAGGTTTTTTCACACTTGTTGAGCGTTACAAATAACAGCTCTAGGTTTTGATTTTTAAATTCTAAAACGCCTTCACGGGCGGTCGATTTTTTATCAAACGAGTGCGCCCCAAACGCGGCGAGTATTTGTTGGCGTGTGTAGCGGCTGTGTAATTTTATTGGGTGATTAGGTAGGCATGCTAAATCGCTTTCTTGCTGGTGTATGCGGTTAATTAATAGCGTAATTACTTGTGTAAGTTCGTGCTGTAGCTCTTTGTGTTTAAGTGCTTGTAAGCTTTGCTCAAGGGTTTTAAACCCTAAACTTTCGCCTGTACTATCCCAAAAGTTGTAATGCGCCATAAGCGCGTACTGTTGGTTTTGTGGTGTTGGCATAAAGCTAAAGTTGTTATTACATAAATCACGTAAAAAGCATAAGTAGCTGAGCGAGTCGCAGCCGAGTAATTGGGTGTTGATAGCGCGGTAATACGCGGCGTAAATATCGGCTTGTTCTGCTGGAATTTCATCGTCTTTAAGCCAGTGCCAGCCACCAAGCTTTTTATCTTTTGGTTTGTATATATCTTCAAGCGTGACTTGTGGGTTTATGCGTAAAAAGTTACTTAGCGTTAGCGCGTCATTGGTATGTTGCGAATAGCTATTTATAAGCTGCTGTAAACGGCGTTTAGAGTTTATAGCTTGCTGAATATTTTTTAATATTGTTTGTTGTGTGCGTTTTTGTAGCTCTATACGGCAACCCAGCGGTAGATGCGGGAAATTGTTTTCGATTTCGGTTTTTATTGGCTGATTACTTTTACCAATGAGTGCGCGGAATTTACTCGCAAAGTCATATTCTGGGCGAGCATTGCCTACAAAGTCGAGTACGGTACAGCACTGCTTTTGGCTGTTATCGGGCAGGCGCAAACCACGGCCTAGCTGTTGTAAAAACAGCGTTAGGCTTTCAGTGGGGCGCAAAAACAGTAGCGTATCAACCTCTGGAATATCGACACCTTCGTTAAAAATATCAACTACACAGAGTATTTGTATTTCGCCTTGGCGAAGTGCTTGTTGTTTGGCCGCGCGCTCATTAGTATTTTTGCTGGTAAGCACATCGGCACTTATGCCTGCTAAGTTAAATTTAGAGGCCATAAATTCAGCGTGTTTTTGGCTTACGCAAAACGCTAGCGTTTTAATAGCATGTACGTTGGTCACTATATCGGCAAGGCTGGCTATAATTTTGTTAGCGCGGTTGTTTTCACCTGTATAAAGGTTACTTAGCTCGCTTATATCGTAACGGCCGCCATTTTTAGAGCCTCGCCATGTTATTTTGCTTAGGTCTGTGTCGTCATCTAGTCCAAAGTATTGAAATGGGCATAAGTGTCGCTGATTTATTGCCTCTGGTAAGCGAATTTCGGCGGCTATTACACCGCAAAAATCATCGAGTATATTTGCACCGTCTTGTCGCTCTGGCGTAGCTGTTAAGCCAAGTAATATTTTAGGCGTAAAGTGGTTTAATATAGCGCGATAACTTGCAGCGCTTACGTGATGTACTTCGTCGATTACTATGTAGTCGTAGTAATCATTGGTTAAATTGAGTGATTCAATTTGGCTATTCAGCGTTTGGATTGATGCAAATAATTGGTTATAACGTTGTGGTTTGTAGTTACCTACCCACAGCTCACCAAAGTCGTTATTTTTAAGCACGCCACGGTAAGCGCTTTGCGCTTGTTTGAGTATTTCTTCGCGGTGGGCGACAAACAAAAAGTGGGCATTTGGGTTTTTATCGTAAACGGTTTTAAAGTCGAACGCCGATATTATAGTTTTACCCGTGCCCGTTGCAGCAACCACTAAGTTTTTAAAGCGATTATGAACGCTGCGCTCAGCACTTAGTTTTTCTAAAATAGCGAGTTGATGCGTTTTTGGTGTTATATCAAAATAAAACTGGCTGCTTGATTGCCCAACACCGCGTTGCTCATTAAGTGAATTTATTAGCTTTTCTTTACACTCAACTGCGCCTGTAAATAGCTCGAAGTCTTTTGATTCCCAGTAGGTTTCAAAGGTACTTTTGGTTTTAGCTATTATGTGCGGGATTTCTTGCGCGGTAATTTTTAAGTTCCACTCAAGGCCGCTGGTAAGCGCCGAATGCGATAAGTTAGACGAGCCAATATAACCTGTATGAAAACCTGTATTGCGCATAAATAAGTAAGATTTAGCATGTAAGCGCTCTTGCTGATTATTATAACTTAGCTTTACTTCGGTATTTGGCAGGTTTGCTAAAAACTCAACGGCTTTAGCATCCGTTGCGCCCATGTACGAAGTAGTAATAACTTTGAGTTTATTGCCGCTTTTGGTAAAGGCTTCAAGCTCACTTTTAAAAATGCGCAGGCCCGTCCATTTTATAAATGAGACAAGCCAGTAAATAGTGTCGGACGATTTTATCTCGCGCTTTAGCTCGGTTTCGAGCGATATACCTGCATTAGCACCGCTAAATAATTCGCTTTGCGTAAGGCCCGTTAGCGGGAATATATCGTGAGAGTATTCTTTAAGATTTGCAGCAATAGGGTTTTGGGTATTAAACAGTGCAGTAAGTATTCGGCCTTGGCTATCAATAAGGTTTTCGTTAATAAGCTCATCATCTTTTATATGATCTTTAAGCCAAAGAACAAGGTTGTTAGCAAGGCTAATTTGCTCTTGTAACCGCTCGTTTGAATTAGGAATAGCATTAATTGCATGAGCAACAAGTTTACCTAAAAAGCGTGAAAGCCATGTTGCCGCTTCGGCCGTTTCAAGCTGGCGCTCGCCAACATAAAATTGATCACGATTTAAGTTTTGCTCAATTACTTGCGTAATTAACTGCTCGTAAATACCAATTTGCTGCATTAAAACTACTCCCTGTTTGCCAGTAGTTAGTGTACTAAAAAGTGCATTGTAAACAAGCATTAACTCATTATTGAATTAAAGACCGCTGCCAAGACAACTCCCCCGTGATCACACCCGAAATTGAATTAATGGTGAGTAATTTACAGCATGGATGCTGTTAAAAAGCGTAGCTAGGCCACGGATGGCCTATCTACGCTGGTTACGTTCATATCATTAATTACAATTGAGGAGATAGTGTGATCCTCGGGGCGCCGTGAGATTCCAAAGAGAAGTCGGCGGTTACTTCTCTTTGGTTGCCGTCGCCAACGCGACATATAAACTCAAATTTGCAATTAAAAGCCCAAGCGCGAGGTAAACTCCCGCCTACAATTTGAAGGCTGACGCTGAGATAATTCCCCGTGATCACACCCGAAATTGAATTAATGATGAGTAATTTACAGCATGGATGCTGTTAAAAAGCGTAGCTAGGCCACGGATGGCCTATCTACGCTGGTTACGTTCATATCATTAATTACAATTGAGGAAACAGTGTGATCCTCGGGGCGCTGTGAGATTCCAAAGAGAGGCCGGCGTTTGCCTTTCTTTGGTTGCCGTCGCCAACGCGACATATAACTCAAATTTGCAATTTGAAAGCCCAAGTGCGAGGTAAACTCCCGCCTACAATTCAAAAGTTGCGCTTTTGGCGTCAGCAAACTTAACGCCTACAAAATTACTTTTACTATTGCGCTAAAGCACGACTTAGTAATTCCCCTAAACTATCTGTTTCTATTTTATATCCAATCCCTTATATTCACTCTAGGAGCTCAAAGGAAGAAAGCACTCAATTTAAGGATAAATAATGATTAAATGGATTTTATTGATACTACTTGCCATATTTACAACGTTACCTCAAGCATACGAATCCTACTCACAAAGTCGCTGCGACAGAATTGAAAAAGAACGTGAAACAATACGTTCACGGTTGCGTCAAGGCTATAGAGTGAAAGAAGGTGAGCGATTAAAAGCACGATTCAAATCTTTATTTGAAGAACTTGCAAAGCATTGTGATAACCCCAAACAAACCAATCGAACACATCAACGATCTTCCGTTTATAGCACTAGTAATAACGCGTTATTACACACAAGAATGCCGAATATGCAATTTTATAGTGATAGCTATAACGACCCAGGTAAGCTTAAAGCTTGGTCTGAGTTTTATACTTTACCTAAACGTTGCCGAGCTAAGGGAATGGAGTCATCCGATTTTGTATGGTGCAGTGAGTACCGCGGTGAGCAAAAACGATTATTTGAAGAGCAGTGGAATAAGCGGCCATAAATATGTTAAACACACAATGGCGAGTGCTATTTGTATTTATTGTGCTGTTAATTGCATCGGCACTTATTGTTAATCATTTAACAGGACGGGTATTTAATTATCATGATCCTATTGGCAGTGTTAGGGCTATTTACGATGATATAAAAATTAAAATCGAAATGGCTGAAGAGTCTGAACTAACCGCTATTAAAACGATTGCCGCTCCGTCATTTTCTTCTAAAACTGCAATGCAAAACCATTTACCACAAGCCGACACTACGCGTTGTGTAGATGTATCATTAGGTAAAGTTAAATATAAGCGTAATGGCAATATTTACACCTGGACAGATAGCAATGGCGTACCACATTTTAGTGATAAAAAGCCTGACTTTGAGGTAGCAACACTCGACACAGATTTTGTTGAGCCGCTTGATTACTTTGAATTAACGCTACATGCAGCTAACTTACCGCCATCGTTTACTGAAGAGTTACGTATAAAGCTCAATACTGTTTTTAAGGTGTATGGCCAAATTATAGGTGTTGATGCATTAAAAAAAGTAAGGTTAAATTTAACTGTATTTGCAACACGAAGAAGCTATGAGCAAGCAATTAAACTGCGCGGGGCCGATCCAACAAACACCGATGGTATGTATTTTCATTCTACCAACTCAGCTTTAATAAATTATAGAAATGAGCAAAGTGCTATGCGCACAGCGGTACACGAAGCGGTGCATGCGGTTAACAAAGCAATATTAGGCTCGACTCCTCGCTGGCTCAATGAGGGGTTAGCTGAGTATTTTGAATATACCAAAAACAGCATGCAACTAGTTAGTGTTGAGCCACATCCTGGCTGGGTAAATAATAAGCGCGTAGCGCAAAGTGTTTTTACTATTAATTGGTTGATAGGTTTAGATGACACGTGGCAAACAGGCGATGACACTAAACTTTATGCGAGCAGTTGGGCTGCTATATATTTTTTGATGGATTCTAATAAAGGCAAACAGTTTTTAAAAAGCATCATGCTAGCCGAGCAAAAATCGCCATGCAGTAAACTCACTGCAGCAGAGTTAAAAAATATGCTGTATCAGCATTTTCCACAATTGGATAAAGACTATAGACAATGGTTGAAAACCCCATTTAGAAAACAGAGTTTTTAAGGAGTTATGCAAAGCACTACGCGAATTAAACTCGGCTCTAAAAACAAAGCGCGAGGTAAACTCCCGCCTACAATTTGAAGGCTGATGCTGAGATAATTCCCCGTGATCACACCCGAAATTGAATTAATGATGAGTAATAGCTGCGCATGGCGGAATTTTGTTCCCGACAAATTCCAAGTACCTAAATCCCTTTAGGCAATGCGCGATAAAGCGTAGCTTGGCCAAGGGTGAAAAACGTAGTTTTGAACGAGAGGGGAAGGATACCCGAACTGGGGAGCGTACATGGATGTGAAAGTTGTGCCTATCTACGCTGGTTACGTTCATATCATTAATTACAATTGAGGAGATAGTGTGATCCTCGGGGCGCCGTGAGATTCCAAAGAGAAGTCGGCGGTTACTTCTCTTTGGTTGCCGTCGCCAACGCGACATATAAACTCAAATTTGCAATTAAAAGCCCAAGCGAGAGGTAAACTCCCGCCTACAATTTGAAGGCTGATGCTGAGATAATTCCCCGTGATCACACCCGAAATTGAATTAATGATGGGTAATAAGATGCGCATGGCGGAATTTTGTTCCCGACAAATTCCAAGTACCTAAATCCCTTTAGGCAATGCGCGATAGCCGTGGACGGCGAATACACGGCGTTTACGTTCATATTATTAATTACAATTGAGGATATAGTGTGCTCCTCGGGGCGCCGTAGGGTTCCAAGGGGCGGCCGGCGCTTTAATTTGGTAAAGAGCGCCCTTTGGTTGCCGTCGCCAACGCGACTTTTTCTTTAGTTATTTAGATTGTTTATTAATTTCTTCAACAGTTCTAATTACAGCTTTTTTTAAAGCGCTGCGCATAACTTCGTTAGTTAATTGATCTAATAATGTTTTATGGAGAACTCCCATACCTTCATTATTGGCCATAGTTGCATCAAATAATTCACGTGTAATTAATTCTTCCCCTAGCTTATTTACTAATGAAAGTGAAAAAGAAACATTTCTATTGCAGTCTAAAGTCCATGCACCATGACAATTAACATCAAAACTCATAAGGTCTGCAGAAATTAACATTTCTACTTGATTATTTATTGCAATATTACTTAATAGCTTCGCATCACTAGATGCAGGTATTATGTCAATCTTTTTTGCATTTACACCTAAAGATTGAAGCTCATTAATAAAGGCATTTCTTATAAAGTCAGCAACTCTTACAAATTCCTGTCCATCACTTGTCATGCCGATTGTTGCAGGGCCCATCCGCATAACTGCTTTTTCTGCTAATTCATCTTTAACAGTGGCAAGGTTTCTTTTATCTCTCCATTGGGTTACACCAATAGAGTCGATATTTTTAACCTCAACATTTTCAATTGTTTTTTTATGGTATTCCACAGGGAATGAGTTTTGTATAGTACAACCAGATAAAATGGATAAGAAAGCGGCAGTTATAGTGAGTTTCTTTAACATATATTTATTTCCATATAAGGGTAAATATCGCACTTTTACCAAGTGCAAACCTAAAAGCTTTGATTAAGCGCCATGATACACAAATTTTTATGAAAATAAGATCAATACTTTCAAATGGCTAAGTTATATTATAAATTTTATAACTAAAACCGAATTGGCACAGTCTCATCACAATTCCCACACACTAATGAGTAACTATCCTTACGCTTACTTGCTTTAGTATGGGCGTTAGAACATTGCGGGCAAGGAGCTTTCATTGGTGTATTAGCTTCGCAAATGCCACAGGTAACAAAGTAACCATAGCGCCCCGAACGTGGTTGTAAACTGGCTGAGCTATTACACTGTTTACACGTTAAAACTATCTCTTTGCTTAGTGCTACTTCAGGCTCGGTCTGTGCCTCAATAACAGGTTCAATATGCGTTACTATTTGTTGATAGGGCGGTTTAAGTTCATTTATTTGTGTCGTGGTATTTGAATGATTTTGTGAACTAAGTGATATGTTTTTCTCTAAAATAAATTGGCAAATTTTGCCCAGGCTTTCTTCGTTAAACCATGGTCTAACGTTAGTGGATAAAAAATGTAAAGCATTAGGTGCCGATGCGGGTAGTTTCATCATTTGTAGTAGTTTATCAACTATGAATTCTGATTTAACTAACCGCTCTTCTGTTGCTTTTGGGGTGTGATCCCTGTTGATAATTGCATTGCTCGATATTGCACAAACACTTTGCCATTCTCGGCCACCAAAGCCTTGTTGTAGTTTACCAAATATTTTTGGCAGTAATAATGGGGCATTGGCTCGTAATAGGCTTTTTAGTACTGCTAGTTGTAGCTCAACTTGCTTTATTGGTGAGGGCATACCTTGCCAGTTACCACGGTAACTTCGGCTCCATTCTTGATGTTCATTAATCGTTACTTCCCCTGTAATGCTTTTAGATTCGATGAGAATAAAGCCGTAGGTATATACAATAAGGTGGTCTATTTGAGCTGTTTCGTCGTTGTGTTTAAATTTGAGGTCGTTAAATACAAAAACTTGAGGGTGATCTTTAAATGCACGGCGTAAATAAAATGCCACGTCGAGCTCTTGTTTTTGGCCTGCTTGTATTTTTGCAGAGTTACTGGTGGTGAGTATTTTATCTTTTAAAATCATGAGGCTTCCATTCAATCATGCGTGTGGATAGGATATCACTGATGTACCTAATAGCAATACGATTAAGGCTTTAATGTTGATTAGGAAGCTTTAAAGTCATCGACAACGCGACATATAACTAATACTTGCAATTAAAAGCCTAAACGCGAGGTAAACTCTTGCCTACAATTTAAAAGCTAGGCTTTTCGCGTCAGCAAATTAAGTGTTGATAGCTACCTTACCCAATCTATTATTAAATGTCGTATGTTTGCGTTGTTAAGGTGTCGTATATTTGCTATATTTAATACAAGAAACGAGGGTATTTATTATGACAATAGCAAGTAAAGTAACAACAAGAATAAACCGCTCAAAGCGTTATGTTTTTGATCGTGCTGATTTTGCAGATATTGCTGGTTACGACCAAGTTGGCCGGGTATTAAAAAAGCTGGTTGATAATGGTCATTTATTGCGTATTGGTTATGGGCTTTACACTAAAGCGAGAGAAAATCGCATTACGGGTAAGTTAATGCCGGCATCTCCTGCGGGAGCTGATGGTGTTATATTAGAAGCGATTGAAAAGCTAGGTGTTGACTACAAATTTGATGAGTTTTCACAACGTAGTATCAATGGTGAAAGCTTGCAAATTCCAGCGTCTCTGAAAATAATTACAAATAATCGCTTTAAACGCAAAATTGTCGTAAATAATAGTGCTATTAATGCTAATTGATAGTGACCTGTTTTTAGATGTTGCCGATGCTCTTGGTATGGGTAACCCTGCTATTGTTGAAAAAGATTATTATGTTGTTGCATTACTAAAACTACTTTCTGAATTGTCTTTTGATACGCACTTATTGGTTTTTTCTGGTGGTACCGCATTAACAAAGTCGGGCATTAAAACTCATCGAATGTCTGAAGACATTGATATTAAAATCATACCTACAGATGTGTTTGCTAATATTTCAAAAACACAAAAAAGAAAGGCTAGGAAAGAGTTACATCTTCAATTACTTAATGCCATTAGTCTGCACAATTCTTTTTCGGTAGAAAACAGCCCTACTATTTATGATGAATATCGTTATCAACAAATTGATATACGTTATCCTCAAGCACATTCAAAAGTTCCATGCCTAAGGCCGTTTATTAAGTTAGAGCTGATAGAGACCTTGCTTTATGATCAAGTAGTGAGTAGAGATATATGCTCTTTAATGAATGAGGTCACTCAAAAGCCTCCTGAAGTTGCGCTAATGGGGTTTTCGAGTATTAAGAGTACACAAGCGGAAAAGCTAGTCTCTATGTTGAGGCGAACAGCAAGTTTTGCGCGCGATAATATAAGGGATGATGATCCTGCATTAATACGCCATATTTATGATACGTATTATATTCAACAAGCTGGGCTTGCGAGTGCCTCTGACGTAATGTCTTTGGTAAGTAAAGTTATTGCGGAAGACTTAACGCGTTACTCAAACCAACACGCTGAATTTATGAAAAGTCCGATTGCTGAACTGAAGTTTGGCTTAAGCTTACTACAAACCAATACATTATATGAAGAACGCTTTAACAAATATGTAGTACCTATGGTTTATGGGAATAATAGCCTTAATTGGCAGCAAGCATTTGATGTATTTAAGTTATATTGCAATCAAGTGTTAAATAACATAAAGCTTTAACTGCTGTCGGCAACGCGACATATAACTCAAATTTGCAATTTAAAAGCCCAAGCGCGAGGTAAGCCCCCGCCTACAGTTTAAAAGCTGCGCTTTTCGCGTCAGCAAGCTCAACGCCTACGGTAATCTATACTTTACTTAAGGGTCTAAAACTAATTCAAATGAGTCATAAGTGAACTTTAGATTACTTATGGTTTCCTGCCTGATTAATTACAACTAAAAGTAAATTTAATTTGACTTTTAATAGCTGTATTCTAATATAAAGCATATAAGTAAACTATAGTTGACCTTTAATGAGTAACCCCCCTGAAAAAAAAACACTTGGAAGAGTGGTTAAACACACTGAAATGCCTGATCTATCAAAGTCATTTTCGTCAGTGTTACTCGCTGAAGCGATTACTTCAAAGCGAACAGGCATGAAGCTTACGCTAGTTGATGTATCGCAAGCACTAAACATTTCGAAGCCTACGCTGATAAAAATAGAAAAAGGTGATGTTAATGTGCAGTTTTTTAATGTACTTAAAGTGATGGAATACTTGGGATTGTCGTTTAGCCTTGTTAGTGATGACGCGTCGCACCACAATAATAAAGAGGTGAACGATGAGCAGTGGTATTAAACAAGATAGGTTAGACGTGTTTATTGGTCATACGCAGAAGATAGGTGTGATAACCCTTGATATAGGCTCTGAAAGTGAAATTTTATTTAGCTATGAGCCTGAGTGGATTAATAAGGGTTTTGCTATTTCACCACACTTACCGCTCAACGGTGACTTTAATTCTCGTGCTGTGCGTAATTACTTACAAAATTTATTGCCGGAGGGTAAGGGCCTTGAAGAAATTATTAGTAGTACGACTATTTCTAAAAACAATACGTTTGGTTTAATTAAAGTAATTGGCGAGGAAACGTCAGGCGCTTTGTCGTTTAGAGTAAGTGACAATACTGCAAAACAAACATCTTTTCGTGAAGTAACTAAAGATGAGTTAAGTCAAAAGCTTAAACGCTTTAAACAGGCTGGTGAATCAATCACCCTTTGGGATGGACGAACTCGGCTATCTGTTGCTGGCGTTCAAGATAAGCTCAATTTACTCGAAATCGATGGTAAATTGGGTTTTGGTGAAGGGGAGTTATGTTCCAATAAAATTTTTAAATTTGAAACAGGCACAGCTCCTTTCATTGCCGTAAATGAACTCTTTACTATGTTGTTGGCAAAGGAGTCGGGACTTAATGTTCCCCATGTAGAGTTGCGTACGTATGGCGATACTCGGGTATTTGTAATCGATCGCTTTGATAGGCGTGTTGCACAGGATCAAAACTATGTATTACGTCGTCATGTTATTGATGGTTGCCAAGCCACTAATCTACCTCCTTCGTATAAATATGAGCGTCAACATGGCGATGAGGGTGATGGTATTTATATTCGAAATGGTGTTTCTTTTCCTACACTGTTTAATATTAAAACAACGAATGTGCAGGCGTATCAGGCGGAGCTTATTCGTTGGATGACATTTAATATTTTAGTGCGTAATTACGATGCTCACGGTAAGAATATCAGTTTTTTTGTTGGTAAAAATGGTTTGGAACTTACGCCGTTTTACGACTTGGTAAATATAGAGGCTATTATTGGGCAAGCAGATATTGGCCGTGATAAGGGTAGCCCGCTAACTAGTATTTCAAGGCATTATGCGATGTCGGTTGGTGAGTATAATTCACAAAGCGCAGGCAACTTTACTAATGAAATCACCGCTTATATGTTAGCTGATTTTGCTGATGAATTTGCTATTTCGCTACCCCGCATGCAACTACTTATGAGCCAAACAGTTGAGTCTGTATTAAAGGCTATTGATGCGGCTAAAGTTGCTGCTGTTAAAAATAAGCTATCTGCTACAGAGTTAGCACACATTGATTTATGTATAAAAGTAATAAATAAAGCAGCAAATGAGCTGAATGCTCAGATAATACAATTACCAAATATGGATGCGTTTATTTGAGTTGATTTTAGTTAATACTTGAACTCAAGAAGAGTGAAAGTTTACTACTTGTGTAATAGCCGCTTAGTTGCCGTCGCCAATGCGACATATATCTCAAATTTGCAATTAAAAGCCTAGGCGCGAGGTAAGCCCCCGCCTACAATTTAAAGGTTTCGGGCTTAGCGCAATGAGGCAATTAGTTATACTATTCGCCTCATTGTGTGAGGCGAATAATAATTGTATGTGTGGTATTAAAGCGAGCAGAGGACTAACTGGAAACTGACCGTGGATTGTTTTTTCTCTAAAGCGCAGCGCCTCATACCCTCTTTGTGAATTTTTACTGGCTGTTTAGTTACTTTAGAGCTTCGGCATAATTTTGCCGAAGCTCTAAGCCCGATTAATACTGGCGGTCGCGATCGTGCGGTTGCTCAAATTGTGTTTTAGGCCCTAGCGGTACTACGCCGGTGGGGTTAATAGTTTTGTGGCTGGCGTAGTAGTGTATTTTGGTGTATTCCAAGTCAACAGTGTCTTTAATGCCTGGTACTTGGTACAGCTCAGTGACATAGTTATAAAGGTTAGGGTATTCGCTAATTTTTTGCTGATTACACTTAAAGTGGCCATGATACACAGCATCAAAGCGCACTAAAGTAGTAAATAAGCGCCAATCGGCTTCGGTAATTTGCTCACCCACTAAGTAGCGCTGTGTAGCTAGGCGTTGCTCTAACCAGTCTAGGCTTTCGAATAATGCATGGTAAGCGCTGTTATAAGCACCTTGCGTGGTGGCAAAGCCTGCTTTATATACGCCGTTATTTACCGTGTTGTAAATGCGCTCGTTTACGCTGTCTATTTCTGCTTGTAGTGCTTGCGGGTAGTAGTCGTCGGTGTTGCCGGTTAGCTCGTTAAACGCGGTATTTAAAATACGCATGATGTCCGATGATTCGTTATTAACTATAGTATGGTTTTTTTTATCCCATAAAATAGGAATAGTGGCGCGGCCTTCGTAATTGGCATCGGCTTTTAAATATAATTGGTAGGCGTAATCTAGGTTATAAAGCGGATCGCCGTGCTCACCAAATTCCCAGCCATTTTCGAGCATTTCGGGCTTTACTACGCTAAGTGTAATTACGTTTTCGAGTTGCTTTAATTTACGCATTATCATGGTGCGGTGTGCCCATGGGCAAGCTAGCGACACATATAAATGGTAACGTCCCGCTTCGGGTTTAAATTGGCTATCGGCGGCGTTTGAAATTTGTTGGGTAAAGCGGCTTGCTTGGCGCTCAAACTTACCACCAGATTTTTTAGTGTCGTACCATTGGTCAACCCATTTTCCGTCTACGATTAGTCCCATTATTAACTCCTTAATTTGCTGTAAATGCATAAACACACACCGCATAGCTATGCGGTGTGTGTTTTAAATAACTAATATTACGCTTTGTTTAAGTTACGGTTAATTACGTTATCAAGTGAGAATTTACCGCCACCTTGGATAACTAAAGCAAGTGTGATTGCTAATAGCGCTAGGCCAAATTCGTAACCGTTGTTGCTCATAAATAAGCCGTTATCAATGTGAGTGGTAAATATAGCCACAACCATAGTGATAGCCAGTACAAAGCTAGCAGGTCTTGTTAGTAGGCCAACAATTAAAAATAAGCCACCAAAAAACTCTGCACTACCTGCCATTAAGGCCATTAAAAACCCTGGTGCTAGGCCAATTGATTCCATCCATTGTCCTGTGCCTTCTAAGCCGTAACCACCAAACCATGCAAATAATTTTTGTGCACCGTGAGCGGCAAAAATAATACCAGCAATAACGCGCAGTGGTACTGCAGCCAGTGATTGTTCAGTTTTAGTGATAACGTTAGCAATATTTTTAATAGTCATAATTTTTACCCTTATTGATGTTAAGTAAGTATGTTTAATTGAGTATGTAGCTATTGTAGTTGTTGTTTTGTAATTAAATAACTCCTATTATTTGCTTTATATGTTCAAATAATTTGAACAGTTGTTATTTGGATGAAAAAACCATGAATACACCTCCTATTAGTATTGAAGCGTTACTGGTGCTTGACGCTATTGAGCATCGTGGCAGTTATGCGGCAGCCGCAGAGCAATTAAATAAAGTACCTTCGGCGCTATCCTACATAGTACAAAAATTAGAAGAGCAATTAAACGTTACTTTGTTTCAGCGTCAGGGTCGTCGGGCTGTGTTGACTCCTGCGGGAAAACATTTACTGACCGAGGGGCGTAAGTTGCTTACGGCGATTAATTCATTATCGGAGCAAACACAAACAATTGCGAATGGCTGGGAGCCAAAAATTCGTATTGCTTTTGACTCGATTATTGATATAAAACCGATATTTACCAGTATAGAGCAGTTTTTAGCAGAGCATGAAAATATTGAAATAGATGTACAAGAACAGGTAATGAACGGCAGCTGGGAAGTACTGATTGAAGACAAAGTTGATTTAGTTATTGGCGCACCGTCGCCAGTGCCAAACCAAAAAGGCATTCGCGCGGTTAAAATAGATGAGTATCAAAGTGTACTTGTGGTAAATAGCACGCACCCGTTAGCAACGCAGCAGCAACCTCTCGATATGAGTAGCCTTGCTCAGTACCGCAGTGTGATAGTACACGACTCTGCAGAGCAAGAAATTCCATGGTCGGCAAATATAATAGAGGGCACCCAGCGCTTTTTTGTTAGCTCTGTTGCGCAAAAAATTGCGGCTATTATTGCAGGTATAGGTATTGGTTATTTACCCAAGCGTTTAATTGAGCAGTATATAGGGTCGGGGCAGTTAGTGGAGGTAAAGCTAACCGAGCAACGACCTTGCCAAGATCTATTTATTGCCTGGAAAATAACTAATAAAGGTAAAGGGTTGCAACGACTTACCTCACTGTTACTACAACCTTAACGTTGCGCTTTTAAAGCTAACAGCCGTGTAAGGCTGTTAGCTAATAGCTGTATTAAATGTAATTTACTATTTAAAAGCCATGGTAAGCCCTTTATTCGTCTAGGCTTTCATCTAGGGTAATTATAATACCAACGGTAATAATACGGTCGCCAACCATTTCACAAATAGTGAGTTTTACGTCATCAAGTTCAATAAAGTCATCTACCTTAGGTAAGCTGTTTAGCGAGGTTTTTAGTACTTGCTCTAGCGTATCGTTTGGTTCAGCAGCAATATGAATATCGTAAGAATAGGCTATGCTGGCCACACTGGTATTGCCTTTAACTCTTAGCTCTTTTGCCGAAAGCTCGGTAATATCTTGATCAATCGTGCTTGAAAAAACACAGTCAACAAACTCGCGGGTATGCGGTTTTAGTACCATAAATAGCTGATCGTCTGCCTGTAATAATGTAGAGCCGCGCGGGGCAATAATATTATTATTACGGCTGATCATTGCCATTACTGTGCTATCGGGTAGTGCTAGTTGCGATAAACGACGGCCAACAGCGCGTGACATTTTGCCTATGGTGTATTCAACAATATCGGCGTCAACATCGCCTAAAGCAGTGATCTCTAACGTGGCTGCGGGAGTCACTGGCGGTGGTAAAGTAAGCTTTAGTTTGCGGGCCATTAAGGCAAGCGTTGAGCCTTGTAGTGTGGCTGAAATTAACACCACAAAAAATACTACGTTAAATATGAGTTCGGCGCCAGGTAAGCCAAACATAAGAGGAAATATTGCTAAAATAATAGGGACTGAGCCGCGTAGGCCAACCCAAGACACTAAGGTGATTTCACGCGCTTTAAAACCAAATAGCGCTAACACCGGAATAACCGCCAAAGGGCGCGCAATAAATATAAGCACTAATGCAATGATCAGTCCCTCAAACCACACATCTAATAACGAGGTTGGGTTTATTAATAAGCCCAACACCACGAACATGGTAATTTGACCTAACCAAGCTAACCCGTCGTGGAATAAAAACGTACTGCGCTGAAACACAAAGCGGCTGTTGCCAATAACCACACCGGTAATAAATACCGCTAAAAACCCGCTACCACCAATGTTTGCGGTAATACCAAATGAGAGTAAACCACAAGCAGCAACCAATACCGGATACAAACCGGTGGCAACTAATTGAATTTTATTAATTAATTTAACAGAGATCCAACCCACGGCTAAGCCGACTAATGCGCCTAAGCCCATTTGTGATACAAACATGAGTAACAGGCCTGTGCCTAGCTTCATGTCGTTTACTAACACTTCGAGTAAGCCTACGGTTAAAAATATTGCCATGGGGTCGTTTGAGGCACTTTCTATTTCGAGGGTGGCTTTTAGTTTGGTGTTTAAATGAATACCGGCATTACGTAGCAGCGCAAATACCGCCGCGGCATCGGTTGAGCCTACAATAGCGCCAAACAATAAGCCTTGTAGTAAAGGAATATCAAGCATGTAAGCGGCAGCAACCCCAGTTACTGCGCTGGTAATTAGTACCCCAAGGGTGGCCAATACGGAGGCGGGTTTCCAGACTTTTTTTATCGCTTTTAAGGGCGTTTGTAAACCGCCATCAAATAATATCATTGCTAATGCGAGCGTACCTAAAGAGTGCGCCGCTGCTGCATTGTCAAAAAATATGCCTCCGGGGCCATCTTCACCAGCGAGCATACCGACCATTAAAAACATTACCAGTACGGGCAAACCGAGACGAGCTGATAATTTACTGGATACAATACCCAGTAAAATTAATACCGCGGCTAACAATATTATTTGATCAATCAAAAACATATATTATTCTCATTTATAGCTAAGGGCTGGGTTAGGTCGTTATTGTAAATTATGCACTAGAGCATGGGATAGTAGTTACTCTGCTGCTAAGTATGAACTGGTTTTCATTTTTTAATAGGTAAAATAATAAGCGATAATAAACATGGGTTTGTTTACACAAAAATGTTTTTAGCTTTTGATATTGTAGCATTATTCTCATTAAATAGGGAGGGCCAGCGTTATAAATAGCAGGTATTAGTGATCTGCTAAAAACTTGCCAAGCTCGGTGTTAAAGGGCCATTTTTAGATGTCATTTTAGCTCGCGCTTTAGGTTTAATATTTACAGTGAGAGTTTTGGTTCAACTTAGTCGCTTTAGTTTTTAACCTTTTAGATTGCTTTTTAAATTTGCACTTCGCCTTTGGCACTATTACCACTTAGTAAAAGTCATTTACACAATGAGGGGATTATTTATTAATGCATAAGAAATATAATGCTCTACTTATTTTTACTAGCACAGTAATCGTATGCCTAGGTTAAGGCGCGAAAGCAGCACAAGTAAAAAGGATCAGGGAAACTTCCTGATTAACTGAATTATTACAGAGGTTTTTATGACGTTATCCCTAACTCCACGCCTAACACAGTTAGCCAATGCTGATTTGATCCAACCATTGGCGCATATTAAAAGGGGTATCGAAAAGGAAGCCTTACGCGTAACTACAGATGGTTTGTTGGCACAAAACCCTCATCCTTATAATTTAGGCTCGGCGCTAACTCATCCTCATATCACTACAGATTACTCAGAGTCGTTATTGGAGTTTATTACCCCAGCAGTTGAAAGTATTGATGACACACTCGACTTTTTACAACAATTACACCGTTATACTGCCACTGAACTAACCGCGCAAAATATATGGCCAGCAAGTATGCCGTGTGCGCTTCAAGGTAATGATAGTGTGCCTATTGCTCAATATGGTAGCTCGGTGCAAGGACAAATGAAGCACACTTATCGTCGTGGGCTAGATATGCGCTACGGGCGTATTATGCAAAGTATTGCGGGTATTCATTTTAATTTTTCATTACCGGATAGCTTTTGGCAGGGGTATCAAACTCTACAGGGTAACCAAGACTCGCTTGCTGATTTTCGTTCTGCTCAGTATTTTGCGCTGATCCGTAACTTTCGTCGCTATGGTTGGTTATTGCTTTATTTATTTGGTGCATCTCCTGCGTTAAGCCGCTCGTTTGTTGATGGCCGCGCGCATCAGTTAGCCAGTTTGGGCAGCGATACGCTTTATATGCCTTATGCAACTTCGTTGCGAATGAGTGGTTTTGGCTATCAAAACGATGCCCAAGCGAGTTTAAATGTAAGTACCAATAACTTAGCTGAATATAGCCGCGATTTAACACAAGCGCTTCACACGCCACATGCACCTTATACGCGTATAGGGGTTGAGGTAAATGGTGAAAAGCGTCAGCTAAACGATAATATTTTACAAATTGAAAACGAATACTACAGCGATATTCGCCCTAAACGTGTTACTCACGCGGGTGAAACACCACTGCAGGCTATGAACGATCGCGGGGTTGAATACATAGAAGTACGTAATCTCGATATTAACCCCATGTTGGCGCTAGGTATTGATGACACTCAAATTCGCTTTTTAGATACATTTTTACTGTTTTGCTTATTACAAGATAGCCCAGAAATTGGCGAGCAAGAACAACAGCGCTTGGCACGCAATCATACCCGTGTGACCGAGCAGGGGCGATGCCCTGATTTACTGCTAGAAACTGCTAATGGTGAGCTTAGTCGCAGTGCTTGGAGCGAACAGCTATTTGCAGAGCTAGATGCTATAGCAGAGTTACTTGATCAAGCTGGTAGCGGCTATAGTGAGGCGATACAACACTACAAGCCATTATTACAACAGCCAGAGCTAACTCCGTCGGGGCTTATGTTGACGCAGCTTGTCGCTAATAATCAGGATCACAGTGATTGGGTAGGGCAGCGCGCCACTGAGCTCACTGCACAATGGAAAAAAATGCCACTGAGCGCAGCACAAAGCGATTACTTTAAACAGCTTGTAAGTTCATCACACGCAGAGCAGCAAAAGTTAGAAGGTAAGGTTTAGCAAAAGAGCAGCTTTTAGGTGTCGGGCTTTAGCTTTTAGATAGATGATACGACCCCGATAAAGTAAACCGCACTAGGGTCGTATCAAGGTCAATACGCCCTATCAAGCTTGGTACTTGGATTTACTTGTAGGTGCGATTTTATATCGCACTTTTTACAATTAAGCCTCACCCCCTGGCCGAAATTAATAAACCACAACAATAAAAGTAAACCCCAAATGAGCCAATACACTTTTTGAAATTTATATTGACACTTAACTAACTAATTTATAAAACCTTTAACTCTATTCTTTAGTTTGCATATTTTTAGCACGCTGCTCGGCTTCGATCAGGGCTTGAGATTTAGGTTCACGTTTTTTCTCTGCTATTTTAGGTTTTACCGATGAATTTGGATCCCAGCTATCATCCAGCGATAGGTTAGCAAATGGGTTGCTGTTGTCTATTTGCACATTTTGCTCTTTAGGCTCAGCTACTGGTTCTGGCTGTTGGTTTGTATCTGCTTTTATTACAGGCTTTGCTTTACTGCCTGGTAGCGGTGCATCGGGATCGAAAGTACGCACTTCGGGCTCTTTAAATTCGTGCTCGGTATTAAATGAAGTTGCTTGCTCTGTGGTGCTGTTTACAGGGGGGTGTATATTCGTTGTTGGTTGCTGCGCAATGATTGGCTCTGGGCTGATATTGGCGGGCTCAATTGCATTTTGAGCTGGCGTTTGATCATTAATTGCTGCTGGCGCTTGTTGAGTAACCTGTTGTTGGCGCTGCTTTTTAGTAGGCAGTGGTGCATCGGGATCGAACATGCGTACTTCTGGCTCGGCAAAGTCGCTGGCATTTTTTATTCGCTCTAAGGTGTTTTTAGCCGCGGCTTCAAACTCTGCGGTATTGGGCTCTGCTTTTGTTTTAGCTTTGGGTTTTTCATTACTAAATGTTGTATTTGTTGTTTTAGCTACGGTTTCTGGCTCGCTAGTACTTGCTTGTGGTTTTGCCAGCGCGGCATCAATTTGCTGCATTGAAACAGATTCTGCCGCAATTTGTGCTGTTGTCGTATTTTGCGTATTTACGGCGCTAGGGTTTGGCTTATCTGCCGATTTAACTACTGGTTTAACTGCCGATTTAGTTACTGGTTTTGTAACTGGCGTGGTAGCAGCTGGGCTCGTTGGCAGTACTGTTGCCACCTCAGAATTACTTTGTTTAGAGCGGCGCATACGTACTAAAACCATTACGCCAATAAGTACTATTAGCAATAATAATAAGCTAGGTAGCAGTAGTGAGGCGGCGCTTTCGGTGTTTGGTTTTGATACTGGCGTAGGTTTTATATTTGCCGGCTTTTGTGCTGCTGCGATGGGCTCTGCGCTTATTTCTGTCGTGTTTGTCTGTGTACTTTTAGCTGCCGGATTTTTTATATCAGTGCTTTTTACATCAGTACTTTTTATATCTGAGCTTTTTATATCTGAGCTTTTTACATTAGCAACGGGTTCATCAGTTGTTACTTGGCTTGTTTGACTAGGGCTTGCTTGTAACTCGGTATTAATACTCGCGGTATTGTCTGTCTCAGAGTGTGTTTTTAAAGGCTCAACAATAGGCGCTTTAACCGGCTCAGTAATAGGCTCGGGCAGTGCCTTCTGCGGCTCTGGATCATTAACAATAGCATGTGGCTTAGGTTTTGGCTGAGTTGGTGTTACTACCGGCTTATTGCAATTTTTATTATAGTCGCGCGCGGCATTGCGGTAGCTGCGGCCCGTTTTGTTATTACTGTGCTGCTGCATTTCTTGTTTTATAAGTATGCACATAGCTTGGTTATAGGCTGCGCTATTAAAGCTATAAAATAGGGCAACACAAAGGGTCAGGCGTGTGAGTATTTTTATCATAAAGTTCAGTAGCGCTTAAGCATCAATAGTTTGATTTTAAGCGCTAATTTAAAATATATCTACTGTGGGCTACTCAATTACCATTAGGCTGCGATATTCGTCGTAGGCAAATTGATCGGTCATGCCGCTTATATAATCTTGAATTAACCGGCAGCGGTAATAAAACTCATAGGCGGTAAAGTGATCAGGCTCTTCTTGCATTGCATCTATGGCGTGCTGATAGCTGTTTAAGTGCTTTTTAGAAAGCTTTTTAACCAGTCGCGATTCTATTAATAAGCGTGAATCGCCATTGAGCGCTCGTTTAAAATCGTCACTGCTTAATAATAGCAGTGGTTTGTAGCAATCGAGCAGGCCGTTAATAATGCGGTAGCCTTGTAGTTCGAGTTTTTCTACTTCTTTGTTTGAAAATACATATTCAAGCGCCACTTGTTTAAGGGTTATGGTGAGTGCGTGTAAATAGCTGCGATCCTCAAGTAGTGCTTGGTTAAAATCGCCATGATAAATGGGTTCTATGTGTTTAATAAAGCGTTTAGCCGCATGATTAACTAACGGATGCAGCAGCGCTACGCGTAAGTATATAAAAAATTCACTATTAAAATTATAAGGTTGTGCGTTGGCACGCTCAAGTGCGTAGTCTACGGCTTTATTTACAAAGTCTTGATGTTGGCTGTCGTCTATAGTGAGGTTTATAAGTACTTTTGTATAATGACTTTTAAGCTTTTGGCATAATAGCTCGGTGCTTATTATGTCTTTTTCTACGGCGTCTTCTATATCGGCTAGGCAATAGGAAATATCATCGGCGGCTTCCATAATATAACTTGCGGGGTGGCGGCAATACGGCTGAATTTCAAGCGCAGTTTGCAGTGCTTCTACAAAGTTTTTTTCGCTGTAGTAGTAACCGACCTTTTTCATTAAATAGTTTTTGTTTTGTGGTATCTCTTTTTTGTCGAGCCCGGCAGGGCGGGTATACTTTAAAATACCGGCACTTTGGCTGTAGGTTAAATTTAGTAATTGTAATGAGTGAATAATACGTATGCCTTGGGCATTGCCTTCAAAGCTGCAAATGTCGTGTGCTAGGCTTTTAAAAACAACCCCAATACCAGAGTTAGGCTGTTTACAGCGCTCGGGGGTTACACTTGCTAAATTATTATTAAACCAATGGTTTATGGCGGCTTCACCAAAGTGACCAAACGGCGGGTTGCCTATATCGTGCATTAGGCAGGCCATTTCTACTAGGCTTTCTAACGGCCGCTCTAGTTCGGTGAGCCCGAAGTCTTGCTGTTGCTGGTAACTTAGCGATGCAAAAATACGTTGTACTATAAAGCGCCCTACTTGTTGTACTTCTAACGAGTGGGTAAGGCGTGAACGTACCGCGGCGTTGCGCTCTAGCGGAAACACTTGGGTTTTTTGTTGTAGGCGACGAATAGCGGCGCTGTTTATAATTCGGCCCCGATCGCTCTCTAGTGCCATTTGTAAGTTAGCGGTAGTGCGATACATACGTGCGGGGGTTATTTTTTTACTAAAATCGATCATCATCTTGTCCTTTTTTAAGTTGATGACAGGCATAGTTTTAGCGCATCGTCATATGTTTTCATTAATTTGCTTTAATCTATCAGTTTGTATCTTAAATTAATATATTGCTTTAAGATCGAATTACAAAGCAGGTTTTTAGATGTCAGGTAAAGGTTAGCCAAGTGCGGTGATTGTGTAGGTAGGCGGGAGTTTACCTCGCGCTGTTACTTTGTAGGCGCATAGCTTGCTGGCGCGAAAAGCGTAGCTTTTAATTTTTAGCGCTTTGGTAGAGATGAGCCAAACGTGCTCATTTGCACACATATTTTATAAATAAACGTTATGTTAAACAGGGTATTAAAATGAAACAGTGGATTATAAAGGCAATATCGGTTTGCCTTTTATTAGGGATGAGTAATGCGTTTGCCGCAAAAGAGCAAACGGTAGTACTTATATCAATTGATGGTATGCGCTGGGATTATATAGAAAAACATGGTGCGCCTAATTTAAAAGCAATGGGTGATCGCGGTGTAAGAGCGCAAAAGTTGATTCCGGTTTATCCTACCAAAACGTTTCCTAACCATCTTTCAATTATTACCGGCTTACTCCCTGTTAATCATGGCATTGTTGACAATAGATTTTGTGATAAAGCCCGTAATAACGAATGCTATAGCATGGGCAAAGGCTTTACCGATAGTACTTGGGTTAGCGGTACGCCGTTGTGGAACTTGGCTAAAATGCAGGGACTTAAATCGGCTGTTTATTTTTGGCCTGAGTCGGATGCGCGTTTTAACGGCATGACCCCTGACTACTATTTTCATTACTCGCAGCATAGTGACTATCAAGACCGGGTTGATCAAATAGTGCAGTGGTTAAGTTTACCTAAAGCGCAGCGCCCACGTTTTGTTGCAGGTTATTTTTCATTGGTAGATAGCATGGGGCATAAATATGGGCCCGATGCGATGCAAACGCGCGATGCAGTTAAACAACTCGATGAGTTAATGGGGCAGTTACAAGCGCGTTTAAGCAAATTAGATCAAGAAGTAAACTTAGTGATAGTGTCGGATCATGGTATGGCGCAGCTTGATCCAGCTAAAAGTATATTAGTTAGTAGTTTACCTAAAGATGACAACTTTTTAGTAAAAAACACTGGCCCGCGGTTACTTATTTATACAAAACCTGAGGCGGTTAATGCCGATATTGAGGGCTATAAAGCGCGTTTACAACAAGCAGCTAAAGGGCGTTATACGGTATTAACGGCTGAGCAGTTAGCGGGCTATCATTATAATAAAGGCACCCGTGTAGGCGATATTGTAGTGCAAACAACGGCACCAGCAATATTTGCTAGTTCAGAAAAAGCAGGCCCTATAGGCACCCACGGTTATGCTTATACCGATGATATGGCAGCAACCTTTTTAGCTGTTGGCCCTGCGTTTAAAAAGGGTATGAGTATTGAGCAAGTTAATAACTTAGATATTTATCCGGTATTGGCAAAAATAATGGGGCTAAAGTTACTTAGTAAAACCGACGGCGACGGTAAAAGCTTAATGCCCGCTGTGCAGCGAAAAATGATAGTGCATTAATCTGTAGTCTAAAAAATAACAGCTTAGGCTGTAAACTACATAATACCTAAGCGGCTAATTAGCCGCTTTTTTATGCCTGTAAACTGACATGACTATTTTTCACTCAAATTAGACCTCTTGCTAATTGCAAAGTATTTAACTGCCACGTATGTTAAAAATATAACAATAATAAATAGAGAAACTTATGGCAGGGATTGATCAGTTAGTTAGCCGTGTAATGGCAGGGTTGGTGGCCGTTATTATTGGTTTTACCAGCTCAGTAGCACTGATTTACCAGGTAGTTATTGTGCTTGGCGGTACGCCTGAGCTAGTAGCCAGCTGGATTTTAATGCTGGGCTTGGTAATGGGCAGCACCTCTATTATTTTATCGTATTATTATAAAGTGCCAATATTAATAGCGTGGTCGACTACTGGGGCTGCACTGCTAATTTCTACCGCCGATGGCTATAACCTAAATGAGGCCGTAGGGGCATTTATGCTCTGTGCACTATTGGTATTTTTATCGGGAGTGACGGGCTGGTTTGAAAAAGTTATGAACCGTATTCCCAGTGAGCTTGCCTGTGCCATGCTTGCGGGCGTATTAGTTACTTTTGGCATTGACGTATTTAACTTTATGAACGAATTACCGTTAATGATTGGCTTAATGGTATTAGTTTACTGCGTAGGTAAACGTTACTTTGCACGTTTTACTATGTTAAGTGTACTAATAACCGGCGTATTACTGGCGTGGAATATGGGCCATATTGATACCAGCAACTTGCAATGGCAAGCTAGTAGTTTTGCTTATATAGCCCCAAGTTTTAACTTTCAGGCATTTATTAGTATTAGTATTCCTTTATATATAGTAACCATGACCTCACAAAATTTACCCGGTATTGCAGTACTAAAAGCCCATAATTATAAAGCGCCAATTTCGGCGTCACTTAATGTAACGGGTTTTATTAATTTAGTAACAGCGCCATTTGGCACCTATTCAATTAATTTAGCTGCCATAACAGCCGCCATTTGTATGAGTGAAGATGCAGATAAAAACCCCGATAAACGTTATTGGGCGAGCATAGCCGGTGGCGTTTTTTATATTATTATGGCGCTGTGCGCAGCAACATTAGTAGCCGTAGTGGCCAGCTTACCGCAAGCATTAATTTTAGCCTTAGCGGGTATTGCATTATTTGGCACTATTGCTTCAAGCCTGCAGCAAGCACTGCATAGCTCACAATATAGCGAAGCCGCCATAATTACATTTTTAGTCACTGCGTCAGATTTAACCCTGTGGTCGGTAGGCTCTGCCTGCTGGGGAATTATAGCCGGCGTATTAACGTTATTTATTATCCGTAAGGGTTAAAAGTAGGTTGTAGGGAAGCGATTAGGCGCTAGGTTTTAGGCGTATAAAAATTAAAAAACTCACCACTGGGTGCTACTCCTTTGTGGTGAGTTTTCACTTTCACCCGTGCACAAGGCACTAAGCAGACAAAAGGTTTTTTACTAAAGGTGCGATTAAGCTACAGCTACAGCAAACCGATCTTAGTCAGTTAATACCTAAAGCCTGATACCTAAAGCCTGATACCTAAACCTGCTCTTTTACTGCCTTTAAAGCATTGGTTTTAATATATCAAACATGGCGTCTATGTGATCGTCTCGCTCGTTTAGTGCAGCAATGTAACGGTATTTTTCACCGCCGGCATGTTCAAAAATTTCACGGTTTTCGCCCTCTAACTCCTCGAGGGTTTCTAAGCAGTCAGCACTAAACGCGGGGCTAATTATGGCAATATCTTTAATGCCTTGTGCAGGAAAGCTTTCAAGGGTAGCGTCGGTATAAGGCTTTAACCATTCTGCTTTACCAAAGCGGCTTTGAAAGGTACTTATTACTTGGTCTTTATCAAGGCCAAGCTTTTCGATTACTAAACGTGTGGTTTGTAGGCATAAACAGTGATACGGATCGCCTCGTTCTAAAAATAGTTTAGGCATACCATGGTACGAAAAAACGAGTTTTTGTGGCATACCATTGGCTGCTAAATCTTCGCTAATACTGTTAGCTAACGACTCTATGTAACGCGTATTTTTGTGATAGCCGTTTATAAAATGCAGCTCAGGAACCCAGCGCCATTTACGCAGCACGTTTGATACCGCGTCAAAGGTTGAGCCCGTAGTTGGGCTTGAGTATTGTGGGTATAACGGTAATACAATTATGCGCGTAAGGCCTTTATCGCGAAGTTGTTCCAACCCAGCTTCAATTGAAGGATTGCCGTAACGCATAGCCATAACCACTTCGGTATTGGTATAGCCATGCTCTTTTAATAGCGCATTTAATTTTAGGCTTTGCTGGCGAGTAATATGGGTAAGTGGTGAGCCGTTTTCGGTCCATATACTTTCATAAAGCTTGGCAGAGCGTTTTGGGCGAATACGTAAAATAATACCATGGAGAATAATCATCCATACAAAACGTGGTATTTCTACAATACGTGGATCTGATAAAAACTCACGTAAATAAGTACGCAAAGCACTTGCTGTTGGCGCATCAGGGCTGCCTAAGTTGGTGAGTAATATGCCTGTTTTTTGATTGAAACGCCCATCATGGGGATTATCGGTAACGGCAGAAAATCGCGACACGTTATGCTCCTTCAAGCAAAATATTCAGAAATAACTATTAAGGCATAGTGTAACGAAAAAAAGCACTGTTTAGATCAATCATTTAGTTGTTTTAATTATAATTTTAAAAAATCAGCACGATTAGATACTTTGAGGTTATTACTTTTTATATAAAAACTAAAAAACCTGCCATTTTAATGCACTGTAAACACTAGGTTACAGACTGTAAAGCTAAGTAACCATGGTTTGGCTGTAAAATGAGCAGTCAGTGAGTTGAAGGCCAGTGTAAATAATACGTTAACTTTTTAATATTTAAAATAAAATGCCGAATTGCTGGTATTTTAATCTATTAAAGGTGTTAATTTTCTATTTTAGAAGTTATTTGCATACATAGACTAATTATTTATGCGTTTTAGTATCTTTTTATTTATATATGTTGCTAGGATGTTGGCAGCAAGGTTTGTATGTAACAACCTTTCATAAATTATAAGAACACACAAAACAGGGTCGTCACTATGTCAACATATCGTTTAAACACACTCGCTGTTGCCGTTGCTTTTGCTTTTAGTGCACCAAGCATGGTTAACGCACAAGAAGCACCGGTTAAAGCTGTAAAAAACATTGAGCAAATATCAGTATTAGGATCACGCGTATCTAATCGTACTTCTACTGAATCCTCATCTCCTATTGATTTAATTGACGCGGACGATCTAAATAAAGGTGGCTTTACCGAACTTGGGCAAAGCTTACAAGCAACCGCACCTTCATTTAACTTTTCGCGTACGCAAGTATCTGACGGCTCTGATTTATTTAGACCTGCCACTTTACGTGGTTTACAGCCAGATCAAACACTAGTATTAATAAATGGTAAGCGCCGTCATAATCAAGCCATTTTTGGTTTAACAAGTACGGTTGGTGGTGGTTCAGCAGGCACCGATATGAATGCGATTCCGTTAGTTGCTTTAAAAGGTGTTGAAGTACTGCGTGATGGTGCTGCAGCACAGTATGGCTCTGATGCTATTGCAGGGGTTATTAACTTATCGCTTAACAATTCAACTGGCGTTACTACAGGTTATGTACAATATAGCGAAACCGGCGAAGGCGATGGCGAAACAGTATCGGTTGGCTTAAACCGCGGTTTTGATTTAGGCAGCGAAGGTGGGTTCATTAACCTATCACTTGAGCACCGTGATGCCGAGGGTACGAACCGTGCAGAGCGCGATATTGGCGGTTCACTCGATGTAGCACCTGGTACGCTTTCTAAAGATGTACGCTGGAGCCAAGGTAATGCAGAGAGCGAATTTACCTCACTATTTTATAATATGGCACTGCCAGTTGGTGGCGATAATGAACTTTACTCATTTGGTGGCTATTCTGAACGTACCGCTTTAGGTAATGGTTTTTACCGAAACTTTAATGAAGCTGGCAAAAACGTAACTCAAGTATACGCAGATGGTTTTTTACCGCAGATTTTTAACGAAGCACAAGATATTTCACTTGCGCTTGGACTTAAAGGCGAAATTAATACCGACTGGGGATACGATGTATCGGCAGTGTATGGTGAAAACCAATACGACTTTACTTCACGTAACAGCATTAATGCCTCGTATGCGGCAGAGTATGTTGCTAATAACCCAAATGCGAGTGACGCTGATATAGCGGCTAATGCGGGCCCAAGTGGTGGGTATTCAGGTGGTTTCCGTTTTGATCAAACTACAGTTAATGCCGACATTAATGGCATTATAGATATTGGTCGTAGTGAGCCTCTTTATTTGTCGTTTGGCGCAGAGTACCGTAAAGAAAATTACGAAATAGTCCCAGGGGAAGAAGCTTCTTATGCGTGTGGTTTAGCTAATATGGATACCTCGTATCCGTCAGTTAACGATCCTAATCAATTTGCAGAGTGTGGTTTTCAAGCTTATAACGGTTTGCGCCCTGAAGCGTCAAATTCACAAAGCCGCGACAGTTATGCATTTTATGTAGATGCTGAAACCATGATCACCGATGCATGGAACGTAAGTGGTGCACTGCGCTACGAAGATTTCTCGGATGCAGGCGATGATTTAATTGGTAAATTAGCAACGCGTTATGAGTTTAATGATGACTTTGCCGTGCGCGCTGCTGCATCTACAGGCTTTAGAGCACCGTCGTTACAACAAAGTGGCTATACAGCGTTTACCACTAACTTAGGCTCAGACGGCACGTTAAGCCAATCGTTTACAGCAACCACAGGTTCGGCATTTCCTTCTGCTTTAGGGGTTAATAGTTTAGAGCTAGAAACATCTAAAAACTTAAGCGCAGGCTTTGTTTATGATGTAACCAGCGAGCTTTCGTTAACGGTTGATTTTTACCACGTAGAAATTAAAGACCGTATAACGCTAGGTAGTTTATTATCAGCAGATGATGTGGCATTTAGTGCAGAGGCAGTTGCTGCATTACAAGCAACCGGTGCAGTGCAAGCAAACTATTTCTCAAATTCTTTAGATTCAACTACGCAAGGTGTTGATATTATTGCATCTTACCGTACTGAACTGGACGGTGGTAACTTAGGTATTACTTTTGCGGGTAACCTAAACGAAACTAAAATTGATAATGTAAATGCAGCACCTGGTATTCCAAAAAATGTCGCGCTTGATGATATACAAAGCAGCTTTTTAACAGACGGCCAACCAGGTGAGCGTGGTACGTTAACCTTTGATTATGAGCGCGATGCTTATAGTTCAATGATACGCTTTAACTACTTTGGCGAAACCGATGTTAAATACTTTGCTAACGACCATATTTCGTTACCTGGGTTTTTATCACCTACGGGTTCATTTAAGCCTACCAGCACGGTTGAGTCAGCAGTATTGGTTGATTTAAACGTGACTTACCAAATTAACGATACGTTTGCTGTATCGGTTGGTGCTGATAACGTATTTGACGAAACGCCAGATGAATTAGGTGATGATGAAGTACTTAACTTTATCTCTAATGGCGGATTTAAATACCCATTACGTGCCGTACCTTATGGTTTTGATGGCCGTAGCTACTATGCAAAATTAAGCTTTAGCTTTTAATATTTAATAGCAGCTAAACAGTAACAAGCGCAGTTATTTACTGCGCTTTTTTTTGCCTTAATTTTATACAAATGAGGGCTGTGAAATAGGGGGAAAAGGGGGAGTGACATATTTTTTAAATGGCGCTTTAAATCACTTGCAAGCTTGTAAATTAAGCATACAATCGCCATATCTGAGTAATATACAATCTATTTTATAATTAGTTGGTTTATAGGAAAAATGATGACTAAAAAATCGAAAGCAAAAACGGCCACTAACAGCGCCGTAGATACTGGCCGCGGTGTTATAAGGCACAATGCGTTGGCTGCACTGGTTACTTCTAAGGTGTTTAAACCACAAGTGGTTAAAGCTAAAAAAGGTAAAGGCTCTTTCAAGCGCAGCAACAAACATGCAGGACAAGAGTCCTATTTAATCGCCGCTTAAATAGCTGTGATCAAATAGGGCTTTTAGTTAAAAATTAGGTGCTAGGTAGGTTAAACAAATACTTTAGTTTTCAAAGCTAATTACTACCTAAAGCCTGCTCGCCCCCCAAAATGAAAAAGCGGACTGACAGCCAAAATGGCCGACAGTCCGCTGTTATCAAATATAAGACCCTAGTTATGCTGCTTTAAAACAGTATACTGCAAGTTTGTTACCGTCTAAATCACGAGTATAAGCAGCGTAGGCATTAGGAGCCCAACCGCGAGTACCCGGTGCGCCTTCATCAGGGCAACCTGCTGCTAAAGCCGCTGCATGGAAAGCATCTATTGATGCACGATCAGGTGCTTCAAAGCTAACCATAGTGCCGTTACCCACAGTTGCAGGCTGGCCGTTGGCAGGTTTTAGTACAAAGAAAGACGGTGCGTCTACGCCCCAAATTGAACCATTGTCATCTAAATCTGCAATACGCTTAAGACCAATAATACTTAATACGTTGTCGTAAAAGGCGCGAGCCTTGTTTAAATCGTTTGTGCCTACTGTTGTATGTGTATATATGCTCATAGTGGATTCTCCGAAAATTTAATAAAATTTATTTAGGTGTAAACATGCTATCTGCAGTGCGGTGTGCGGTATATACGGCTTCACCATCACTTTGAGCATCAAATATAACGGTAACATTAGGCGTGAAAAGCACAACGTCGCCTACTTCTGCTACATATTTATTGCCTTGTAAATCGCGCATCACAATTTTGCCTTTAGTGATTACTTTGTATTCTACAAATTCATAAACAAATTCAAATTCAACGCCAGGCTGCATAGCAAAAAAACCAACCGTTAAGCCGTTTGAGTTATCGGTGACTGTCAGCTCAGCCATCTGACTTTTTAAATCTTTAACTTCAAGCAAGCCCGCAAGATCGTTAAGTTTATAAGTGCCCGCTTTAAATAATTGAATGCTTGGCTCTTGAGCAAGTTTAGTGGTAACAGATTGAGTCATTAATGTGATCCTAATATGCTGTACTGAAACATCAGTATCTATAAATTGTGTGTTTTGTTTTAATGCTTAGCGTCAGTGCATTGCTGCTGTTTGACCCATGAGTCGTACTTTACATTGTTTATCACAAATGATAACCGGCATAAAAATCAAATGACTTTTACCTAGCAGTAACAATGTAGAAAAATTAAAGGTGGGGGAATAAATAGGTTAACGGTAATAAATTAAATATCAGCAAAGGCTCGCCAAGTAAGATATTAGTAATGGTAGGTAGAAATTTATTGGTGTGTGTTTGTGGTTACCAGCACACCAAACTGCGGAGCGGGCAGGCGGTGCGCGGCAGAGCTAGCATGAAATTAAAGCTTAATAACAAAAAGCACGATGTAAAAATCGCACTTACAAGTAAACCCAAACACCGAGCTTGGCTAATCTTTACCTAAAACTTGAGACCTAAAGCCAGTACTTTCCCTTAAATTTTTGTTGTTGAATCTCGTACTAAAAGTTCGGGAGTGTAGTGGCATAGTTAATTTAGCCATCTATTAAGAAACAAGTATTATGCTAATACGCATACAGTTTTAGCTTATATAGCGCGATATAAAATTGCAATTAAGCAAGCCTAAATACAAGGTTTGCTTAATTTTTACCTGAGCGCTGTTTTATTTTAACCTCGTTACTTTGACTTTAATTTTACCGGCGTTAGCGCCATAAAATCGGCTTAAGTCGTTTGCAAATGGAGTAAACTCGCCTGATTGCACTATTTTAACATCTGCGCCGTCGGCTATTGCAAATAAGTTCTTGTCACTTTTATTAATAGCGCCAATTAACGAAAACCACTGTGCATTTGGCAGTCGTCTAAATGGCTCGAGCAATGCCATAGAGATTTCTTTTACGCCAAGTTGCACGTCATCGCGGTGCCAGCCAAGCGCAGTACATTTTATACCGTCGTCGAACCAATACTGATCAGGGTAAGGGGTAAAGCGATACGTTGCGCCTTGCTCTAGCATTAAACCAGTGGCGTTGTAGGCTTCGCTGGCAAATACCACCACATCTTGGCTTTGCTTTACTGCCAGTACGCTCATATTTTGGTTAGCAAGCATAATATGTGCACTTAACCCGGTAAAACTAAGTTGGGTATTATCGTTATAGATTATTTTATAAGGCAGGTTTTTAAGTGACTCTGGGCGGTAACTGGTGAGTTTGTTAATGCGTTCGGCCACGCTGTGGTGCACTAATGGCTCAAGGGGACTTGGTTCGTTATCTATCAGTACATAGCATTCTCTATCTACTAGTTTAAAAAATGGGTTAAACCAAAAATAATTTTGCTGATGGCTTAATGCCAACGGGTCGGGTGTAATTGTTATATCGTCTTGCGCGATTACTTTATTGTTAGGAAGTAAGGCTGCATAGTCAATATCGTGACTGGTTAAAAAGGTGATATTTAACGGCTGCGAGATTAACCACTCTATTGCATAGCGTAAGCAAATATCGGCTAAACCATCGCGATAGTAACCGCCACCAATATCAGAATGCGCACCAGCAAACCACAATTCGGTAATGTTGCTTTGTTGGTTCATTAGTGTGGGTTCAAACGCGCGACGCTTTTCATCTAGGGCTACAAAATGTAAGGCTTGAGTAACATTACTTGCTATGGTGTGGTTTTCAAAAATTACATGCTCTGCGCCACGGGTCGCTTTGGTTATTTTTGATAAACCAATAGAGGCAATAGTGTCAAATACACACAGGTATACTTGCTCACTTATTAATGGTTCTAATAATTTTGCTAAGCGCCTAGCGAGTGCAGCGCCTCGGCTAAAACCAGTTAATAAGACAATGTCGCCTAGCTTATAATGGCTTTTAAAATCACTTAGGGCTTGTTTTAAAATGCTAGCTACATCGTCGTTACGTGGTGCGAGTGTTTGATTTAAAAAACGTTTTAAGCGGCTGCCTTTAGTACCAATACCTTGATAATAAAAACTAAGTTGATTGGTTAATTTAGTATTAGGAGAGTTATTAAGTTGTCCGCCAGCGAGTAAGTGTAGTTTAAGAATATTAGAAATACTGCTGTCTTCTTTAAAATGATCAGCACTAAACTGCTCGGCGTCTCTAGGCTCAGCACCGGTGCCATCAAAGTTAAAAATGAGTGTTTTAGCCGTCATTGCATATTACCTCCTAAGCTTTTTTACTTTATACCCAAAGCAAGCCTTTGAAATGCTGAACTTTGCATTTTGAGATGGTTTGGATATATAACGTAAAAGTGTTAAATATTAATGACAGCGGTAATAAATTCACCGCTGTGGTGTTTAAACTCTGCAAAACTTTAGGGTCTGTTAACCTTTGCGGATTAAAATTTGTTCAAACTAGGGGCGATTTAATCACGGCGCGAGATTTTTAACCTAGTGGGCTAAGTAAAAACCGAGCAACAAAGAGTTAATCGCCCCTAGGCAGAACCCTTCGGGCAGCGCATGTTTGGCATTGATTCTACGTTATCGCCTATTTATGGGGAATAACCACACCACATAGGCTCTGCCTTGCCTAAATACCAAACACACTGCTGCAAATTTAACCTTGAAAGATCAACAGGCCCTAATGTAACTTCATTTTAGGGCGTACCACGCGCAGTATTTTTTCGCTGATCCACAAGGCAAAGGTTTTTGCACTGCCGTGAATGGCGCGTTGATGCATGCGATAGAGCGAAATATACATAAAGCGGGCAATTTTACCTTCAATAAAAAAGCTATTACTGGTGAGATTACCCATTAAATTACCAACTGTACTGTAGCGAGACAGATTAACTAAAGAGCCGTGATCGCTGTACTTAAAGCCACTCAATGGTTGCTGTTTTAATGTGGCTATAAGATTTTTTTCAACACATTGCGCCATTTGATGCGCCGATTGCGCCCGCGGTGGCACTTGTTTGCCGTCGGCTTGGGTAAAGGCGCAGCAATCGCCCAATACAAAAATGCTGTCATCAACCGTGCTTTGTAAAAATTGGTTAACTTGAATTTGATTGCTGCGAGTGAGCTCAAAAATACCTAGGTCTTTAATAAAATCAGGAGCTTTTACTCCTGCAGCCCAAAGCATAATATCGGCATTAATGTGCTCATCGTCTTTGGTAATGAAGCCGTGCTCGGTGGCCTCTTTTACTTGCGTTTGTTCGCGTACATTAACCCCTAATTTTAGCAGCTCGCGCTTGGCACTAACGGCAATGCGCTCGGGAAGTGCGGGTAAAATGCGTGGCCCGGCTTCAATTAAATGAATATGTAAACGTTTGGACGACATATTAGTTAAGCCGTATAGCTTTAATAACTCAGAAACATGATACAACTCAGCCGAGAGTTCTACACCGGTTGCGCCGCCGCCCACAATGGCAATGTTTAAAGATTGTTGTTGATTGTCGTCTTGGTGCAGGCGGGTAAAGCTGTCGAGTAACGAGTGCTGAAAGCGCTCTGCTTGCTGATTAGAATCTAAAAAATAGCAATGCTCTTTTATACCAGGGGTATTAAAGTCGTTACTTACGCTGCCTATGGCAATAACAAGATGGTCGTAGCGCACGTTGCGCTCGGGTAAAATAGTGTGGCCTAATTCGTCATAAAGTGGTGCGAGGGTAATGGTTTTATTGCTTTGGTCAATATTACAAAATGTACCAAGCTGAAAGCGATAATGATGTTTAGCAGCATGAGCGCTGTACACTACGCCATCTAAATCTGGGTCAATAGAACCGGTCGCTACTTCGTGCAGTAACGGCTTCCATATGTGGGTGCGGTTTTTATCTATGAGTAGTATGTCTGCGTGTTTTTTCTTTCCTAGTTTATGTCCTAGTTGGGTTGCAAGCTCTAATCCGCCAGCCCCACCGCCAATAACGACGATTTTAGGTGTGGTAATATTCATAACGCTGCCTTTAAAAATAATATACCCAAATAATCTATGTAGAATTATTTTTTTGAGGTTACTTGGGTATGAATCAAGTTATTTTGGCAAAGGCTAAACTCGTTATTTATATGGCTATATTCTGCGCCTAAATAAAGGATGTGTCAGCAAAAAATAATGAATAAGTTATACTCACACTTTTAAAGCTAAATAGTGTGTATCTTTATACTTACTTAGGTTTTACCGTGTAGGAATATTTTTCCTTTTGAGGGAAATATTTAAACAGGATATTTTATGACCCCTTCATTAATTCAATCACTTGAGCAACACTTTGGCTTTAATCAGTTTAGAGGCGGGCAGCAGCAAACCATAGAGCAGCTGTTAAATGGGCAATCGTCGTTGGCTATATTTCCCACCGGCTCGGGTAAGTCTTTGTGTTATCAATTAACCGCGTTGCATTTACCACATTTAACCTTAGTGGTGTCGCCATTATTGGCATTGATGAAAGATCAAATTAGCTTTTTAAACAGCAAAGGTATTTATGCTGCCAGCCTTGATTCGAGCCAAGACCAAATGCAAAGCAGCACAGTAATGAACGATGTTCGCAGCGGTAAAATTAAAGTGTTAATGGTGTCGGTTGAACGCTTTAAGAACGAGCGTTTTAGAGAGTTTATTAATCAAATAGCAGTGTCTATGTTGGTTGTTGACGAAGCGCACTGTATTTCTGAGTGGGGACACAACTTTAGACCCGACTACTTAAAACTACCACGCTACCGTGAAGAGCTTAATATTCCGCTGGTATTATTATTAACCGCCACCGCGACTAAAAAAGTAAAGCGCGATATGGCCGAGCGCTTTGCCATTGCCCCAGAATGCATTGTACAAACCGGTTTTTACCGCGCTAATTTAGACTTAAGTGTGCTGAGTGTAAAAACGGCGGATAAAAATACCGAGCTTGCTAACATTATTAGCGCACAAAATGGCCCAGGTATTGTGTATGTTACCTTGCAGCAAAGTGCCGAACAAGTGGCTAATATGCTAAGCAATCAAGGACTGCAAGCGGTGGCGTATCATGCTGGGCTTGAAGATACACTTAGATGGCAAATTCAAGATGACTTTATGGGTGGTAAAATTAATGTAGTAGTGGCTACGATTGCTTTTGGAATGGGCGTAGATAAAGCCGATATTCGCTTTGTTATTCATTACGACTTACCTAAATCGATTGAAAACTACAGCCAAGAAATAGGCCGAGCAGGGCGCGATGGTAACCCGTCACAGTGTTTTACCTTAGCCAACCTTGATGGGTTAAATACTGTAGAGAACTTTGTGTATGGCGACACCCCAGAGCTAAGCGGTATTGAGCATGTAATTAACGATATTCGTCAAAACCACAGCTCGCAGCAGCAATGGGAAATGCAAGAATATAGCCTTTCAAGCGACAGTAATATTAGGCAACTTGCGCTTAAAACTTTGTTAGTACAGCTAGAAATGCAAGGTGCAATTACGCCGCAATACGCTTACTACGCCGATTTTAAATATAAGTTTTTGGTTGATAAAAACGAGTTGCTAGGCCAGTTTGATGAGCAGCGCCAAGCATTTTTAACGCAAATATTTAGCCATACCGATTTTAAAAAAGTATGGGGCACGCTTAATTTTGATAGCCTGACACAAGCCGCGCAAGTCGATCGAAAACGAGTGGTTGCGGCGCTTGACTACTTAGCCGAAAAGCAGCTTATTACCCTAGAAACCAAACGTATTACCCAAGTGTATAAAGTGCATAGTGAGGTGATAAACAACCCTGAACTTGCGCAGCAACTGCATGATTACTTTACCGATAAAGAACAAGCCGAAATAAAACGTATAGCTGCATTGGTACGCTTTTTTGAGTTGCAAAGCTGTTTAAGCTACAACCTTGCCCGTTATTTTGACGATCAAAATGCGCCCCAGCAATGCGGCCATTGCTCAGTATGCAGAGGCCACAGTGTTAAGCTTGAATATTCAGTGCAAGCAGATGTTGTTGATGAGAGTGTAATTTATCAAAAAGTAGATGAGTTTTTACAGCACCTAGCCAGTAAAGGCATTAATAACGTAGGTATAGAAACCCAATGTCGCTTTTTAGCGGGCATGAGCGTGCCTTTATTTGCACGCAATAAAGTGCGCCAATTGAGTGGTTTTGCGCTGTGTGAAGCGATGCGCTACAGTGATATTAAAGCGAAATTACTGGCGCGTCAGCTAGCATAATATTAGCTAAATTTAACCTAGTTAGCCTTTAAAATAGCCCCTAGAGATAGATTTACTCTGCCGATTTGAGCTTAGTTGGTGTATCCTAGTGGCTTACTTTATTTTATTAAGCCACTATGCCTCAAATTGTTATTCCGGTTAAAAACCTCACCACCACCCCAGAGCCTGTTACGTGTGCTAATTGCCAAGCCTGTTGCTGCCAATTAGAAGTACGCATAGTGACAGATACCGGTGTGCCATTTCATTATATTGAATACGATAAATGGGGCAGCGAAGTAATGAAACGTGCCGATGATGGCTGGTGCCAAGCCCTCGATCGCAACACACTCATGTGTTCTATTTACGAAAACCGCCCGTTAGTGTGTCGCGAATTTGAAATGGCGTCGGATGAGTGTATTACCGAGCGCGAGCTAGGCGGAATTTAAATTATTACAGCAAACGTAAAAAGGGCCCAAGGCCCTTTTTAAATGTGTACTAATTTAATGTAATTGGTATAACTATAAAACTAATAGCAGCCGATTATTAATCGTATTTAGCTTCAAGCTCTTGTGCGGTATGAAATTTTTCATGGCTTTGTAATTGCTCATCGTACTTAACTAGGTTTTTAAAGTGCGCTAGTTGACCTGAGTTTTTAACAATTTCGACAATAAACGACATCATAAAATCGGCGCCGGTTAGGGTATCGCCTACTAAGTAACGTTTGCCTGCTAGGCGATCGTTAAAGTAGCTTATTACTTTAGCTGTTTCGGCGTCGGCGTAACCTTCTAAAAACTGGGTTTTAGCGCCATCTTTTAATACAAACATTTTAAGCAGCAGCGGTAAAATAGCTGAGCTTTCGGCAAAGTGTAGCCATTGCTGATAATCAACATAATCGCTAGTGCCTGCTTTAGGCGCAAACTTTCCGTTACCGTATTTAGTAATGAGGTAATCGGTAATTGCGCCCGACTCGGCAACAATAATCCCATCATCTTCTATCACCGGCGACTTACCAAGCTGATGAATATGTTTAAGTTCATCTGGGGCTAAAAAAGTGTCTTTATTACGTTGGTAAGCAACTATTTCATAATCTACGGCTAATTCTTCTAGTAACCAGATAATACGTTTTGAGCGTGATTTATTTAAATGATGTAGCTTGATCATAGTAATCCTTGTTGCGTTGCTACTTTATATAGACAGCAACGCATTAAATTTAAAGTGGGCTGTTAATTTTAACTACGGTTTTGCCGAAGTTTTTTCCGCTGATCATATCGTTAAAGGCAGTAATGGTATTTTCGATGCCTTCTACCATATGTTCGCGGTATTGAATTTTTCCATCTTGTAGCCATTGCTGCATAGCGGTTGCAAACTCATCATAACGATGGCCATAATCGTCAAAAATAATAAAGCCTTGCATTTTAATACGCTTAGAGAGAATTTGCCCCATTAGCATACCCAAACGATCAGGGCCTTCTGGTAAGCTAGTTGCGTTATACTGCGACACTAAACCACACACAGGTACGCGTGCTGATGTATTGAGAAGTGGCAATACGGCGTCGAATACCTTACCGCCCACATTTTCATAATAAACATCAATACCGTTATCACAGGCTTGTTCAAGTTGCTGTGCAAAATCATCTGCTTTGTGATCAATACAGGCATCAAAACCTAATACTTCTACTGCGTGCTTACATTTTTCACTGCCACCGGCAACGCCGACGACTCTACAGCCTTTAATTTTTGCAATTTGGCCAACGGTAGCGCCCACAGGGCCTGTTGCTGCAGCAACGACCACGGTTTCACCTGCTTTAGGTGCACCAATATCAAGTAATCCCATATAAGCGGTAAAGCCCGGCATTCCCATAATACCTAGTGCATACGAAGGATTAGCAGGCTCTTTGCCTAATTGCATTAACCCTTCGCCGTTGCTAATAGCGTAGTCTTGCCAGCCAGTGTAAGCCAATACCCATTCGCCTTCGCTAAAGGAGTCGTTTTTAGACTCTTGAACTTGGCATACAGTTGCCCCAACCATCACGTCGCCAACATTTACTGGGTCGGCATACGATTTAGCGTCGCTCATGCGGCCACGCATGTAAGGGTCAAGGGATAAGTAAATAGTACGCAGTAATACTTCACCATTTTTTAATGGCGGCAGCTCTAGTGTTTTTAATGCAAAGTTTTCATCGGTAGGAGCACCGTGTGGGCGTGATGCTAACGTGAGTTGTCGACTGGTTACTGACATATAAAATCTCCAATAGATGAGTGAACTACTTTGATCTGAATGTTTTAGTTTGTGTTTAAAGCAAAGTTGAAACTAAACAATAATGCGCAGATAAGTAGTAAGAAACCTGAGCTCCGGATAATAAACTTATCTCAAGCAGCTATTTTCAGCGCTAACTGCGTTGAATTTACTTGCAATAGGCCAGCTATTGACGCGTAAATTCGCCTTGTTTTCACTGAAAACCTCTGGCTAGAGAAAATAAAAATCAAATATAACGATGATTCAATACGTTAGTAAATCTCTTAACCAGAGCTCAGGTTAAGTATGTATATCTTAATACAGGAGTTTTGGGCACACGGTTAAAAAATCAACCCCAAGGTGTGAGTATTTACTCTAAGGTGAGTTTATAAGTGGATTAACTGATTTTTATAGCGCTATAACTTTTATTTAAACTATTCTAAAATGAATGCTATTAACTCAACAACAATAGATGCGAAATTATTATGCACCCACACATTAGTAAGCTTTATAACAGTGCGTTAAAGCCAAGCCGATTAATTATAGGCCTAATGAGTGGTACCTCGTTAGATGGACTTGATGTTGCCTTATGTAAAATAACTGCCGCGGGTGTGCATACCCAAATTGAGGTTTTAAAGTTTACTACGGTTGATTATAGCGATGATTATAAAACAAAAATAAAGCAGGTATTTGCCAAGCGTGAATGCAACTTAGAATACCTTACGTTACTGCACCCTTGGGTTGGTAAATTACATGGCGACATGGTTAATCAGTGTTTAAACAGCTGGCAGGTAAACCCAGCCAATATAGATGTAATAGCCAGCCACGGACAAACTATTTACCACTGTCCTAAAAGCCAGCATCAGTATAACGATTTTAACAATGGCACTTTACAAATTGGCGACAGCGACCAAATAGCCGTTACTACAGGTATTACTACCATTGGCGATTTTAGGCAAAAGCATATAGCAGCAGGCGGCGAGGGCGCACCACTTGCCGTGTATGGTGATTATTTGTTTTTTTCAAGCTCTGACGAAAACCGTATTTTGCTCAATATGGGCGGTATAGCTAACCTCACTTTTTTACCCCAAAATGGCGATAGCAACGCAGTATTTAGCTCTGACATTGGCCCATGTAATACCATTATGGATGCCTATGTGCAGCGTTATTTTAATAACATGCATTACGATGAAAACGCTGCGATAGCGAAAGCGGGCGTTATTAATACTGCGTTACTAACAGCGCTTTGCGACAATCATTTTTTAACCCTAAAAATGCCAAAAACTACTGGCCCTGAAGTGTTTAATCTGGCTTATTTAGAGGCTGCGCAACAGGCTTCAAATACCCAAAAGTTAAGTCATCAAGACGTAATGGCCACCTTAAACCGCTTTACCGCAGAGGTTATTGCCAATGCGCTAAATACGTGTGTAAAAATGGCGCCCAATAGTGTGGTGTATGCCAGTGGCGGCGGCATTCACAATTTACTCTTAATGCAACATTTAGTAACGCTTTGTCCGGCCATAAAAGGTTTTAAAAATACTCACGCATTAGGGGTTGATCCCGACGCGAAAGAAGCGGTACTTTTTGCTATTTTAGCTAACGAATGCTTAGCCGGTGAGCAGCTACACCTTGATAATAAAGCCCAAGGAATTGCAGGCGTTACTATGGGTAAAGTGAGTTTTGCAGATTGAAACCACATATTCTAAGCTTAAGTTTTTAGGTGAGACCTAGCCAAACTCACTGTTTGGCCTTTGCATAACTGCGACTTACTGTTTTAGGGTAAGCTTATTTTTTTGCGCTGCCATTAGCGTGAATATTGTTTTGTAGTAATTAATTGCAGCTGCGCTTTAATTATTATAAAAATGTTATTGCTTATTTACTTTTTAAAGATGCACCAATCCTCCCTTAGTTTCGCCCCTCAGGCCTTAGTGGTGCACTTTTATAACTAAAAAGACCAAACCCATCCAAATCAACTATGCGCTTTTTTAAAACATAAGGCATAGTTATTAAATGCAGTGTAAATGGGCTGTTAATAACTATTTTAGACTATATATATTCATATAATCTGAATGTATATTCATTTCTTAGTTGACTCAGCGTTATTTTACGGCTAGTTTTTATCCCCCTTTGATTAAAGTTTTCACTAATAAATACTGCACTATACAAATTCAAAAAGATTTTACAGTGGCTGTTTTAGGCATTTTAACGATTTTTTGAATGAGATAAGCGCATACCTCGAGTATATAAAAATATATGACTTAATTAGTAAGCACAATTTAGCTGATAGCAATAGGCTGATGAAATAGGAATAAGTAATGAATGATATGAGCAAAAAATCCCAAGGTCTTTATCGCGCTGAATTTGAACATGACAGTTGCGGCATTGGCTTTGTCGCTAACCTTAAGGGTAAAAAGTCACACGATATTATCGAAAATGCACTCACCATGCTCAGCTGCATGGAACATCGTGGTGGAACAGGGTTTGACGTTAAAAGTGGTGATGGTGCTGGTATTCTTATTCAAATTCCTCATGAGTTTTTCCGTCAAGAAACCGCAAAGCTAGGGTGGACGCTGCCAAGCGCCTTAAACTATGGTGTGGGGATGATTTTTTTCCCGCGCGATAAAGCACTTAGCGACGCGTGTAAAAAAATACTAAATCAAAATATTGCCGAACTGGGTTTAACCTTAATAGGGTATCGGGATGTTCCGGGCGATAACTCTATGTTAGGCGCGGCTTCATTTGAAAGCGAGCCAAATATTGAGCAAGTGTTTATTGCTAAGCCGCAAGCGCTAAGCGCACAAGAATTTGAACGTAAGCTGTTTGTGCTGCGTAAATACACCTCGCATAAAATTAATGGTTTAGATTTCACCGAACGTGACGAATTTTATGTAACCTCAATGTCATCTACCAAAATTGTTTATAAAGGCCAGTTTACTACCGAGCAAGTGCGCCAGTATTACCTTGATCTGCAAGACGAGCGTACTATTTCGGGAATGGCGATGTTTCATTCTCGTTTTTCAACCAACACTTTTCCTGCTTGGCGCCGCGCGCAGCCGTTTCGTTATATAGCCCACAATGGTGAAATTAATACGGTACGCGGTAATATTAACTGGATGAATGCTCGTGAGGCATTGTTTAGCTCGGTTAATTTTAGCGATGCTGAATTGAATATGTTAAATCCGGTGTGTAATAACGATAACTCAGATTCGGCTAATCTTGATATGGCTATTGAGCTATTAGTGCTCAGCGGGCGGTCTTTGGCGCAAGTAATGATGATGATGGTGCCAGAAGCATGGCAAACACAAACCAATATGGATGCCACCAAGCGCGCATTTTATGAATACTATGCGTGTATTATGGAGCCTTGGGATGGCCCAGCATCGTTATCGTTTACCGATGGCAACGTTATTGGTGCAACACTTGACCGTAATGGTTTGCGCCCTTCGCGTTACTTGTTAACCGAAGATGGCACGCTAGTGATGGGCTCTGAAACCGGTGCATTGTGCGTTGATCAATCAACGGTTGTTGAAAAAGGGCGTTTGCAACCGGGTAAAATATTTATTGCTGACTTAGAGCAAGGTCGCATTATTAGTGATGACGAAGTAAAACAACACGTTAGCTCGGCTCAGCCGTATGCTCGTTGGTTAGCTGAAAACAAAATTGAATTAGACAATTTACCCGTTCCTAGCGCGTCTTTTGCCCAGCCGCCATTGGCAGAGCTGCGAAAAATACAAAAAGCATTTGGTTACACCAGCGAAGATCTTAACCTAGTACTGGCGGGTATGGTTGGTACGGCTAAAGAGCCACTAGGCGCTATGGGTACCGACACGCCGCTTGCAGTGCTGTCGCATCGCCCGCAACAATTATCACATTATTTTAAGCAGTTATTTGCGCAAGTAACCAACCCACCCATCGACCCTATTCGTGAAGAGTTGGTTATGTCGTTGCGCGGTTATATTGGCCGCTCACTTAACTTGCTCGATGAAACACCTGGGCATTGCCATAAGGTTGAAATAGAACAGCCTGTATTGACCAATGAGCAATTACGCAAACTACAGTATATAGATAACAATCATCTTCAAGCTAAAACGATCGACATTACTTTTAAAGCCAGCGGTGGGCCAGGTGCACTAAAAAGAGCACTGGATCGTATTTGTTTATATGCCAAAAATGCCGTTGAAGATGATTATGAAATACTCATTTTAAGTGACCGTGGCGTAGACAGCGACCATGTTGCTATACCTTCGGTATTGGCAACAGCAGCGGTGCATCACTATTTAATTCGTGAAAAACTACGCTCATCTGCCGATATAATTTTGGAGTCGGGTGATATACGCGAAACGCATCATTTTGCTACTGTTATTGGTTATGGCGCTGCGGCAGTTAACCCGTATTTAGCCCTAGAGAGCATGTATGGTTTACGTGATGAAGGCGTACTTGATACTAACTTAACAAATGAACAAATTACCCAAAAATACACCAAAGCGGTAGGCAGCGGCTTGTTGAAAACCTTCTCTAAAATGGGTATTTCAACGCTACAGTCGTATTTAGGTGCGCAAGTTTTTGAAGCCTTGGGCATTAACTCTGAGGTTATTGATCAGTACTTTACCGGTACGGTTAGCCGTATTGAAGGCTTAAGCCTAGATCAAATTGCCCAAGAGGCGCTATTACGCCACCGTGAGGGTTTCCCTGAGGCCAACCGCATTGCTATAGATAAACTACTGCCTACGGGCGGAGAATACTCGTGGCGTCATGATGGTGAACGGCACTTATTTAATCCCACGGTAATTCGCTTACTGCAGCATTCAACAGCCAGTAATAATGTTGAGCAGTTTAAGCAGTATGCAAAAACGGTGGACGATCAAAGTAAAGAAGCCTTTACCTTACGGGGTTTATTACAATTGAATAGCGATCGTCCTGCTATTGCCTTGAGCGAAGTGGAACCGGTTGCCAACATTTTTAAACGCTTTGCCTCGGGTGCTATGTCGTTTGGCTCAATTTCGTGGGAAGCACACACTACTTTAGCTATAGCTATGAACCGCATTGGCGGTAAAAGTAACAGCGGTGAGGGCGGCGAAGACCCAATTCGTTATACACCGCTTGAAAATGGCGATTCGATGAATTCGCGAATTAAACAAGTGGCTTCGGGTCGTTTTGGTGTTACTAGCCATTATTTAGCGAATGCCGATGAGCTACAAATAAAAATGGCGCAGGGCGCTAAACCGGGCGAAGGTGGGCAATTACCCGGCGATAAAGTAGATGCATGGATAGGTAAAACTCGTGGCTCTACGCCAGGGGTGGGCTTAATTTCGCCGCCGCCACACCATGATATTTATTCTATTGAAGATTTATCGCAACTTATTTTCGATCTTAAAAACGCCAACCGCGACGCGCGCATTAACGTTAAATTAGTATCAGAAGCGGGTGTAGGTACGGTTGCATCGGGTGTGGCAAAAGCCTATGCCGATGTGGTACTGATTGCGGGCCACGATGGCGGCACCGGTGCGTCACCACTGAGCTCAATTAAACATACGGGCTTACCGTGGGAACTGGGTTTGGCTGAAACGCATCAAACTTTGGTGCGTAATAAACTGCGTAGCCGTATTACGGTACAAACCGATGGGCAACTTAAAACGCCACGCGACTTAGCCATTGCAACGCTGCTTGGTGCAGAAGAGTACGGCATGGCTACCACAGCATTGGTGGTTGAGGGATGTATTATGATGCGTAAGTGTCATTTAAATACCTGCCCAGTTGGTATTGCCACACAAGATAAAGGCCTGCGCGACAAGTTTACTGGTCGTGCCGATATTTTAGTTAACTTTTTTACCATGATGGCAGAAGGTTTACGCGAAATTATGGCTGAGCTTGGCTTTAGAAGTATTGAAGAAATGGTGGGCCAAACTCAGTGCCTTACGCAGCGCAAAGATGTTGACCATTGGAAATACCAAGGCGTTGACTTAACTCCACTATTACACAAAGCAGAATGCGCTGAAAACGAAACTCTGTATCAATCAATAAAGCAAAAGCATTTAATCGACGACATTATCGATCGCAAAATGATCAAAGATGCTCAAGCGGCACTAGAGTCTGGGCAAAGTGTGGCGCTTGAATACGATGTGATTAACACCGACAGAACCATAGGGGCGATGATCTCTAACGAAATCTCTAAAAAGTACCATGCAGATGGCTTACCGCAAGATACTATTAAGGTTAAGTTTAACGGCTCAGCGGGGCAAAGCTTTGGTTGTTTTTCAACCAGGGGTTTACGTTTTGAACTTGAAGGCGATGCCAACGACTACTTTGGTAAAGGACTCTCTGGCGCAAATTTAGTGGTGTACCCTAGTAAACAAGCTAAGTTTGCTGCTAGTGAAAATATCCTCATTGGTAATGTGGCCTTTTTTGGAGCAACTTCTGGTAGCGCCTTTATACGCGGTATAGCGGGGGAGCGTTTTTGTGTACGTAACTCGGGCGCAACAGCCGTTGTTGAAGGTGTGGGGGATCACGGTTGTGAATACATGACCGGCGGTAAAGTGGTTATTTTGGGCGCAACTGGTCGAAACTTTGCTGCAGGTATGTCGGGCGGTGTTGCTTACGTACTTGATGTAAATAATGACTTTTCGGCTAAATGCAATATGGAAATGGTCGCACTTGAAAGTGTAGATACCGACGCTGAAAGCCACGAATTAAAAGTCTTAATTAGCCAACATTTTGATGCTACAGGTTCAGATGTTGCCAGTGATTTATTAAAAGATTGGAACAGCAATGTTAAGCGCTTTGTTAAAGTAATGCCGGTTGATTACAAACGCATGCAAGGTTATATGAATGATGTACGCAGTAGCGGAAAATTCACCTCAGAGTATGACATTGCCGTAGAAGCATTCGACATTCATTTAAACAACATAGCTAGCGCTAAAGCTTAAGCTGCCAAGGAGAATATATTATGGGAAATCCAACAGGGTTTATCAACGTAGGTCGTGCCTTGCCAACTGAGCGTAACGCAGGTGAACGTTTAATTGACTGGCTGGAAGTATATGAAGAAATACCACAAGCAGATGTAGAGCAGCAAGCTTCGCGTTGTATGGATTGTGGCGTGCCGTTTTGTCAGTCGGCAAAATCAGAATTTGCACCGGCAGTAGCTGGGTGTCCGGTAAATAATGTAATACCGGAGTGGAATGACTTAATTTATCGCGGCCGCTGGCAAGATGCAGTAGAGCTATTGCATAAAACCAATAACTTTCCTGAGTTTACTGGGCGTGTATGCCCAGCCCCTTGTGAGGGTGCATGTGTACTGGGTATTAACGCCGATCCGGTGGCTATTAAGTTACATGAAAAAGAAATTATTGATCATGCCTTTAAGCAAGGTTGGGTGGTTGCTGAGCCACCTGCATCTCGCACTGGTAAAAATGTAGCCGTAATTGGTTCGGGCCCAGCGGGCCTTGCCGCTGCAGCACAGTTAAATAAAGCTGGCCATATGGTTACTGTATATGAGCGCGCCGACCGCATTGGTGGCTTGCTAATGTATGGTATTCCAAACATGAAGCTACAAAAAGAATTAGTGCAACGTCGGGTAGATATTTTAGCCCAAGAAGGCATTGTTTTTGTTACTAATACTGAAGTAGGCAAAGACATTAGTGTGGCGCAGTTAGAAACTGACTTTGACTCAGTCGTGTTATGTATTGGTGCCACAGTACCGCGCGACTTACCCGTTGCAGGGCGCGAGCTTAACGGTGTGCATTTTGCTATGGACTTTTTAACAGCCAATACCAAAAGCTTGCTCGATAGCGAACATCAAGACGGAGCGTTCATTAATGCGAAAGGCAAAAATGTAGTGGTTATAGGTGGCGGTGATACCGGCACCGATTGTATTGGTACTGCGCTTCGCCATCAGTGTAAAAGTGCTATTCAGCTAGAAATTATGCCTCGTCCACCCGAACAACGCGACGAGAGCAGCAATCCTTGGCCACAATGGCCAAAACGTTTGTTGGTTGATTACGGCCAAAAAGAAGCTATTGCAGTACAAGGCCAAGATCCACGTCAATATTTAGTGATGACTAAAAAAATTGAAAGTGACGGGCAAGGTAATGTTAAAGCTGTGCACACTGTAGATATTACTTGGCAACTTAACGATAAAGGGCAAATGGTGCCACAAGAAGTAGCGGGCAGTGAAAAGATAATTCCTGCCGATATAGTACTGATTGCTATGGGCTTTATGGGGCCAGAAGGTGGCCTTGTTGCACAATTTGGTTTAGAGCAGGATGCTCGCTCTAATATTGCAGCACAGTACGATAAGTTTGCTACAAGCAAGCCTGGCGTATTTGCCGCAGGCGATAGTCGTCGCGGACAAAGCTTAATTGTGTGGGCAATAGATGAAGGTCGACGCTGCGCGCGTGAGGTTGACAGCTATTTAATGGGTAAAAGCTATTTGCCTTAAAGCGATTACAAGTCTGTAAACTTTAACTGCTTTAAAAGTTAAAACCATCTATTATAGCAAGCCCTACCGCATTAATTATGCAAGGTGGGGCTTGTTTTTATAATTTGTTCTATTAATAAACCTTGTAAAAAGTAGGTAAGGTAAGAAATGACTTCTGAAAAACCACGTAAATATTCACAAAAAATTGTAGATGGTAGCGCTCAGGCTCCTAGTCGTTCTATGTTACGAGCGGTAGGTTTTAATGATGACGATTTTAAAAAGTCTCAAGTTGGTATTGCCTCTACATGGTCTATGGTAACGCCGTGCAATATGCACATTAATACACTTGCCGAAGAAGTGGGTAAAGGCGTAGATAGCGCCGGTGCGAAAAGCGTTATATATAATACCATTACCGTATCCGATGGTATTTCTATGGGCACCGAAGGGATGAAATATTCTTTAGTATCACGCGAAGTAATTTGCGATTCAATAGAAGCGGTATCAGCGGGTATGGGCCACGACGGTATTATTGCTATTGGCGGTTGTGATAAAAATATGCCGGGTTGTTTAATGGGTTTAGCACGTTTAAACCGCCCTTCTATATTTGTGTACGGCGGTACAATTTTACCCGGTGAAAATCATACCGATATAGTCTCGGTATTTGAAGCGGTGGGCAGCTACGCGGCAGGCGATATTCCAATTACGCAATTAGAACATATTGAAAAAACAGCCATACCAGGGGCCGGTTCGTGTGGTGGTATGTACACGGCAAATACGTTAGCCTCAGCAATTGAAGCTTTAGGCATGAGCATGCCAAATAGTTCTGCGCAAAATGCTATTTCACAAAACAAAAAACAAGACTGTATAGATGCGGGTAAAGCGATTGTTTATTTGCTGGAGCATGACATTAAACCTTCCGATATTATGACCAAAAAAGCGTTTGAAAATGCAATTACGCTGATCATTACCTTAGGCGGCTCAACCAATGCGGTGCTGCATTTAATTGCTATGGCTGATGCGGTAGGCGTTGAAGTAACATTGGATGACTTTGTGCGTATTGGCGATAAAACACCAGTAATTGCCGACTTGCGCCCAAGCGGTCAATATTTAATGTCGGAGTTGATTGAAATTGGTGGCATTCAGCCACTGATGAAGCGTTTATTAGATGCCGGTATGCTGCACGGTGACTGTATGACAGTGACAGGCAAAACCATGGCCGAAAATTTAGCCGATGTAGCAGATTACCCAACAGGGCAAAATATTATTTTACCTTTTGATCAGCCAATTAAAAAAGACAGTCATTTAGTTATATTAGCTGGCAACTTAGCGCCAGAAGGAGCAGTGTCAAAAATTACGGGTAAAGAGGGTTTACGCTTTACCGGCAACGCAAAAGTATATGACTCAGAAGAGCAAGGCTTTGCCGCTATTATAGATGGGCAAGTAGTAGCCGGAGACGTTGTAGTAATTCGCTATGAAGGTCCTAAAGGTGGCCCAGGTATGCGTGAAATGCTAAGCCCCACTTCAGCTATTATGGGTAAAGGTTTAGGTAACGATGTGGCGCTTATTACCGATGGTCGTTTTTCAGGTGGTAGTAGGGGTTTTGTTGTGGGGCACGTTACACCAGAAGCTTACGAAGGCGGCGCCATTGCACTAGTAGAAAATGGTGACAGCATTACCATTGACGCGCAAAGCCGTGAAATGACTCTTAATATTACTGATGAAGAAATGGCCAGTAGGAAACAACGTTGGCAACAACCTGCGCCAAAATACACCCGCGGATTACTAGCAAAATATGCCAGAACAGTAAGTTCAGCTTCTACCGGAGCCGTGACCGATAAGCCAAGTCAAGGCATAATTAATCGCTAAAATTAGCGATTAAACTCCCCTAAATAGAGCGAGTTTTAATCCGCAAAGATCAACACGCCCTAGATAACCTTGTTACTTTATTTGTAATTTAAGTAACAAGGTTATAAATCGCTCAAGTTTTTAGTTGGCCGACCGATATATACTTAATAGCAGTTTGCGATTAAGGATGATCATGATTAACAATGGGTTAAATAACCACTCTAGTTTAGCGACAAAGCAAGTACTGCCAGTTGATAATGCAAACCATACCCTTAGCAGCAAACTGCAACATAGCCCACTCGAAATAGCGCCAAAATTAATACCAGAGTTAGCAACAAAGTTAACACCAGAGCTATCACCCAAAATAACGTCCGATTTTCTCAGTCAGTTTAGCGACGAAAAAGTTGCCCAATTACTGCAACAACAACTTTCGGTGCTGATCACTCCTGCAAAAAAAGCAAATATATCGAGCTACCACTACAGCGCTGAAGAGTTAGCTATACGTACTGTAATAACGAGTCAGCAAGAAGGGCTACTTAAAAATGAGCATAGCGATAAGCTCATACAACGCTTAAATAAATCGGTAACAGATATTCAGGGTGCTTACGCCAACACCAGTGATATTTTATTTAATCTGGGGCAATTAGGGCATCAACAAACATCATTTTTAGCCTCTAGTCAGCAGCGTGTTGAGCGTGCGCTTAATCCTTATATGGAAAGCCTTAACCGCACTAAGTATGAAGATGACGATAACTATTTATTTGAACTTTCGGTAAAAACCAAAGAGGGTGATGTAATAAATATCACTTTTAATTCATCGCAAGGTTACGATGAAAAAACGGGTGAAGCCGTTGATAGCTTTGGCATAAGTTACGAAGTAAATGGCGATTTATCTGAGGCTGAACATGCGGCTTTAACGCAGGTTATGGCGGGTGTTGGTGAAATGGCTGATGAGTTTTTTAAAGTCAGTCAATATGCTAACAGCCGTTATGTGCCGGTAAACCAAGGCGATATGAACTTAGACTTTTTAGCTGATTTTAATCATCAGCAGTTATCTGGTTTTGATGTGTCTTTTTCAACAACGCAAAATGATGTGCTTGATACAGGCGAAAACACGCTTGATTTAAGTTACTCAATTGATGAAGCATCGAATCAGCAAGCACTTGTGTTTAAATCAGAAAGTGGGCAAAACGAAATAGACTTTGCACTCGATATGTCGACCATTGGTGCTAAAGACACACAGCAAATGCAGCAGTATTTAGCGTCGCTCGATCAAAGCTTAGAAGATAGCCGAGTAAACAGTACCGAGGATAGTAAAGACTCGGCATTTGGTCGTAAGGGCGACAAGACAATGCAACAAGGCTTTGAATTGTTTAAAGGGGCTTTTGCAAGTATGTCGTCGGCGGCTGAACGTTATAGTAGTATAGAGTCACTTGCAGATAAGCAATTTAATGACGGGCGCGCTATGGTTGCCGATTTAGTCGATAACATGATCACGAACGATCCTCGCTATCAAGGGCTTGGCAACAGTACGCAAAATTCTTTAGGGGCGGGAATTTCTAAGTTAGCTGATTTTGATGCAAAATTTGAGTTTGCTATGGACAGAGGCGACTATCAGCCTAAAAGTAATGTTGCGCTAAGCCAAACCACCGAGCAACAAAAGTCAGGTGAGCTAAAAGGGGTTACGCAAAGTAAAAACGTAAGTAGCCATTTTGACTATCAAAATACTCGGCCCGATTATTACGACAGCGAAGAAAGTTACAATATTAATACCGCCGTTAAAAATAACGAGTTAGTTGGACTTGATCAATATCAGCAAATAGATATTGATAAAAAAACCTATCAATACAACCAAGATAAATCACAGTATGAGCTAAAAATGGCACTTACTGAAAAAACCACTCACGAAAGTAACATTCGCCTTATTAACGATATTTGGCTTGAAAACAACGAAAACAGCCACAAAATGGATAAAAAAGAACGTATAAACGAGATTGGTGAGCCAGATGATTTTAAAAATACCAACCATTATTCACATAATAAGTTAGTTACATTAATTGGTGATTTAGACAAATTAGCGCAAGATAAAGATGCAAGACGAGAGTATTTAACGCAGTTATCGCAAGTAAACTTTTTTATGGATAACAATAAATGATGGCTTGATTATAGTAATGCTATTGACTTTCTTTGGTTGTAAAATAGCCATATATCAACTTAACTTATACTCTTAAATCGAGTAAATAAAACACTCACAGTATTAATACAAAAAGGCGCCTTAATGTTTAAAAAATTAGTTTTATTCTTTTTTCTGTGTTTGCCACTGTCCACTTTTGGGGCTACAGTGCCTTATACTGGGGGGATTAGCGCGGCAGATTTACTTGCAGAATATGATAACTTTGCTCAGCAATATAAAAACTTTACCCCTAGCAAACAAGATATTACGCTAATACAAAAATTAAAGGGGAAGGAGTTAACCGTATTATTTGGTACTTGGTGCCATGATAGCGCGCGCGAAGTTCCGCGTTTAATTAAACTGCTTGAACAGTCGAAAGTACAATTAGAGAGTATTAAATTTGTAGCCGTAGGATACAACAAGCAAGATGCTAGCGGCGTAGCACAGGCTCATAATTTACAATACACACCTACTATTATAGTTAGCCAAAATGGCAAAGAACTAACACGTATGGTTGAAAAACCAGCGGGCACACTTGCGCAAGATCTTACAAAAAACCTACCTTAATAATCGAGTGGGCTTGCAGGTTAAAGGCGCTGAGTAATGTTCAGCGCCACAGACATCAAATAACGGACTTTTGTTGTGCAATCCATTCATTTATTACCGCTTCTAACACCGCCATTGGCAGTGAACCTTGGCCGATTACAGTGTCGTGAAACTGGCGTATATCAAACTTAGCACCTAGCTCTTTTTCAGCTTTTGCGCGCAGTTCACGTATTTTTAGCTCGCCCATTTTATAAGACAGTGCTTGGCCTGGCCAAGAAATATAACGATCTATTTGATCCTCAACCGCACTTTGCGGCAAGGCTGTGTGATCTGCCAAGTAGTCAATAGCCTTTTGGCGGCTCCAGCCAAAGGCATGAATACCGGTATCAACCACTAAACGCACTGCGCGCCACATTTCGTAGCCCAAACGGCCAAAGTCGCTGTAAGGGTCTTGATAAAATCCGGCTTCTTTGCCTAAACGTTCGCTGTACAAGCCCCAACCTTCGCCAAATGCAGAGTGGCTAAGTGTTCGTCTAAACTGGGGTACATTTAACTCCATGGCAACGGCATTTTGTAAATGATGCCCAGGAATTGCTTCGTGTAAACTCAGTGCCTCTAGGTTATATAAAGGCTGTATTTTAGGTGTTGAAGCTAAAAAATAAGTACCTGGTGAGCGGTTATCAGGTGGTGGCATATAAAACGCGCCGCGACTTGCTGAGCCTTTAATGGTAAAGGTGTTGCGCGGTAAATGGCCAAAATAGGTAGGTAACTTGCCATACATTTTTTGGGTAATGAAAGCGGTTTTTTCGAGCAAGTCTTGCGCGTCTGTTGCGTAAAATTGCTTGTCGTTCGCTAAAAACTCTAAAAACTCAGCGTAAGTGCCATCAAAGCCCACTTTATCAATGATGTTTTGCATTTGCGTTTTTATACGTGCGACTTCCTTTAAGCCAAGTTCGTGTATTTGTTTTGGCGTGGCATTGGTGGTGGTGTAATAATTTACCGTATATTTGTAGTAATCAAGGCCATCTTTAACACTTGAAATACCAGGCTCGGCTCTGCAATTAGGCATGTAATCGTTTTCAAAAAAGTCGTAAAAATGCTGATAAGCGGGTACTACTTTTGAGCTAATTAAAGCTTTTGCTTTGTTTTGATATGTGGCTTTTTGCTCTGCACTAAACGTACTCGGAATACGGGTAAAGGGCTCGTATAAGGCGCTGTTCTCAGGTTTTTTAACGATATGAGCGCTAATGCTACTGCTGTAATTTTCAAAGGTTTTACAGTAGTGCGTATAACCATTTTTAATCCCTGTTTTCATCAAGTTAATGTTTTCTTGATTAAAACGAGGGTAGTCGGCAAGGCTGACTAAAAAGTGATCATAATCATTAGCAGTTAAAAATGCCATATTAGCCGGTGCTTCAGCAAAGTAGGTATGCCAGCCGCTTAAAAAGTTTACTGGAAAATACTTATCCTGAAATAGATAGCTTTGTTGCTCGGTTTCTCGTTCATATTTAAATAATCGGTAATTCATTAACTGCGCGTCGCTGAGCTTGCTAGGATCAATGTTTTTTAAATTGTCGAGCACGGCATCATTGTACTGTTGACGCTGAGCAATAGCGTGCTCGGTCCAATTAGCTAACTTGCCATTGGGTTTCCAGCCGTCGGGATCGGTACGAAAAAATATTTTTTCGGCTTGGGCGTGTTGCCAATGTTTATCAATTATATTTTTTAAATCGGCATTGTTATCAGCCATACTTGGCAGCGAAACTAGGGTTAAGCAAATAGCTAAAATACTTTTTTTGAACATGTTTATCTCGTTTTAGCGAGTTAATTTTTATCGTTCAAGGTTAACACGTGCTGTTTATAGATAACACTTCGTTAGTGCGGTTAACGTTCAGTACTCGCTTATTCGTTTTGAGCGGCTTAGAATGGTGTAAAGTAAACTCAAGTTAAATATAAGTACCATGCTAAATAGCGCACCTAATAAAACAATGCTTAACCAAGTAATAACCTTAATTGATCAAGCAAATAGCCAAGACCCTAATACTGAAATATATAATGCTCAGAGCCTGCCAAAAGAAAGTTTATACGCAACTCGTATGAGCGAAATGTTAGCGCGTTTTAACCCTAATGCTGATGAGCTTATGCAAATAGCAGTACGCGGCCAGCATATTGAACGCTGGCAGTCGCCGCGCAGTAACTTTGCTATGAATAAGCAGGGGTATCATCAGTGGCGTAGTGCACTTTATATATTTCATGCCTCAAGGGTAATTGAGTTGATGCAACAAGTTGGCTTTAATGAAGCGCAGCAACAGCGGGTTTATGCCGCGGTAGCTAAGCAAGATATTAAACGCAACCCAGACAGTCAGTTAGTGGAGGATATTGCAAGTTTGGTGTTTATTGAACATTATATGTTGGCCTTTACCAGTACCAAACCAGATTATGATGAACAAAAATGGCTTGGCATTATTCGTCGCACGTGGCAAAAAATGTCAGTAGAGGCACGCGATTTTGTGCTCGCTGGTAATGTAACATTACCCGAACCGTTAGTTGGGCTTATTCATAAAGCGGTTGCGTAATACTTTATTTTAAACAAAAAAATGGCGTACATTTAATGTACGCCATTTAATATTTTAGTACCTAGTACCTAGTACCTAGTACCTAGTACCTAGTACCTAGTACCTAGTACCTAGTACCTAGTACCTAGTACCTAGTACCTATTTGTTACGGTTTTCTTTACTAAACGCACGAATTTTACGTTTTTGCGATAGTGTTATTTTATTAACACGTCCGGCAAATGGGTTATCACCTTCTCTAAATTCGATTTTGATAGGTGTGCCCATAATTTTCAGTGCTTTACGGTAGTAGTTCATTAGGTAGCGTTTATAGCTATCAGGTAAATCATGAACTTGGTTACCATGAATAACGATACGTGGTGGGTTATAACCACCGGCATGCGCATATTTAAGCTTAACACGGCGACCACGAACAAGTGGTGGCTGATGATCCGCTTGTGCCATGTCCATAATACGACGTAACATTGCGGTGCTTATACGCTTAGTAGCTGACTCGTAAGCTTCATCTACCGACTCAAATAAATGACCTACGCCAGTACCGTGTAATGCCGATATAAAGTGCAGGCGGGCAAAGTCGATAAAGCCTAAGCGACGATCTAGTTCTGATTTAATACGATCTTTAACATAATCGTCTAAGCCATCCCATTTGTTCACCGCAATAACCAGTGAACGGCCAGAGTTAAGTGCAAAACCTAATAAGCTTAAATCTTGATCAGAAATACCCGCACGAGCATCAACGACTAATAACACTACGTTACAGTCTTCAATTGCTTGTAGGGTTTTAATCACGGAGAACTTTTCAACCACGTCGCTTACTTTTTTACGCTTACGCACACCAGCTGTGTCGATTAAAATATATTCTTTGTCGTTACGGGTCATCGGAATATAAATAGAATCGCGGGTTGTGCCTGGCATATCGTAAACAATTACACGTTCTTCACCGAGTATACGGTTGGTAAGTGTTGACTTGCCTACGTTAGGACGACCAATAATGGCTAGCTTTACAGGTTTGTCTGCAAATGCTTGATGAGAGTCATCTTCACTGTCTTCTTGGTATAAATCGATAAGCTCTTCATCATCGTTACTTACATCTTCATCAAGCGCCGCTAATTCAGCAATTAAAGGCTGTAGCGTTTGCTCAAGTAATAACGTAATACCACGGCCATGTGATGCAGCAATATGATGAATTTCGCCCAGCGATAATTGATAGAACTCAGCGCAGTTTGAATCGGCGTCAATACCGTCGGTTTTGTTAGCAACCACAAAGCATTTTTTCTCTTGCTTGCGCAAGTGATTAGCAATGGCTTGGTCAGCTACTGTCATACCTACACGGGCATCAACTAAAAACAGTACTATATCGGCTTCTTCAATGGCGAGCAGAGACTGATCAGCCATTTCGATTTCAATGCCTTCTTCAGAACCATCAATACCGCCCGTGTCTACCACGATAAATTCATAGCCATCGTAATTTGCTTGGCCATATTTTCTATCACGAGTTAAACCTGGAAAATCGGCTACGAGCGCGTCACGAGTACGTGTTAAACGGTTAAATAATGTGGATTTGCCCACATTGGGTCGCCCCACTAGAGCGATCACGGGAAGCATAAACTACCTCTTTAAAAAACAACAAAAGGCTTCGCGTTGCGAAGCCTTACAAAAAATAATTAACTATTAGTGGGTTATACTAATAATCATAAGTTAGTTTGGTATTTGTACCGCACTAACTTCCCCATCTCGGGTATATAAAATCAGTTTATCGTTGGCAACAACAGGCTCAACAAAAAAGCCTGAACTGTCAAAGTCTTCACGAGATACTAGCTCGCCAGTGACTTTATTTAGCCAATGTAGGTTACCTTCTTGATCACCTAACGCTAAATATTCACCTGCAACTGCAGGGCCTGTTAAATACCAACCACGTAGAGCGGGTTGGCTCCAACGTTCAATACCTGAATCTTTATCCAATGCGTAAATAACACCGTTGCTATCTACTACATAAATACTTTGTGCATCCATGGCAATATCGCGGTAACTGCTGTATTCACGTTTCCATACAATATTACCAGAACGAATATCAACTGCCGCTAGGTTACCATTATAAGCAATAGCATAAGCGTATGGGCCGCTAATAAGTGGTTGTGTGTCTACATCAACTAGACGCTCAAACTCTGAAGCACCTTTAGCAACTGCAATTTCGGCACTCCATGCAGAGTAACCACTGTCTGAAATTAATACGCTTAATTTGCCGGTTTCTAGGCCAACTAATACACCACCATTTGCAACCGTAGGCGCGCTTTGTCCACGTAAGGTTAGCGCAGGTACTTCTTGCTCAAAGCGCCAGCGTTCTTCACCCGTATCAGGATGAAGGGCTAATAACTTACCCGAAGCTAAATTTACAAATACCAAACCGTCACCGGCAGCTGGTTTTGAAAGTGCTTCACCGGGTACGTTTTTACGCCAAACTTCTTCACCAGTTTCACGATCTAGAGCAATAACATAGCCATGCTCCGAACCTAAATATATTTTACCATAAGCTTGTAATATTCCGCCCGATAATTTTGCACTATCGTTATCGGCCCATGGCCAAAACGATACATCTTGGCGCACATCGCTTTTCCATAGCGTATCGCCATTTTCTAGCTTAAGTGCTTTTACTTGGCCTTCGCGGTTAGCAACGTATACGGTATCTTTATATACAGCAGGTGATAAGCGTGAAAAATAATGCTCTACACCATTACCAATTGATTCTTGCCATACAATATTAGTTTCGAACTGGTTGGCTATTTCAGGCAGAACCAGTTCTTCTTCGTCATCACTTGACGAGCAACCCATTAAAGTTGCCATGCAAAGTGCAAGCGTTGCGATTGTTATTTTTTTCATAGCTAAAACCTTATGCCGCTGGGCTTGTTACTGCTAGGTCATCTAACTTAATTTGTAATAGTGGATTACTGGTTAGTCCACCGGCATCAACCGCTGCTTGATATGCTGCGCGAGCTTGTTTTTTGTCGCCTTGCTTAGTGTAAATATCACCCTTAAGCTCTGCAACATTGGCAGAAAATGCGTCAGGTAATGATGCATTTAACGACGTTAGCGCTTCATCATACTGCTGCTGGGCAATTTGAACGCGAGCTAGGCGTGTAATAGCAATGGCTTTTAATTCATCGTTTTTTACGTTAGACACTATCCAGCTTAGCTTTTCGCTTGCAGCGTCTAGGTCATTTGCTTCTACAGCATCTTTAGCCGCTACAAATGCAGCTAACGTTGCGTAGTTGGTATCTTTATTTTCGCTAATAAACGTATCAGCTGACGATAATACACTTTCGCCTGAAACCAATGTTGTGTAAGCGTCTGATGCTTGCTCAGCTGTGGTAATTTGGTTTTGGTTATACGCTTTCCAGCCATATAAACCACCTAAACCTACAATTACACCTAGTGCAAGAGAAAGGCCGTTTTCACGGAAAAAGCGCTTTATGGCTTCGGCTTGTTGTTCTTCTGTTGAATAAATATCCATTTTTACCTCTGTGATAGCTTTGGCATTAATATGCTTTTATTAAAATATTAGCTATTAATAAGCTCTGCTAATAGCGCTTTAGCTTGTTCTAATTCTAATGTGACTTGTTCTTTACGCTCGCGTAAATACTTAATGGTCACAACGCCTTGTTCTAATTCATCTTCACCGATAATAACGGCAACGAGTGCATCGCTTTTATCAGCACGTTTTAATTGTTTTTTAAAGTTGCCGCCGCCAGCATGCACCATAACGCGTAAGTTTGGCACATCGCGTCGAAGCGTCGCTGCAATAATAGGTGCTTGAATACTGGCTTTGTCGCCCATTGATGCTAAATATACATCAGCATTACGACGAATATCACCTACACACTCAAGTGCTTGTAGCAGTAGCACTAAGCGCTCAAGGCCCATTGCAAAACCTACTGCAGGGGTCGCTTTTCCACCAAGTTGCTCAACTAAGCCATCGTAACGGCCACCGGCACACACAGTACCTTGCGCGCCTAAGCTGTCGGTGATCCATTCAAACACAGTGCGGTTGTAATAATCTAAACCACGTACCAGTTTTTCGTTAATCGTGTATTTGACGCCGGCTGCGTCTAAACGTTCACATAAATTTGCAAAATGTTCTTTTGATTCAGTGTCTAAATGCTCAGATAGCTTAGGTGCATTAATTAAAATTGCTTGCACGTCAGGGTTTTTGCTATCAAGTACACGTAGCGGGTTTGAATACATGCGACGTTTTGAATCTTCGTCTAGTACATCAAGGTGTTGCTCAAGATAGGCAACCAGTGCATCACGGTAATTGGCACGTGCTTCGTTTGAACCTAACGAGTTAAGCTCTAAACGTACATGTTCGCTAATCCCAAACGATTCCCATAATTGCGCTGTAAGTAAAATAACTTCTGCATCTATGTCGGCACTCGCAATACCAAAGGTTTCTAAACCAAATTGGTGAAACTGGCGATAGCGGCCTTTTTGCGGACGTTCATGGCGAAACATTGGGCCCATATACCAAAGGCGTTGCTCTTGGTTATACAGTAAGCCATTTTCGTTTCCTGCGCGTACACACACAGCGGTGCCTTCTGGGCGAAGCGTAAGTAAGTCGCCATTACGATCGGCAAAGGTGTACATTTCTTTTTCTACTATATCGGTTACTTCACCAATAGAGCGTTTAAATAGGTCGGTTGATTCTACAATTGGAAAACGAATTTCTTGATAACCGAACGACGCAACGGTTTCGCGTAAAATATTTTCTACTTTTTGCCAAACTTGAGTATCGCCTGGTAGGCAATCGTTCATACCGCGAACTGCTTGAATTTGTTTTGCCACTGCTAAATCCTAAAAACTGTTGTTGTACAATGCTTGACTGCGACAACATAAAACTAAAAAAATTGACCCGATATTATAACCCTAATTTACACGTAAATGCGAGCTTAGAGGCGCGCTATTGCTAAGTTACCCAGCGATAGCACAATTTAAATAAAGGCCAAACTAACTAATTAAAGGTGTTACTCAACGATTTTAATATCGATAGGTGTTTGGTTTTGTTTTTTTGCAATAAAATCGCGCACGTAGCCTTCAAGTTGTTCAACAATATTATTGTTATCTATGCGGGCTTTTTGGCGTTCGCCATTAATATATAATCCTGAGCGACGACTAGCGCCGGCTAAACCAATATCACTTACCAATGCTTCGCCAGGGCCGTTTACTACACAGCCAATCACTGAGACCGAAACCGGTTCAATAATATCCTCTAAGCGCTCTTCTAATTGGTTCATGGTGCTAACTACATCAAACTCTTGGCGAGAGCAGCTAGGGCAAGCAATAAAGTTAATACCGCGAGAACGAATACGCAGTGATTTTAAAATATCAAAACCAACTTTAATTTCTTGCACCGGATCGGCTGCCAACGAAACACGTAGCGTATCGCCAATTCCTTCGGCAAGTAACATGCCTAAACCGACTGCAGATTTAACTGAGCCTGAGCGCATGCCACCGGCTTCGGTGATACCTAAATGCAGAGGTTGGTCTATTTCTTTTGCTAGCAAGCGATAAGCACCTACAGCTAAAAACACGTCAGACGCTTTTACTGATATTTTAAATTGATCAAAGTCTAAACGGCGCAATATATTTACATGGCGCATTGCCGACTCTAATAATGCCTCGGGCGAAGGCTCGCCGTATTTTTCTTGTAAATCGCGCTCTAATGAGCCGCCATTTACACCAATACGAATAGGAATGTTGTGCTCGCGAGCCGCATCTACCACAGCCCTAATTCGCTCTTCGCTGCCAATATTACCTGGGTTAATACGCAGACAATCTACGCCATATTTTGCCACTTTTAAGGCAATTCGGTAATCAAAGTGAATATCGGCTACTAACGGTATAGTTACCTGCTCTTTAATGCTTTTGAATGCTTCGGCGGCGTCCATAGTTGGTACAGATACGCGCACAATATCGGCGCCGGCATCTTGTATTGCCTGAATCTGTGCTACGGTTGCATCCACATCCATAGTGTCGGTGTTAGTCATTGACTGCACGGCAATGGGCGCGCCATCACCTATAGGTACATTACCAACATTAATACGGGTTGATTTTCTGCGTTTTATTGGGGATTCTGAAAACATAGCGGCTACTCTGCTAGTGGTAATTTAAATTTAGCTAAACGATTTTTTGGAAAAGCTGATAGGTCAACAGCTTCACCGTTTAGAGTAATATTAACTGCATCATGCTTACCCAGCACAACCGAAAAAGGAGCTATGCCTGTTAAGGTCATTTCATAGCCTGCTTTTTTTACTCCAAACGCAATTTTTTCACCTTCGGCATCATAAATTTCTACCCAGCTCTCATCATTAAAAAGCATAACGATAGTACTACTATTGTTTGCTTCGTTAGGGGCTGTAGTAGTGGTGTTAATTGTACTATTACCGCTAGGTAGCGCACTTAATTGCTCACTTTGCGGTAATGCTACATTATTTGTTTCCAGAACTTGCTGCTGTGATGCGCCAATATTACTTTGCGCAGCCTGCTCTTGTTGTTCACTCATTATTGAGTTTTCAACATTAATATTACTTGTTTGCTCTTCGATAGGCATAGCAGTTTGCCACCACCACAAGGCAGAGGAGCCAATTACAATGGCTAAAATAATATAGCTGGCAATCATTAAACGACTGTCGTTAGCTTCTTTTTCAGTACGACGCGAAAAACTCTGCATATCAACGGGTTTTTCAGGCGTTGTAGGTGCAGGTAGCATAGCCAAAATAGGTGTATGATCAATTTTTAGCTCTCGGCAATAATTTTTTATATACCCTTTTACAAAGGTTGTAGGGCCAAGTAACTGATATTCATCATTTTCCATGCGTTGTACTTGTAACACAGTCAGTTTTAAATGTGTTGCCATAGTAGCAAGGCTAATGTCAGCGTTTTCTCTGTGTGTTTTTAATATTTGCCCAAGAGAAGGTTGTTCGCTTTGGGGCTGAGTAATTTCTTCATTCATAATAGGTATGAGTCTGGATCCACTAGTAAAAGATTGTGCCCTGGTGTTAGTGCTATATCAGGACTTAATTTATTCCATCGCATTAATTCATCAATTAATACCTGCCGCTGGGTAGCTATTTCAAAAAGGGTATCACCAGCTTTAATTTCATAATAAATGTTAGGATCGTTAAGGTAAATTTTACTGCCATTCATTACCCGATCTGACTCTTTTAATCCATTCCATAATAGGAGCTTTTGTAGTTTAACATTGTATCGTACCGAAATGCTAAATAGGTTTTCACCAAACTCTATAATATGAAACGGGACTGTAAGCGGCGCAACCTTAGGGTTGAGCATAGGTAGCTTATTGTCGTTACTTGTTGGCGCATTTCTCAGCTCTATGGTGTCAAGTTCGTTGCTGTTATTGCTAGCAAATACATCTGCATTTTTAGTGGGCTTATAAAAAACCACCTGACCATTATTACTAGGTTGAGCACTCGCTTGGCTGAAAGTAGTGTTAGTTGTATTTGCTTTATTAGCGCTGTTAATAGCAGGTTGAGGAGCACCAAAAGAAATTATTTTAACGTTATTATTAGCTGCAGCCTGTGCTGCAGGCAAGGTGCTTGGTGGTGTCTCAGGCTGCGCGCTTAAAGGGCTAACAATAGCTTGTTTACTGCTTTGGTTTGTTGAGTTTGTTATTGGTTTTGCGTTAAGCACAGCGTTCGCCTGGCTTGGTGGTGCGACAGTTTTGCTTGATGGCAGAACTGGTTTAACTTTGGCTATTACTGCAGCTGGGTCTGTTACTGGTGCAACGGGCGTTTTATTAGCACTAATTAAGCTTGTTGAGTCATTTTGTGATGGACGCTTTTTACGAATTATTTTTATTTTAGGCTGTGAACTTAATTGCGCTTCGCTACCATCTTGTTTTAATTCATTGAGCTGCGCTTGACGATATTTTTCGCGCAAAACTTCAAATTCGGTTTGTTTTATTTGGCTATCTCTAATCGCAAAAGCCTGCTCACTACTTGGGTAAGTTTGTAGGATAGTTGCAGCAATTTTCTCTGCTTCTTCAATTTTACCCATGCGCTGTTTAATTAAATAACTAAGTAATAAAGCACGCGGAGATATTTGCGCGGTATCGTCGTAACGCTTTAACAGTGCACTTGCTTTGTATAAATCGCTTTTAGCGTAATATAAAGCCGCTAAACTAATCAGCGTTGAAGCGCGCTGAGAACTGTGATTTATTGCTTGCTGAAAATAAGTTTCGGCGTTATCAAAGTCGTCAAATTCTATAGCGCACAACGCTAAGTTTTCGTAGCTTTGGGCAACACGGATATAGCTGGGTATTGCGATTGCTTTTAAAAACTGATCAGTAGCACGGTCGTATTCATCTATACCACATAAAAATACCCCATAGTTATTTAAGGTATTAGGATCGTCAGGTTTAATAGCAAGTGCTTTTTGATAGGCTAAATCGGCAAGTTTATTTTCACCAACTTGTTGATAGTAATACGCTAAAGAGTAGTGGACTTCGGGTAGGTTTGGCGCATATTCGCTGGCACGTTCAAGGTTATATTTTGCTTGAGAGTTATTACCCGTATTTAAATATTGTAAAGCAAGGGCAATGCGAGTTCGAGCTGCGCCTGCGCTATTAATTTTATTTTCGACAACGGGTTTATCACTGCCGTTATAACTATTTTCTGTAACGCAACCGCCTAAGGCGAGCGTAGATATAGTTAAAACTAGTAAAGGTCGCATTACCTTGTCTCTTTATTTTTTGTCCATAGCGCCTATCTTACCTAAAAGCATCTATGTTGCATCAATTATTTAAAAATAAACGACTTAAAAGCAATCAGTCTTGATATGAAGTATTAATTAAGACTGATTGCTATTTAGAGATGAGGTTATGCTTGGTGAATATTAACGGTAATCGCGTTATCGTCACGCATTTTCTTTTTAGCCAAGCGTTTTGTTCTATCAACAACATCGCCAGCTAATTGACCACACGCTGCATCAATATCATCACCGCGAGGGCGACGTACAATACAAGTAATGCCGGCTGCTTGTAAAACCTTAGAAAAACGGTCAATACGACTATTACTCGAACGCGTATATTCGTTACCCGGAAATGGGTTAAACGGAATAAGGTTTACCTTACAAGGAGTGCCTTTAAGCGTTTGTACCAATGCGTGCGCTTGGTCGGTGCTGTCGTTAATACCATTGAGCATAACGTATTCAACGGTTACGTCTTTATTTGCTTTAGAGCCATCGATATAACGACGACACGCCGCTAAAAACTCTTCAATAGGGTATTTTTTATTAACGGGCACTAAAATATCGCGCAGTGCGTTATCAGGAGCATGCAATGAAATAGCCAGTGCTACGTCAATTTTTTCTTTTAGTAAATCCAGAGCCGGTACCACGCCTGAAGTACTTAATGTAACGCGGCGCTTAGATAAACCAAAACCCCAATCGTCCAACATCAGTTCCATCGCGGGGACTACGTTTTTAACGTTAAGGAGTGGCTCACCCATGCCCATCATTACCACGTTTGTTACCGGGCGTTTTTCGCTGTGACCATCAAGGCCAATATCTTTAGCTACACGCCAAACCTGGCCAATAATTTCAGATACTTTTAAGTTACGGTTAAAGCCTTGTTGTGCTGTAGAGCAAAAAGTACATTCAAGCGCACAACCAACTTGCGATGATACACATAACGTAGCGCGTTCTTTTTCAGGGATCCAAACAGCTTCTACTTCTTGGCCGCCTTCAAGCACTAATGCGTATTTGATCGTGCCATCTTTAGCTTGTTGACGCACTGATATTTCTGGGGCAACAATTTCGCATTCAGCTTTAAGTTTTTCTTTAAGCTTTTTGTTTACGTTGCTCATATCGTCGAAGTTGTCTACGCCAAAATGATAAATCCATTTCATCACCTGGTCACTACGAAACGGCTTTTCACCGAACGATGCAAATAGCTCGCGCATCCCTTCTCGGTTTAAATCTAATAAGTTAATCTTTTTTTGCTCGGTCATGAAACAACCTCAATCGGTGACGGTGGAGATAAAAATTTACGAGGACGAATTGTACACAATTCACTCAGCTTAATCATTAAGTAAAACATTATAAGTTTACTGATTAATACCTTACATAATGACTAAAAAAGGGCCCGAAAGCCCTTTTCAATATGTTAACGAGTTCGAATTAACGAGTACGTGAACAAAGCTCTTCGTCAGCGAAGAAGTACGCGATTTCGCGAGCAGCAGATTCAACAGCGTCAGAGCCGTGAACAGCGTTTTCGTCGATGCTGTCAGCGTAGTCTGCACGTAAAGTGCCTGCTAGTGCGTCTGCAGGGTTAGTAGCACCCATGATTTCACGATTTTTAAGAACAGCGTTTTCGCCTTCAAGAACGGTAACCATTACTGGACCAGATGTCATGAAAGATACTAAAGCACCGAAGAAAGGACGTTCGCTGTGTTCAGCGTAGAAGCCTTCAGCTTTCTCTTGTGAAAGGTGAACCATTTTAGCTGCAACGATTTTAAGGCCAGCAGTTTCGAAACGGTTGTAGATAGCGCCGATGTGGTTTTTAGCAACTGCATCAGGTTTTACGATTGAGAAAGTACGTTCTAAAGCCATCTTAATGCTCCAATAATTTTAAGTGAAAGTGTGAATATTAACGGGCGCGAATTATACGCGTTTTAACGTAAAAATACTAATTATTATTAATAACCAATTTGATTGTTATTTTGTGATCTCGATCAAATACAAATAATTTGCTGCATTTATACTGCCGCGCTCTACACTTATTGTATTTGTTAATTATTCATGCAACTGGCTTGTAACCAGTTTTATGTATGGAGCGCTCATGCCATCAACTACTGTTAACTCTTCAAAAAACACGCCGCTGTTTGCGTTCACCCCTGAACTATTATCGCCCGCGGGCAGCTTAAAAAACATGCGCTATGCGTTTGCCTATGGTGCCGATGCAGTATATGCAGGGCAGCCACGCTATAGCTTAAGAGTACGTAATAATGAGTTTGATCTTGAAACATTAAAAGTAGGTATAGATGAAGCGCATGCACTGAATAAAAAGTTTTATGTGGTATCTAATATTGCGCCGCATAACGCTAAAGTTAACTCGTATTTACGCGACATTGAGCCGGTTATTGCTATGCAGCCCGATGCGCTGATCATGTCTGATCCGGGTTTAATTATGTTAGTGCGTGAAAAATGGCCGACTATGCCTATTCATCTATCGGTACAAGCGAATGCGGTAAATTACGCGAGTGTACAATTTTGGGCAAAACAGGGGATCGAGCGAGTTATTTTATCGCGCGAACTGTCGCTAGAAGAAATTGCCGAAATACGCAGGCTTTGCCCAAATACCGAGCTGGAAATATTTGTCCATGGTGCCTTGTGCATGGCGTATTCTGGACGCTGTTTATTGTCGGGTTACATAAACAAACGCGATCCAAATCAAGGTACATGCACTAATGCTTGTCGTTGGGATTACGATGTAAAACCGGGCGTTGAAAACGAAACGGGCGAAATGGTACATAAGTTCGATCCTAAAAGTATAATACCTACGCTTGGTGAAGGCGCGCCTAGCAGCGAAATAGTCATGTTAGAGGAGCAAGGTCGCTCCGGTGAATATATGCCTGCTTATGAAGATGAGCACGGTACTTATATTATGAACTCAAAAGATTTACGTGCAGTACAATATGTAGAGCAACTTACCCAAATGGGTATACATAGCTTAAAAATAGAAGGGCGCACTAAGTCTTTTTATTATGTAGCACGCACCGCGCAGGTTTATCGCAAAGCAATTGATGACGCAGTAGCTGGTCGCCCGTTTGATACCAACTTATTTAAAACCTTAGAAAATTTAGCCCACAGAGGCTACACCGAAGGCTTTTTAAAGCGCCATGCGCACCAAGACTATCAAAATTATGAATACGGCCATTCGGTATCAACTAAACAACAGTTTGTTGGCGAAGTGCTGGGTAGAGATGCTAACGGCTTAGTTGATATTGATGTAAAAAATAAGTTTTGTGTTGGCCATTCATTAGAGTTAATGACCCCACTAGGTAATATTAGCTTTGTACTTGAGCAGATGGAAAATAAAAAGGGTGAAAGTATTAGCGATGCTAAAGGTTCCGGCCATATTGTTAAAATAGCGCTGCCTCAAGCACTAGATTTAGCGTACGCTATTTTAATGCGTAATCTTGATGAGCATCAAGATACTCGCAATCCGTTTAAGCAAGCCGTTTAGTAATTACAGCAATACTTTAAGCGACTTTTATAGCGTTATGGTACTGAGGCTGAGTTATTAAAAAATACCTTGCAGCGCTTTAGCTAAAGTGTTGCAAGGTATAGTCTATTAGTAACCTCACACGATGAGGGATTTGTTTTCTGTCGCGATAAAGCATAGAAAAAGGCTGCCCTTCACTTTGCCAATCAGGAAGAATACGCTCAAGCGTTCCTGACTCTATTAATGGCAATGCAATATAATCAGGTATATAACTAATGCCAACACCCGATTCTACGGCATGTTTCATCATTTGAATTTCATCAACTTCAAGCCTAATGTGTTTTTTTGGCTCAACGTTATACACTTCATTAGTCAGTTTATTTTTTAATTGCCACGGGGCTAATCCAAAGCAAATAACTTTGGGTTGTTCTTCTAATTGCTCAGGGTGGGTAATTAAATGAGTGGTTTGGTTAGGGCGGCCACATATTATATTATGGGTGAGTTTCAACTCTCTAATAACCCAATTATCAATAGCTGGGTTTCGTACTCTAAAAGCAATATCAATGCCTTTTTTTTCGATATCAATTAAGTCATTTGAAAAACGTAAATCTAACTGTATTTCTGGATACAGCAGTAAAAAATCACAAAAAATAGCGCTTAAAAAATGCTTGCCCATGTAAATTGGCGCAGAAATTCTAATTTTACCTTTTGGTTGCTGCTTCTCATCAGATAACGCTTGCTCTATGGCGTCTACTTCCTCAAACAGTTTACAGTAGCGAGCGTAATATAGCTCCCCTGTATGAGTTAATGTAACGCGATGAGCGTCTCGATTAAGTAAGGTTAACTGTAGAGTTTGCTCCAATAAACGTATTCTGCGGCTTAAGGTTGATAATGATAGATTTAGACTTTCGGATGCTTTTTTAAAGCTACCTAATTTCACTATAGTGCAAAAATAACGTAAATCATCAAGGGAGTAATTAGGCATTATTAAAACCGCTTATCATTTCAAAACTTAATTATTGTTGAAGTTATGTTTAATCATAACAGCGGCGCTGTTAAATATCATTAGATGTTAAAAGTAGTGATTTAAAATTGGCCGCCCCCCCCGTGATTAGGGCGAAGCGATATCGCTGGCTAGTTCGCATTATGATATCTTGAGACAAAATGGCTTTGTTAAACAAGTATGCCTAGCTTTTATTTTCTCACTAGCAATTGTTTGCTTATGTTTGTAGCGATAAATTGAGACTTAAACTTAAGGGTATTATGAATTTTTGTGATGATATTTTTGAAGCTGTATTAGCTTTAGATGAGTCTACTAGCAACGTAGCTGATAGTGATTATAACCTCAACTTAAAAGAGGTTAATTTGGCTCACTACCTCAGTATTTCAAACAACGAAAAGCTAGTTTTATTAGAAAAGCTTGGCCTTTTTGATTTAGTAAAATTAGACAATAAAATTGCATTATTAAAACATGATACTCAAAGAGTCCACTTAAACGTTGTAACAAATACAAAAGTAACTAAAAGTTAGGGCATAAAAGTTACAAATTGCATTATGACGCGCTTTGATTCGGTATATACCCCAAGGGATATTGCTGATCATGTAATGTTCAAACACATACTCGCGAGCACAGAGGTGTTAATTACAGATTTCCATAAAGGAGGTAGTGATGGACGCTTTTCGAGTTCAAGAATTAACACCGCATTCGAATTAGGGCACTTTGTTTATTTTTTAGATTTTGAAAAGCCTGAAGTTTTGCATGCTACTGACGCAGAACATTTCAATGCCCTTGCCCGTTCTATGGAAATTAAAGGATCAGATATCAAAAAACTTAGAGTGATAAGAGCTAATAAATAGTGTTTAAATGGGAGCACAGCTTCAACTTCTAATTTAATAACAAGTACGCATTGGATTATAATCTCCAAAATGCATTAAACATTGCGCATAGGAATAAAACTATGCACTTGTTTTACATCGGTTTTAGGTGCTACTTCGAAGTTAAAGAACACCTAAAAATGAATTATTGAAAATTATAGATAAAGAAGTAAAACTAAATTATTTTAAGCATGTAATTTATTTTTTATCCCATCGTTCTAGATCGAAAGGCAAATTCGTAAAATATAATTTAATTCATTTTTTAACGAAATTTAAGTTAGTTTATATTGTTAACTAACAAAATACTTTTACAGGTAATAATTATGGAAAGCCTTTTAGTCAACTTAAGAAAGTATCGTCCTCGGGAAAATACGGATCCCCTTGAAAACTTTATAACAGAAGCATTTGCTTGGCTGTTGCGAAGTAACCGCGAGGTTTTACAGAGCGTATTCGAATGTATAAATAATAAATTGCAATCGTCAATTAGTGCACCCGATGGTGAAGTTTTTATATCAACGCAGGAAAATTTTAATAATAAGTTCCCTGATTTAGTTATAAGTTGGGAGACCTGCACCTTAGTGTTCGAACATAAAGTAAAATCAGACTTACATCAAAACCAGCTGAAAAACTATCGTGAGTATGCATCTGAAACTTATGACGATTACAGAATTATATTAATAACAGCTACTCCTTTTCAACATGCTCAAAATCCAGATGCAGCATTGTGCTGGGAGGATATTTATAAATGCTTAATAAGTTTAGTTGATAAAGTAAATTATGAGCACGCAAGTTGGGCAATAGAAGATTTTTTATCATTACTTAAATCTGAAGGATTAGGACCAAAGTCCCCAATGAATCGTTTCTCTATTGCTCATTATTTAGAAGCAGTAAAATTTATTGAGCAAGTTGACTCGATCTTTAAAACGGCTCAAAAACGAGAATGGCCGTTACAAACTATCGGGATGGAACCCGTATTTAAACGCCAAGGAACTGAGTCAAGAGTTGGGTTAGAATTTTGCCCTATCATTAAAAATAAAGGCAGGCAGTGGCTTCCCGGTATATTTTGCGGTGTGTTGCTCGATGGAAGAGATCACGGAGTTAAAGAATTTATAAATAATGAATTAAAATTATGCTTAGTTCTTGATTTCAATCGAACAGGCCAAGAGATGATAAAAAATTCAGACAATTATAATAATTTAAAAGCGTGTTTTAAATTATTATTTAATGATTGGGAGTATATAGATACTGCTGTAGATCCGAGAGCCAAGCATAATAAATGGCATCCAATTGTTATTTTAAGGTCAATGCTTTCTTTGTTTGAACATGCCAATACTCATCAAGAGCAAGTAGATATAGTGCTAGAAGTTTTTACAGAATTACAAAATACACTCATGATACAGCCTGAATTTATAAAGCTAGTTGAAGAGCTCACAGTGACAAAATAAAACGTTAGTGATTATATAAATGGGTTTAATAATAATCTTAGACCATATCATTATAGCGCTAGCGTAGTGCTAAACGAGTTTAGGTTAGATACAAAAACTCTAAAACTGTGGCCAAATTTTATTGACCACTTGTATCTTGAGGCTTCTGGTACACAGTCAATGGGAGTGATTTTTTAATGAATGGAAAATCTGTTGTGGAGCCTGTACGGATTCTGTGTAACTGCCCGTTTTTAGATTTTATTCATTATTAAAATTCAAATTCTAATGCGAGCCTAAAACTATGATTTTTTTCTGATTGGCTTATCTCAGTGATAAAACCCGCTTCCCATTTTAATTGTTTTTGTCCATCAAAACGTTGCAAACCTATAAAACCAGGGCCAATTCCTACAAAGTCTTCACCTACGTAAACCTCAATAGATGGTTGAAAAGCAGAACGATACCGGTAGCGATATTGTGCTCTAAACTCACTTTCCCATTCGTTTTGAATATCCTGCCCCCATTCATAAACCAAAAAAGCGTTTAATGTTAGGCTTGTTTTTCCAAACTCTTTTTCGATCACAAAACCCGAGGTTGCTTCGTATACATCTTCGTTATGTTTTTTTTCAAGCTCAAATAATGCGCCCCAATCAGCCCATAACTTACCTTGCTCAATTAACTGCCAGCGCAATTCAAGCTCGTAAGCTTCTAAGCTAAAATCGCCGTTATCGTCTCGCTCACCAACTAAATACCCTTCTAGTGCCATTGTATCGCTAATAGCACCACCACCACCTAAGCGCTGCGCTAATATATTGCCACTATCAGTTTGATGCGATACCAGTCGCCACTCAAACTCACGTTCAAAAGGTAAAACATAGGGGTGATATACCTTATCAACAACAATACCATCAGCACTTGCCTGGGTTGGAAGTAACAACACACAAAAAGCGGTAAAACTAAGCGCTAAATATAGGTTGAGTGCTTTCATACACGTTCCTTAGTCATTGAAGCTGGAATAACGTAACAAATTAATAAAAATAACACGCTGCTTGTACTATATATAAGTACACTCATTAAATCAGGAGTGGCCTCGTAACCAACAAGAGCACGCAGTACGCGGCCTAGCTCAGAGTTTTCGCTTAACAAATCACGTAAATCCCACACGGTTGAGGTGTTGGTAATTAAGTCTATTTGGCTTGCCAAATCCAGTGCGACTAATAACTTAGCCGCGCTGTTAAAAGCAAGCAAAGTAAAAAGCGGGTACATACCAAAACGGTGCTTAATTGCATTCATTAAAAAGTACAGCAATACGCTAAAACTTAAACAAATTCCAACACCTAATAAAGTGCCAATAAATAAGCTTTGCCCTGCATCATTATTTTGCCAAAAACTGGTGAGGTAAATAATATAGTGGCTTAAATACAGCGTTATTGTGCTTATAACTGCGATATAAAATGCCGCTGACTTTTGCTTTAGTGCAAATACCAACACAGCAATAAATATAGTAATACATAGCCCTATTTGTGAGTACTCTAACCCTTGGTATTCAAACCACTGGCTCACCCACGATGCGCTTTGCATGTACAAAAACGACATTACCGCGCCAATTAATACAGCAGAGCATATTCGCAAAGAACTCTGTTTTTTTACTACTTGTAGTAGCACTAATAAAATAGCCACAGGTAGTAATTGATTAAGGCTCATGACTAAACTATTTATTAACATGCTGTGCCCCTTCATCGCTAACTATTACAACGCCCCTAGCTGTATTTGGCGAAAACTCACCAAAAAACTTGTAATACCCTTTACTAAGCGGTCCTATATAAATAATGCTTTTACGATTTGGGTAGAGCACTTTTTCTCTGTTTAGATCAAAGCTATCAAACTCTTCTGGTGTACTATCTTGGTTTTCTATCAATAGCTTTACTTTTTTATTCGCGGGAATAGTAATTTGTGAGGGATAGAACAAGTGATCTTTTAAAATAATAAGGTACTCTTTACTCGCCGCGTTAAACGACAAAAATAGCAAACAACAAAGGCATTGATTAAATAAACGTCTAGTCACTTTTTACTCCTGTAAAAGTAATCTTCACGGTTAGCCCGCCTAAATGACTATTCGCTAAATGAATATTTGCGTCATAAATAGCAATTATGTGTTGAACAATCGCCATGCCTAAACCCGCGCCTTGCTCGCCTGATGGATGCTGATCGCCACCTACGCGATAAAAGCGATTAAATATTCGGTCTTTTTGCTCTTCAGTCATGCCTGAACCTGAATCATCTATTTGCCAACTATAGTCATTATTACTAGATGCTAATTTAATTATTATTTGACCATCATTAGGTGTGTATTTAATAGCATTACTGAGTAAATTAGAGATAAGCGTCGTTAATGTAAACTCATCACCATTAATTACAAAATCATTACCTTCGAGGCTAATAGTTTGGTTTTTTTCGTCTATTTTATCGTATTGCTCCGACACGGCTTGTTGAGTAATAGTTAGCAATGACTGTTCACTAAACTGCTTTTGCCACTGTTCTGGCTGAGTGCGTCCTAAAATTAGCATTTGTTCAACAATATTACTTAAGCGATTAATACCTTGTGACATTGCTTTTAATTCTTGATTATTTTGCGAGTTACTTTGTTTATTAGCTAAATTATGTACATTAATTTTTAGACTACTAAGCGGAGTACGTAACTCATGAGCTGCATCTGAGGCAAAAAAGCGCTCTCGTAAGTAGGCAGTTTCTACTCGTTTAAATAAATCGTTTAAACGATTAATAACAGGTTTAATTTCTTCGTCGGTTACTTGCCAGTTAATTGGGGTAAAGTCGTTTGCTTGGCGAGAAGCCAACTGCCTAGACAGTCGGGTAAGAGGGGCTAATGCGTATTTAACAAAAAAGCTTATAAAAATAGCAAGCAGAGGAACTGCCCATAACATAGGTAACATTGCCGATAAAATAACGGCTTCAGCTAATTCAAACCGCTTTGCCATAGGTTCAGCAACGATAACCTTACGAGTATTTTTTCTCATTACAAACACTCGCATACGTTGCCCTGCTAAATTTGCAGTTTGAAGTCCTTCACTAAAATTAACACAGTTATTTGATAAACTCGATGAGCCACTAAGTAAACGATTATTATGCCAAATTTGGTACAACAACTGAGCACTATTACTACTTACTTGTGCTGCATTTGTGGTTAGTGCTAATGGTTGTTCAATTAAAACGCCAGCCACTATTTTAAGCTCATTATCAAGTAAGTTTTCACCGTGGTGCATGCTTTTTTGATAGCCTTTTACTAATGCTAAAAAACAGGTTAGCACCATCATTGAAAGTAAAATTAAGGTCAGGCGTTTACGAATAGACATTTTCAACCTCGAAATATAAACATACTCTAACGCTTACCAACCACGTAGCCGATACCACGTAAGGTTTTAATAAAATCGCTAGGGAATTTTTTACGAAGATGATGAATATGTACCTCTATGGCATTAGAGCCAACTTCTTCACCCCATTGGTAAAGTTTATTTTCGAGCTGTTGTTTTGATTGCACCCTTCCCAGATTTTCCATCAGCGCTTTTAAAAGCATGTATTCTTTTCGTGGTAGGGTAAGTGATTGCCCACTTAGCAATACTGTATGGGCAGAAGTATCCATTACTACATCACCACAGCGCAATAAGCTTGATTGTGTTTGATTAATGCGCCGACTTGCTACTCGCAATCGAGCAAATAACTCAGCGGGGTCAAACGGCTTTGCAAGGTAGTCATCAGCCCCCATATCAAGCCCTTTAACTTTGTCGTCAATACCGCCGCGAGCAGTTAAAATAACCACCGGAATAACTTTTTTTTGCGATTTAATATGTTTTAAAACTTGCGAGCCGTCGCCATCAGGTAATCCTAAATCGAGAATAACAAGCTCAATTTCACCACTAGAAAGGCACTCTAAGGCGTGTTTTACTGTGCCACTGTGCTCTACGCTGTAGCCCTCTTGGCGCAAAGAGCGAATAAGCCCTTGTGCCACTAAGGCATCGTCTTCAACAAGTAATAAATGCATTGTGTGTTTATCTTTTTAGTTTTTTATCTACTTTTACTAATAGCTGGCTAATTGCTTGTTGACGATATTCATCTGCTTTTGCACGAGTATCACGAATGCCCGCTGCTTGTGCTACAAGTAGTCGTGCTTTAGCTTGTTTATAATCGCCTTCGCCATACAAGTATTCACCGTATAAGTAATTAGTATCAATGCCTTTGAGATTAAAAGCGAGTGCTTGTTTAAATAATTTTTCAGCTTTGTCGTCATCACCAAAACCAATTGGCCAACCAGGTACTTTGCTGTAAAGCGTTGCAAGGCTTGCGTAAGCCGATCCATTTAATGCAGCACCATCTATTGAAAGTGCATTTTCAAGTGACGCTTTTGCCTCTTTTGCTAAACCAAGTGCACCCAAGCCACCTTTTGCGCCGGCAAAACTAGCTAACACAATACCATTCCAAATATGCGGTTGTGCCGAGTTAGGGTAGTTTTCAACAAATAACGCGCTTTGCTCACTTAATTGCGTAAACGCATCTATTTGCGCATCGTCTTCAAGCTCGTAGTTGGCAATAGCCCACTTTTGTTGAATAGAAATTAGGTCTTGCGCTTCATCTGCCTGTACTACGGTGGTAAATATAGCCGTTAATATTAAATAAAATGCGAGTGTAAATTTATACATAATTTTGCCCTTGTGTGTGTTTGTTAACTTAAAAAGCGTTTAATTTTAGGAAGTTGCTTTGCAATAGCGTTATCAACAACGCTTGGGAATACGCCATTTATGCGTGCAAATAATTTTTCAGGAAAACCAATAAAGCGCCTTGTTTGATTCGAATTTATTAGTGCTAATAACTCTTGAGCAACTAATTCTGGCGAGTCCATTTTATTACCGAGCTCTTTATTTATTGCCCGCGCTTTACTGCTATTAATAGATGTATCTGTTGCTCTTGGTGCTAAATAGGTCACTTTAACGCCTGAACCATTCAACTCACGTGATAATGCCTCTGTAAAGCCACGTAAACCAAATTTACTGGCGCAATAAAGCGTTTGAAACGGGTAGCCAATACTGCCAAACGATGATCCCACATTAACAATAGTGCCTTTGGTATACTCTAACTGTCCTAAAAATAGCTGGCATAGTTTAATAGGCACCGACAAATTAGTCATGAGCATATTATCTATTTGCTCATTACTTGTGTGCTCAAGGCTTTGCATTGTATTTATACCTGCGTTATTAATAAGTAATTTAACGTCACCGAGTTGCTTGGCTTTTATTGCTAGGTCAATACGTGTTGTATCGTCGGTTAAATCGCCTGTAAATATTTCACTGTCTGGGCATTCACGGCTCAGTTTTTCAAGGGCTTGGGTATTTCGCCCTACAAGTAGTAACTTCCACCCTTTTGCATATAGGGCTTTAGCAATTGCTTGCCCTATTCCGCCTGTTGCACCAGTGAGCACACATAAAGAACTACTCATGCCAATTTGCCTTGTGCACTTGCTTTAAAAAGTGGTTCGTCATCGAGTCCACGAAATATATCGCCGTATAAACGATAAAAGCGCTTTGCACCATGAAGTATGGCTTGTTGATCCGCCTCGTCTGTTATTTGGTTCATAAGGTTTTCAAAAAACTTTACATGCTCTATATCAAGTGCACCGTGAGAGGTTAAATAACTAAATGCTTTTTTAGGTAAGCCCACAGCATTTGCAATGTTTGAAGCCGCGCCATCAGCAAGCGCTATAGAAGTGCCTTCAAGTACATGCACCATGCCAAAAAAACTCAGCGGGTTTTTACGTGCAATGGAGTCGTACGCATACGACACCATCATTTCGGTAGCAAATTGCGGCTGACTACACCGTACTGTTTCTTTGTCAAAACCACAGGCTGCAATATCATTAAGTACCCATTCTTGATGACCTATCTCTTCTTCAATGTATTCTGCGACGGCTTCGCGCAGCCACTCTTGTTCGTCGGTTAATCGTGCACCAACCGACATCATTAAAGGCACAGTGTGCTTAACATGGTGATACGCTTGCACTAAAAACGAGGCATATTCTTCAAGTGATGCTTCGCCTTTAAAAACACGCTGGATAATCGGCGCTGCAAGCAGGTAATTTTGCTCTTGTTTAGTTTGCTCTTTAAGGGTGTTAAAAAAATCACTCATTAATTACTTCTCCAAGTCGGTAAAATTGCTCAAACACATCATGGTACTGCTTACTTATGGCATCTCGTTTTGGGCGATTATTTGTTGTTAATAATCCTTGTTGCACACTTAATGGGGCAGCTAAACGATGCCACTTTTGAATTCGAGCATAGTCGGGTAGTTGTTTATTAATTGCGTTAATGTATTGAGCTAACACTGGGTTACTTAGCTTTGTATCGGCGTAAATAATGGCACTCAGAAAAGGTCGCCCCTCACCAAACACAACCGCTTGTAAAATACCGCTTTGACTGAGTAATAGTGATTCAGGCCACTCGGCACTGATGTTGCGCCCCATGCTGGTAATAATTAGGTTTTTTAATCGGCCTTTAATAAATAAGGTATTTTGATGCTGCTCGACTAGATCACCGGTTCCATACCACTGTTTTTTGTTGTGAGGTTGATGGTTTAAGTAGCCTAAAAACAAATCGCCTTTTATAAAAAGCTGGCCATTTTCAATTTTGGTTTGAATATGAGGTAACACAGAGCCTGCACTTTGGCGGTTATCGTTTGTGGGGGTATTTAAACTCACTACAGATGCCGCCTCAGACAGCCCATAACCTTGATACACCGGTAAGTTTAAGCTACGCGCTTTAACTATTAGCATTTCGCTGACAAGCGCTCCACCCACTGCAATAAACTGCAACGAACTAGGCGGTTGCCAACCTTGCTCAGCAAAAGTAACTAAGCATGCTAATAGTTCAGGTACTAAAATAAGCGTATTTGGCTTAACTTTATCAATAGCAGCAATAAGCTGTGCGGGCTGTTTTAATGCAGTTCCAACAAAGCCTAATTCATTTAATGGTATTAAGTGTACTGTACCGCCACTTTTTAAAGGGGCATACACACCAGCTATATTTTCAAGCAATACAGCTAGTGGCAATAAACATAAATGAACAGGCTTTTTAATATTAATTTTATCGCAAAGAGATTGAGCTACCTGCATTTGGCTCTTTGCAGATAAACACACGCCCTTTGGCTGCCCAGTTGAGCCTGATGTAAATGTTACTTTTTGAGTTTCAGGAAAGTAACTGTTCGGTTTAGCCACAACTATTTCGTAAATATATAACGTGTAAAGTTCAAACACAGTAATAGAGGCAACAGGCTCCTCAAGTAAATGGTTTAGCGTGTCGCTAATAAATAAATTAGCGCCGCATTGCACTAATACATATTGAGTTTGTTGTTCACTGAAAAAGTGAGCAATTGGCACAGCCACTTTATTAGAAACCGCTGTAGCAGCATCAATAACAAGCCAAGCGGGTGTATTATCAAGCTTATAAGCGATACCTTTGCCGCTAAAGCCTTGTAGTATTTTTACTACTTTTTGTATTTGCTGGTTAAACTCATCGCCGTTAATTTCACGTGTTTGATCTTTATTATGGGCAATAATTAATGGCGATACTGAATGAGTATTATAGTAATTCATACATTCACCAATGCATTTACCAAAGAATTGATATTGCAGTGGTTTTGCTGCATCAAACTATAAAGCATTGGGGTATTTAATACTTGTTGGTGAGCTTGCTCTAGGCTCACAATGCATACTGTTGGTTGGTTGGCGTAATAGCTGCCCCACTTTAATGGGTTCTCAACTACAAAACTGCTCGCAAGTGCAATTTCAGTACACGTAACACCAAGTAAGCGCAATAAAGCACGCACTTTGTTGGTTGCACAAAACACTAAATGTTTTGCCCCCACACTTTGCAGAGCTTCGTTAACAATAATAAAATGTGCAAGAGTTGCTCTTCGATTTGTAGAGCAGAGATTACCAAGTTCAAAAATTTTATTGCGAGAAATGCTCTCATCTAAAAAATCTTCAACGGGTGATGCTAAATATTGCTCAATAAACAATGGCGAAGTTGCTTGCCTTAGCCCTAACGTGCACTTTCCTTGCTTGGTAACATATTGGCAAAGTAGTGGCATAAAAGAAGTAAGCTTAGCGTTATACGCAACTAAAAAACCTTCTTTCACTGTGTTTTCGAGATTTTTTCGATGCACATCATCAATACGAGCACTAATAAACTGACTGTTATTTTGTGTTAAACCTAATGATGTAGAAGTGTGGGCTAATTGCATAAGCTCGCTCATTTAAACCTGTTTATATTTCAGGGTTTAAACTTAACGAGTGAAACTTAAAGAAAACTTAAGAAATTTAATTTAAATGAAAAAAGCGCCTAACCACTACAATACAGATTAAGAGTAGAGCCTGCTTCTATTTATAAGTGATTCTATTACTTTTGGTTGGATGACCGAGTGGACTCGAAATACCGACTCTAGCATGTCAAGGCTTTTTTAGATTAATTTATAGCTGTACTTTTTGGTTGATAATGGTTTTGTTGCATAAAATCTTCTAAAAACCATGCAGCAAACTCGTGTCGGCCTTCTACATCGGCTTTGCTGTAAATATCGGAAGCTTGTTGACGGACGGTTTTTTCTTTTGTGCTTCTTAGCGCGCTTATTTCTTTAAAGCTTAGGCCTTTAAGTAACAACATGGCGACTTCTTGCTCACTGCGTGTCAATGCCCACTGTGAAAACTGGGTTTGAATAACGCCACTGTATTCATGGCGCGCATCCATCATTGTTTGTGATATGTTTTTAAGTTCTTTTTTTGAATGAGCTAATTTTTGTTTCAGCACATTGATATTGGCGGTACTCGAACGAATATCTCTAAATAAGTAAATAGCACCGGCTGCGGAAATGGCAACGATTAAGCTCTCAGAAAAAATATGCCACAGTGGTACTCCTAGTTTCAAATCTATTATCACATCAAAAAAGTTTAGCACCATTATTATTAACAAGGTGGCTGCGATTAACTTGTCTTTCATTAAATCCTCTATTATCAATTGTTTATAAATACAATGGACATATGTCCCATACCGTGAGTCACGCTTTTTTTGGGTACGTACGGCGTTTGCCTGATGATTTAACAGTCTAAAAAAGTCATGGTTCATTCTATGAAATTAATCAAATGTGAACAAACGCAATGCTGTTAAATTTTACAACAAAAATTCTTCACTTTTTACGTATTCAATATACGTTATTTTTATTCTTTATGGTGGCTTTATTAACACTTATCCCTGTGCATGCTTCACAAAATTTAGCACCTGTAGAGCTTTCTTCACTCAGTGGTTTTGATGTCGAATTTGCGCCAATTCAAAAAACAGAGTTTATTAACGGGCAAAGTTTAATTGGTGAAGTCAATTTCAAACCCGGGGTCAATTACACGGTGCTGTTTGCGTTTGATGTACAGCAGGTTCGTTACTTATACCCTAACGGCAGCATGGTAGAAAAGGGCGCCACTATCGCAAGCGTTGAGGGCAGCGATGTACACCATTTTTTAGATGCCTATCAATCAGCAAAAGACATGCTCGCTATTACTAAAAGCCATTACGACATAAACCAACAGCACTTAAAAAACAAAATAATAAGAAGCTCTGAATGGGTTGAAATTACTAAAAGCTATTTTGAAGCCAAGCTAAATTTTGAACATATGCAACATCAAATGGCATTTTTAAACATTGATGATAATGAAAACGTGACCTTAGTGAGTCCAAAAACGGGCATTTTAAAACTCACTAATGAGTCGGGAAACCGTGTGATGGGTGACACCGCGTTTGATATTATCGATGCAAGTAGTATTCGCGTTAAGATTAATGTCCCCCTTAGTTTTACCAACACGTTAGCGCATTTTAAGCTGTCACAAAATTGCAGCTTAAATATTGAGAGCTATGACAGTATTGTAGATAAATACCATCAAATAGTATGGGCGTCGCTAAGCTCGAATGAGTGCCAGCTGACACTGGGGCAAACCATCAAAGTCACACCGGTAAATAAATTAACAGGCTTTAAAATAGCAAAGTCAGCGGTGTTTGAATTTGAAGATGTTAATTACATTGCTTTAAAATCTGGCGATAACCTTGAGTTACTGCCGATTGAGCTCAAAGGTACACAAGGCAAAGACTACGTGTTTACTGCCAATAAAAACCTAGATGATCAGAAGATACTAATAAGCTCGGTAAGTGCGCTACAAGGTATGTTGCTTCACTTAGGGGGAGAGTAAATGTTAAACCAGCTTATTAAGTTTTCACTTACTCAGCGTTTGTTTGTTAGTATTTTTGTTATTGTTGCTATGGCCATTGGCGCTAAATCTTGGTTAAGTATTCCGGTGGATGCTTTTCCAGAAATATCGCCCACCCAAGTTAAAATAGTTTACAAATTACCCGGCATGAACGCCCTTGAAATAGAATCGCAAGTAACACGGGTGATTGAAACCGAATTACTGGGTATTCCGTCACAGCAAATGCTGCGCTCTACTACTAAATATTCTATTACGGATATTACCATTGACTTTAAAGAGGGCACCGACATTTATTGGGCCCGTCAGCAAGTTAATGAGCGTTTATTAAATATTTTGCCCACCTTGCCCAGTAATATTAGTGGCGGCATGGCGCCAATGAGCACGCCTTTGAGCGAGGTGTTCATGTTTACTATAGAAAGTACTCACTTATCGCTGATTGAAAAAAGAGAGCTTTTAGATTGGCAAATTCGTCCATTGCTGCGCACTGTAACCGGCGTTGCAGATGTGAATAGTCTTGGCGGCTTTTCAAAAACCTATGAAATACTTCCCAACACCTTATTGATGCAACAGCATCAAGTTAGCTTTGATGAAATGAAGTTAGCAATCACGCAAACGAATCAAAACGGTGGCATAGGGCGCTTAGAAAAAGGCAACGACACTTTTATTTTGCGCACTGAGGGCAAATACACCGATATAACCGCCATTGAAAATACTGTGATTAAGTCCACTCAAAATAAGGTTATTCGGTTAAGTGATATTGCCACGGTACACGTTGGCAGTTTAACCCGTTATGGCGCAGTCACTAAAAACAGTGAAGAGGCGGTACAAGGGCTTATAATTGCGCTTAAAAATAGTAATACAGCGCAAGTTGTTGAAGATGTAAAAGATAAACTTCGCACCATTGAAGCTTCATTACCGCAAGGCACAAAAATTAATGTGTTTTACGACCGCTCTAACTTAATAAATACCGCAATTAGCACCATTACCAGCGCATTAGGCCAAGCTATCATTTTAGTGATAGTGCTACTAGCCTTGTTTTTAGGCGATATTCGCTCTTCATTGGTGGTATCTTTGTCTTTACCTATGTCGGCATTGCTGACGTTTATAATGATGAATCAGTTTGATTTATCGGCTAATTTAATGAGTTTAGGTGGCTTAGTGATTGCCATTGGTATGCTGGTGGACTCATCGGTAGTTATTGTTGAAAACATAGTAAATCGGCTGGCTAATAATCAGCACCTCCCTCGGCTGCATGTTATTTATCGCGCATGTAAAGAAGTCGCGACGCCAGTGTTTTCAGGCACAATCATTATAATTATCGTGTTTTCACCGCTATTAATGTTAACAGGGCTAGAAGGCAAGTTATTTACCCCAGTGGCGTTAACTATCGTGTTTGCCATGCTAAGTGCGCTGTTGTTGTCGTTAACGGTTATTCCAATTTTAGCCTCGTTGTTATTAAAAAATGAACCCGTAACCCAACCTAAAATGGTGACGCTATTACAAGGCTTTTATACTAAAACACTTGCCCAAGCAATTAAAAAGCCGGTGGCTATTAGTGTTATATCAGTCGCTGTTTTAGTGCTCAGTGGGGTGTTATTTCAGGGGCTTGGCAAAAGCTTTATGCCCGTTTTAGATGAAGGCGACATTATTGTGCAACTGGAAAAATCGCCGAGTATTTCCTTGCAAGCCTCGCTGGATATCGATAAACAAATTGAAGCCACACTGCTAAAAAACACCCCAGAAATCGTACAAATTGTTGCCCGTACCGGCTCCGATGAACTCGGGCTTGATCCTATGGGGTTAAACGAAACCGATGTGTTTATGGAATTAGCACCAAAAGATACGTGGCGTTTTGACTCCAAAGCGCTGCTAATCGAGGATATTCGACAAACACTTACGCAATTTCCAGGGGTAAATATTGGCTTTACTCAGCCAATACAAATGCGGGTATCAGAAATGCTCACCGGTGGTACCGGTGATATTTCGATTAAAGTATTTGGTAATGATATTGCGACACTTGCCTCATTAGCTGAAAAAATCACTGCACTTGCCACTAATATTGACGGCGCAAGTGATGTGCAAATGGCGCTTATTGAAGGGGGTAAATACGTAAATATTAAACTTATTCCTGAGGTTGCTAGTCAGTTTGGTTTAACCACCGAAGGATTAAGCGATTATTTAAAGTCGCAATTAGAAGGCTTGCAGGTATCGGCACTTCAAGAAGGAAACCGCGTGATCCCAATTGTGTTTAATGCACAAAAAAGCGAAAGCGCAGCACACTTTGAGTTATCGTCAATGAGCGCATTAAAGCAAAAGCTAATTTTAATGCCCGACAACAGCCTACTACCACTTGAAGAGGTGGCTAATATTAGCTTTAAAACGGGGCCATTGTTAATAGAGCGAGAAAAAGCAAAACGCTTTGCTTCTGTAAGCGTTAATGTGGATAACCGCGATGTGGTTAGTTATGTGAATGAACTGGAAGCTAAAATTAATAGCAGCATAAAATTACCCAGTGGTTTTACCTTGTCGTTTGGTGGCGAATTTGAAAGCCAGCAACGTGCAACACAAAACTTGCTGGTGCTTATTCCGGTGGCATTAATACTGATTTTCATTATTTTATTTACCACGTTTAAATCGTTATCTAAATCAACGCTGATAATTGCTAATATTCCGTTTGCGTTAATGGGGGGAGTGATTGCCCTGTTTATTAGTAACGAATACCTCTCGGTGCCTGCATCGGTTGGTTTTGTTGCTTTACTTGGCGTAGCGGTACTCAATGGTATTGTGATGATCAGCCACTTAGAGCAAATGAAAATGTTTTCTGCCAATGTAATGCAGCGCATTTTAGATGGCGCAAGCAGACGCCTTCGCCCAGTGTTAATGACAGCCACAACCGCAATGTTTGGTTTACTGCCACTGGTATTCGCTACCGGCCCTGGCGCTGAGATTCAAAAGCCATTGGCGATTGTGGTTGTTGGCGGGTTAATTACCTCAACAATTACAACACTTTATTTACTGCCTATCTTTTATGGTTGGTTGGAGAAAAAACATGGCTGAACAGTTACTTTTTACCCTAAATGTACCCACAAACATAAAAGATGAAGTGGTTGATATATTAATTGGCATAGACTGCATTACCGGCTTTAACTTAAAAAACATTGAAGGCTACAGCAAGGAGCACAGTGAATTTGATATTGCTGAGCAAGTAGAAGGGCATCGCAGCTTTTATCAGTTTGAGGTGCATATATTATTAGCGCAGCTACAAATTATCAAAACAGCATTAAGCCCTGTATGCCAACACACATCATTAAAATACTGGGTTACGCCTATATATGAAAGCGGGCGTCTTAGATAATTAATACCCTTATAGTTAGATCATGATATGTATATTTAGTTAGGGGCTCTCTACACGGTCAGATACATAAAAGTCGTCAATATCAGCTGCTGGGTTATTGGATTCTGCCTTATTGATGTTATCAATAACTTTTTCTAACTCTCCAGCTGAAAGAGATTGGAACGCTCGCTTAAGCCGGGAGATGATGCCTGAGCTTTTTTATTCTGCATTGATATGTTCTGAGCGATGAAGCTGCAAATTTGGTAGGTGCGGTGTTATGGCGCTCTATTAAGCTTTGTTCAGTAAGCTTACGCGCTTTTGCTATCGTTAATTCAGGTACTTCACCTAATTTGGTATTGGCTATGCCAGATGGTTTAGGGAAATTAGAATAGAAAATGGCTGTACCAGACTTGGTGAAAATTAGTCGAATATGGTGTTGTGCTTCGTATTTCGATAATTTTTTAGTCCGACTAGATTTAAGGCCTTGTTTTCCAATGCTTTTTTCTTCAAAAAATATGATATTTTGAGCCAGCGTAGCACACCGATTTATGTGCTGCATAGAAAACGGCGGTTTGAGCTGATTCCATTCTATTTTTGCCTTAGTGTACTGAGCCTTGGTAAGTGTTGATAAAGAGTTTTTCACTTTGTTGTAACCTATATAAATAAAGGCCTTACGGCTATTTTTATTGATTAAGATCAACAAAGAAACAGAGAAAAATAGGCATAATCCGCGGCTGTAATTTACACCCAAAAATAAAATGGTGTGTTACGAATGTGTGCTACGATTTAATGAAAAACAGTGGTTTTTATTAAACTAAAGTTGTTTTAAAATCAGTCTAATTGCATCTGTTTTTATTTTATCTATATGTTTTATATGGATTTTAATTGGAAAGGCTAAAAAGTGGCTCTACTCATAAATAGTAAATGCATTAACTGCGATATGTGCGATCCAGAGTGCCCAAATGAGGCTATTTATATGGGGGCTAAAATATATCAAATAGATCCCAGTAAATGCACTGAATGCGTAGGTCATTATGATAAGCCTACTTGCGTAAGTGTCTGCCCAATTGATTGTATTAAGCCAGACCCAACCCATAGTGAAACTATTGATGAGCTTGCCGATAAGTACGTAAGGTTAACTAGTAGTTGTTAGGTAATTTGAAGCTAACTTATTGAGGATTGACATTTTTAATTGGCAGATTAAAACTCACTATAAATCTGTCTTCGTCATTTGTAAAAGCAACTGAACCTTGGTACTTTTCGGCGATGCTGGCCACAATTGATAGGCCAAGCCCAGCGCCGTTTGCTGCGCCTTTACGCCAAAAACGAGTTGCCATATTAGCTAAATCAGCTTGGTTAATATGGGCGTGGTTACTAATGGTTATTTTTAGTGCTGTGGCTGTTAAATTAGCGGCTAAAATGACTGGTGTATTCGCTTTGCTGTACTTAAATGCGTTATCAAGTAAATTACGACACACTATAGTGAGCATGGCACTGGGAATACAGTACACTGGCTGGCTTGCTGTTATATTATAGGTTAAGCGGGCGTTATTGTTGTTTGATTCTGTTACCACAGTAGTAATTAACGAATCAAGCTCCCAAGGCTCTGTAATGTTTAGCGGCGTGTCGGCATCTACATGGGCTAACACCAGTAGATTGTCTAAAATAGTATTTAATCTATGCGCACTTTTTTTAGCTTGCCCTAGTGCTTTTTGCTGGGTGGTATCTTGCGTAAGCTCAGCTAATTGTATTTGCGCTAAAATACCCGCTAGTGGGGTTCTTAGCTCATGCGCGGCATTACTGGTAAAGTGTTTTTCGCGGCTGATCCCTTTTGCTAAGCGGGCCATTAAGGCATTTTGGCTAGTTATAAGCGGTTGCAGTTCTTTTAAAGGCTGGTTTAACTGTATCGGTTCTAAGTCGTGACTGCCGCGTTTTTCAAGCGCGTGTATTAATAACTTTATTGGCCGTATTCCTGTGCCAATTGCAAACCAAAGTAATATTAGGGCAACAAAAATAGCTAACGCCGGTGGAATGAGTATGCTAATGAGCAAGTCGTGATAGAGCACATCGCGCTCGGCCACTTTATCGGCAATGGTAATTTTATATTGCGCAGTAATTAAGGTGAATGTACGCCACTGCGCTTGCTCAGAGCTTAAATAACTAAAACCTTGGTTTAAGCTAGGCTGATTGGGAAACGATTGGCTGTTACTGCTGGCAATTATACTGCCTTGCAGGGAGCTAATTTGACAGGTTAGGCCTTTTTCAGTGTTTACCCCACTGGCATTTATAATATCAGGGAGGCTTTTACTGAGCGCATCTTTGGGTACGTGGGCTAAAATGTTACCTAACATAAAAGCGGTTGAGCGCAGGCGCTGATCAAAGTTAACCTCTAACTTATTGTTTAACCCCGATATCATCCACACACTGGCGATAAGCCAAAAGCCTAAAAAGACCGCTGCAACCAATACCGTTAACCGTAACCGCAAGCTCATTAGTGGCTCACCTCTATTGTGCCTAATCTAAAGCCTAGGCCACGTATGGTTTCTATTGCCGGTGCGCCTAGTTTTTTACGTAAATTAAAAATATGTACGTTAAGTGCGTTACTCGCTACATCATCGCACACGCCATAAAGTACATTTTTTAACTGGCTTTGGGTTAAAATTTGTTGCGGACTATTTAAAAAGGTTTGCAGTAATAAGTCCTCGTTACGTGACAAGCAAACAAGCGTGCCATTGAGTAATGCTTTATGTTGCTCTAAATCGTATTGCAGTGCGCCGTGAGTAATTGTATTGCTGAGCCTATCGCTTGCGCGGCGCTTTAAGCTTAATAGCCGCGCTAATAACTCTCTTAAATCAAAAGGTTTTACCAGGTAGTCGTCGGCGCCTTTTTTTAATCCAATAACTTTGTCATCTATGGTATTGCTCGCGGTAAGAATAAGCACGGGTAGCGAAAAACGATTGTCACGCAGCCAGCTTAACCAGTTAATGCCATTACCATCGGGTAGGTTTAAATCAAGAATGCATAAATCAAAATTGCTCGATTGCATATAAGTAGTGGCTGCGCTTAGTGTACTAACGTGCTCAACGGCTAGCCCTTGGTGGGTTAAGTAAGTACAAATAGCGTCGGCTATTACGTCATCATCTTCCACTAACAATACAAACATACTCGCTACCCTGTTTAAAATACCCTAGCTAGAATACCTGTTTCCATTGGTGAAGTAACTGCTATATGCTTATTTACTATTAATTTTTGCTCTTAATATTGGCTTAATTAACGCTTTGTATACTATAGCGGCTAACCGTATTTAAAGAAGATTTATAGCCATGTTAAGTATTTCACTCGGGCCGTTTGTTATTGCCATTTCGCAGCTTATTATTTTATTAGGCTTAGGCGTATTTTGGTTGCTTACTTATTTACAAACTCGTAAGCAACCACAGCAAAAAGCAATTTTAGACACTGTATTTAAAGCATTTGTAGTGGGCTTTATTGTTGCGCGATTAATGTTTGTTTTGATTATGTGGGATGCGTATCAAGAAAACTGGTGGCAACTTATTAATATAAGTGATGGCGGCTTTATGCCTACCTATGGCTGGGTGGCGGGTGCGCTTGTGTTGGCGCTGTATGCGCGAGGCAAAAAAGCAGTGCTGAAAACCTATTTCATAGCGGCTATTGTCGCGTTGCTTACCATTATGGTGCCTACCTTTGCTGCCTCTATTTATAAAGCTGGGGTTGAGCTGCCACAATCTGCGGTATATAACCTGCGTGGTAAAGAGGTTGATTTACAGTCATTTAAAGGCAAACCTGTCGTTATTAACTTTTGGGCGTCGTGGTGCCCACCGTGCCGTAAAGAAATGCCGGTATTACAGGCTGCGCAAAAAAACAATCCTAATATAGCTTTTGTTTTTGTTAACCAAGGAGAGGATTTATTTACGGTACAAAAATTTATTAATGCTGAGCAGCTCGACTTACGCAATGTGTTTTTTGATCAAAACAGTAATGTAAGTCGTGAATCCGGAGCTGCTGGGCTACCAACCACGCTTTTTTATAGCAGTGATGGCAAATTAGTAACCAGTCACATGGGAGAGCTCTCACACGCGAGTTTGCGTTATTACATGCAAGCTATAAATCAACAGTCTGCACAATAAGGATGCCTCATGAAGTTAATTTATTTATTGCCATTACTTGCGTTTACCTCGCCCCTATTGGCTCAACAAAAAGCACTGCCAGCCCCCCTTAAGTTAGTTACTGAGCAAGGCGGTGAAATAGTCAGCGAGTTTGCAGCGCCTGCCAACATGAAAGGCTATGTTGCCGACTTTAAAGGCCAAGTTATTACTTTATATATCACCGCCGACGAGCAATATTTATTTACCGGCCCTATGCTTGACGCCAATGGTAATAATGTAGGAGAGCAAGCGGCAAACGACTACGCTACAGGCCCTAAAGCGCAAAAAGACTGGCAAACATTAGAGAGTAGCCATTGGATAGTCGATGGTTCAGCCAAGGCAAAGCGAGTAATTTATACCTTCACCGATCCCAATTGCCCTTACTGCAGACAGTTTTGGCAAAATGCGCGTCCTTGGGTGGATGCGGGAGAGGTACAAATACGCCATATTTTAGTGGGTATTTTAAAAGCCGACAGTTTAGGCAAAGCGGCGGCTATTATGAGTGCCAGTAACCCTGAAGAAGTATTAAAAAAGTTTGAAAACGATAATTTAGCGCGTACATTACAGCCGCTAAAAAATCCCCCTGAGCACATAAATGCGCAATTAATGAAAAACCATCAAATAATGATGAGTGTTGGTGCCAGAGCAACCCCCGCTACTTTTTATCACGATGCTAATGGGGCGGTAAAAATGCAAATGGGTTTACCGCCTGCGTCATTAATGACTGAGATCCTTGGCCCACTGCCAAGTAAGCCAACCAAGTAAGCCAACCAAGTAAAAACCCAACTTAGTACATAGTGTGCAACGTCAAGCCGGTAAAAGTTTTACCGGCTTTTTTATAAATAACGTTAAACATTGTTACACTTTGTTATTTACATAAGCTATTCAGTAAGTTATCGACTTTATTAATCGGCCATTAAGTTTGGCGCTGTAGACTTAGCAGCAATTTTTGACCCGCTATTGACCTTTATTGATAGCGCTGCCGCTAAGTATCAAAAGCGCATAAAACGGAACCGCACACTGTCATGAGTACTTGCAATAATCGCCCCTTTTCACTACCAGCATTAACATTTATAAAATCAGCGCTGTGTTTATCTGTTTTATCTGCAATAGGTAGCGCGTATGCGGCGCAACCAGCCATACCTGTTAAAAATAATGCCGATATAGAAGTAATAGAAGTACGCGGTATTCGCTCCAGTATGGCCGAAAACCTCGACATTAAACGTATGTCTAGCTCAGTTGTTGATGCCATAACCGCAGAAGATATTGGTAAGTTTCCAGATAAAAACGTAGCCGACTCATTGCAACGTATACCAGGGGTAATGATTGAGCGTGATGGCGGCGAAGGCGCATCGGTAAGTATTCGTGGTTTGTCGTCTGAGCTTACTTTTACTCAGCTTAACGGTAATTTTATTGCCTCGTCACCAGGCGAGCCTTCGCGTTCGTTTGATTACACGCTACTTCCTTCAGCCATGATAGCCAGTGTTGAGGTATATAAATCGCCCGAAGCGCGTTTAGATGAAGGTGGTGTAGGTGGCACAGTATTAATGCATAGCCGTAAGCCGCTTAGCATGGAGGCAAACTCTGGAGTACTCAATGTTGAAGGTACTTACAGTGATGTAACGCAAAACAGTGAGCCACAACTAACCGGTTTATATTCTTGGAAAAACGATGCAGAAACGCTTGGTTTTTTAGTAGGGTATACTCGCCAAGAGCGCACCAACCGTACCCTCTCTGGTGGCACCGATGCCAATGTGTGGCGCTACACGGGCGATGGCCAACCGGTAGATGTAAATGGTAATGCGGTCAATAACAATAATAGCTGGGATACAATTACCGATACCAATGGTAATAATTATGATGGCGTGTGGTTTCCACAAGTCGTGCGCGGCTCGGTACTTAATGAAAAACGTGAACGTGAAGGCATACAGTTTAGTACGCAGTGGCGTCCAACCAATCGTGTAGAAATAGGATTAAACTATTTTGGCTTTACGCTGGGGCAAAACAGAACTGAGTCGGTTATTGATATGCCAGAGTGGTCGTTAAATCCCGATTACCTAACCGATGTGAACTTGGATGAATCGGGCACGATTGTTAATGGTATGCAGTTTGATGCTACAGCGAGTGGCGCACAAGGTGACATGCAGTTTCCGTGGATGCGTGGCAGTTATGTTCGTGAGGAGTCGAGTTCAGATACCTTCGATTTTAATTTAACTTACGAAGGTGATGATTTTAAAGCGCGCTTTGTTGCGGGCAATACTCGCTCAAAAGGCGGCCCAGAAGAAAGTTGGGAGGCCGCCTATAAAAGCTCAAATACCAGCGAAAACCCAACAACCATTGAAAACGCAGCGCAAAATGCTGGTTGGCAACTTGGTAAAAACGATGTAACCCTCAATATAGACCCAAATACACTGGCTAATTTACTCAGTGGCGTAGGCGGTGGGCGCGATCCGGGTTCATCAAACTCAAGCTTTGTACGCAGCGAGCTTGAAGAAAGTTACTACCAAGGCGATCTAGATTTTTACACCGATTGGGGCTTTTTAACAACCATTAAAACCGGCGTAAAATACCGCGAAGCCACATTACACCGCGAAACCGGTAATACCTTCTTTTTAGATCCTCGTTTTGATATTGTCGCTGGGGAAGCCAAAGAGGGCGGCATAACTCGCTTTGACAGTTACCAGTGGAATAACGGTATGCCGGCAGCGCAAGATGTTTTTATTAACCAAGGCAATATTGCAGGGGGCTTTAATATAAACCAAATGCCCAGTATTGATTGGGATAAATACCGCGATATGATTACCAGTAACTACGTGCCTTACACCCGTATGGAAGACAACTTTGTATACGATATAGAAGAAAAAATAGCGGCTTTTTATCTGCAAGGTGACTTTGAATTTAATCAAGTTAGAGGTAATTTAGGAGTACGGGTTGTACGCAGCAAAACCATGAGTGCTTCTACCGATTTATATACCTACTTTTTAGATCATACCAATGATGAAACAGGGGAGCCTGTTACCGGTGATGATCGCTCAGTCGAGGATTACCAACTTGTAGTGCAACAAAACACCGACACCCAAGTACTGCCTAGCTTTAACATTGCCTGGGATGCCACAGATGACTTAGTTATTCGTGGCGCGGTTGCTAAAGTAATGTCGCGCCCCGATTATGCTGATTTAGGCGCGCAGCAACGCATTAGTTATATTTCAGACGAGTGGGCACAAGACAGAGCCGATTTTAACGAGCAACCTGGCTTTAGTGGCAGTGGCGGTAATAAAAACTTAAAATCGTTTATATCGGTACAAGCCGATTTATCTATCGAATATTATTACGCTGAAGGCTCAGCAATTGGCTTAGCGCTATTTCATAAAAAAGTTGATAACTTTGTAGTGCCAGTGGTAATTAACGCCCAACAAAATTTTGCTGGTAAAAACGGTATTGTAGAGGCGGGTAATATAAATATTACTCCTTACAGCACAGTAGGTAATGGCACTAACGCGGTATCTAAAGGAGCCGAGGTGTTTTTGCAACATGCCTTTGATAGCGGCTTTGGTTTTTACGCTAACTACACCTATAACAAAACCAATAAAGCAGAAGTAACCGTAGATGGCGAAGCATTTGGACAATCGCCACTGATCGGCAGTGCTAAGTATCAATATAATACTTCGGTTTATTTTGAGGGTGATGATTTTAACATACGTGCCTCATACAATAAGCGCGGCGAAACGGTACTGGGCTTAAATAGTGGCTTAAACGTGTACCAAGACCCATACGATCAAGTTGATGTTAATGCCTCAATTAACTTATACGAAGGCCTTAGTTTTACCGCAGCAATTATAAACTTAACCAAGTCAGAGTCGGTTACCCGTTTAGGTAACGATAGTGACGCACGGTTACTAAACTCAAGCTACTCGGGCAGGCGTTATTACGCTGGGTTTAACTACAGCTTTTAAACTGCTCCCTAAAGCAACTTTTAATAAGCCGGCTTAAACATAAAGTTGGCTTATTATTTGTGTTTACCTTGTTTCTTAACGGTATGAATACTATGATGAATTTATAATTAAAATTGAGTAATCACCGCGAGTAACTAATATTGATAACCTATCAGCCTTTAATTAATGACTCTGCGTCCTTAATCGAATTTACCCGCATTTATTTAGCCGTTTTTTATACCTTTGTAGCGGGGTTCTACACCGTTAGAATACTCTATAAAAACAGCAATACACCATCGGGAGTGATTTTTACAGGGACAAAATATTGCGCTAATTGGTGGAATCACTTCGTTTTTCGTTTTTTTAGAGCTGCTATTTGGTTGGTGTGTGTTGTAAGAGTATTTATACCTGCAACCGATAACTACCTCGGAATTTTTGTGCCGTTAAATACATGGCCAGGCGTAATGCTAGGTAATGCTTTATTAACTGTTGGTTTTATATTAACTATGGTGGTGCATTTTAATATGGCATCACTTTGGCGTTCAGGAATAGACCCACAAGGGCCCGATGAGCTAAAAGTAAACGGCTTTTATGCGTATTCTCGTAATCCTATGTATTTAGGCGTTGCTGCGGCGCAGTTAGGCTTTTTTTTAGCATTGCCGAGTGTGTTTAGCTTAGTGTGTTTACTGGTTGGGCTTACTGCGTTATATCGTCAGGTGTTGATTGAAGAGCAGCATTTAGTGAGCATATTTAACACCCAATATAAAAAATATAAAGAATTAGTACCACGTTGGTTATAATAATTACTCCGTTATTTTGCAGCAATGAGGGTTTTAGTTTAACTACCAATGAGTAATACTTTACTTTTGCTACAAAAAATCATGATTACAAAAGCAATTTATTGCTATTTTTACAAGTATATTTTAACGTTAATATATTGAATACTTAACTAGCTTCACCTTGCTTTAGAGGCAAACATAGTATGACAAAAAATGAGTTAATAGAACTAGAAGATGTGCTTGATTTAATGCTTGATGCTGTGTGCGTGGTAAATAAAGTAGGTAAGTTTGTATTTGTAAGTGCCGCGTTTGAACAAATATTTGGTTATAAAGCTGCCGAAGTAGTAGGCAAGCCTATGATTGATTACGTTTATAAAGGCGATCATAATAAAACTTATAATGCCGTTGCTTCACTTTTGTCGGGCGAAACAACTCATTCACGGTTCGAAAACCGCTGGGTTCGTAAAGACGGTCAAATAATTCATATTTTGTGGTCAGTGTGCTGGTCATCAGATCACCAAGTAAGAATTGCAGTTGCTCACGATATTACCGAGCGAAAAAAAATGGAAGAGCAGCTTCATTATATGGCTGGCCATGATGGGCTTACAGGTTTACCAAATCGCTCATTACTAATGGACAGGTTACAGGCTGCAATAGTAAAAGCAGAAAGAGAAAATACACTATTTTCGATATTATTTATTGATATTAATGGCTTTAAAGCTATTAATGATACGTATGGCCACCTTATGGGTGATAAGTTACTGCAACACATAGCACAGCGGCTTTTAAGCGTAGTAAGAGAATACGATACAGTAGGGCGCTTAGGCGGAGATGAGTTTTTGATTGTGCTAGAGGGCTTAAGTAGCGCTGGCGATACCACGGCTATTAAAAGAAAAATAATTGGGCAGTTCCAACAGCCATTTAAACTAGATGAGCTATCATTAAATGTATCTCCGAGTATTGGAATTGCAAATTACCCCACCCACGGAGAAACAGACCATCAATTAATAAAACACGCAGATCAAGCCATGTATAAAATCAAAAGAATGAGTGCCAATAGCATAGATTACCCAACTTAAAATTAAACGCTCAAATAATAAAAAAAGCAGGCCAGTTAGGTAAGTTAAGTATTTTATGTTACATAACTTGGATTCAAATAGTAAGTGCAGAGGTTAGCAATTAATACGTTATATATTACAGGCGCGGGCGTTAGCGCAGCCAGCGGTATTCCTACCTTTAGAGGTGAAGATGGTTACTGGACTATTGGTAGTAAAAATTATACACCAATGCAAATGGCCACACGCGCTATGTATCAAAACGCCCCTAAAGAGTTTTTAGCTTGGTATTACCACAGGTTTGCAACGTATAGAAACCACGGCCCTAACGACGTACATTATTGGCTAAAAGATAAAAACCTAATAACGCAAAATATAGATGGGCTTGATGGTAAAGCAGGAAATAAAAACTATATTGCAGTCCATGGCAGGTTAGATCAAATGACCCTGTTTCATCAGCAAGGCGAAAACGTAGAAACGGTGATTACCCCTTGGAATGAGGTAGATGAGGCTCATTTACACAACTCATTATTTGAGGTGTTTAATATTCAAAACCAAGCGCCAGTGATTAATCACTCTTTTAAACCGTTTGTATTATTATTTGATGAATACTACACCGAGTTATATAAAATTAGCGAAGCACAACAACGCATGGTCAATGCCGATAAAATTGTATTTATGGGTACATCGTTTAGCGTTAACATTACCCAAATGGCGCTGGAAATAGCCCGCGAATACAATATTGCGTTAGAAGTTGTAGATCCACACCCAGCACATATTTTACATCCAAATGTAAGTTATAAAAAAATGACCGCGCTTGAATATATTCAGAGTAATTAAAGTTTTAAACCGAGTGTTAGCTCCTTGTGAACTACCCATCGACGCCACTCCGTGTCGATCAATGGGCTTCTACAGCCTTGACTTAGAGACTAGGCTGCTTCTTTTTTCTCAGTTCCAACAGCAAACTTCGATAGCTCGAAGACTTTCGTTTTAATGGCTGATTTCTGCTGAGATGTGGGGGTAACCCTTGCGACGATCCCAGCCTCAATCAAATCTAATTCACCTGTTTTTGCTATGCTTTTAGCCGCTGACAAGTCTCGGCTTTGGTTAGTTTCACAAGCCGTACATGTGAAATTTCTGTCGTTCAATGTTAAAACATGATGTTGGCCGCATTCA
>NZ_JADYWN010000079.1:0-565 GCF_015864805.1 Pseudoalteromonas sp. NZS127 | reverse complement strand
GGCTCGAACATGTGGATCATGTCTGATGCCGCCACGCGCACCAGCGCGTCGGGGTCCATCACGCCCATGAACCCCTTGTCGCCCGGGTGCTGTTTGTAAACCCAGTACGCCACGCGCTTGCCGCGCTTGTTCAACTCGATGCCGGAGCGGATGACGTGGCCGACAGGCAGGCCCTTCCACTGGTCCGCGTCCATGAGCGGCACCATGTCGGCCTCCAGCAGTTGCACCTGCATGGGCACCGCGAGGCCGTCTTCGTCAAGGAACCGGGCACGACGGCGGGCGAACACCTCACCGGCGGCCAGCCACGACTTCACGGCCAGGGTCTGCTGGCCGTAGCCGTCGAGCACGCAGTCGGCGTCTGCCTTCTTCACGAAGTCGTTCCACAGGTCCGTCAGTTCCTGCTTGCGTGTCTTGCTGGTGATGCGCTTGAAGCGCGGCGTGATGGCGATGCCGACGAGGTTGGTGGCCCACTTCTGGGTGACGCTCTTGGCGCTCCAGTCGTTGCGCACCGCGTCGTGCGAGCGGTTGCGGATCGTCTGCAGGCCAGCCATGGCCGTGTTGGGGC
>NZ_JADYWN010000078.1:0-570 GCF_015864805.1 Pseudoalteromonas sp. NZS127 | reverse complement strand
GGCAAAAAGAATCTCGCCACACTGGTTACCGTTGAAGACGCGGCCACTGGTGGCGCCACGCTGATCGAAGGCACCGACTACAAACTGAACCGCCCCATGGGCTGGATCATGGCGCTGGCCGGGGGCGCTCTGGCGGTAAACGACCACGTTTTCATTACCTGCGCACATAGCGGTGCCACGGGCACGAACGTTAAGGGCTCCACCCGCACAGAAGTTCGCGTTGAAATCATTTTCGACGGTATCAACCAAGCTGACGGCACCCAGTGCACGGCAACGATCTGGGAAGCCATCCTGGCGCCAGACAGCGAGTTTGACTTCCTGGCGGATGACTTCGGGAACGTAAACCTGACGGGGACACTGAAGACCCCGGTCGGCAAGGACGCTCCGTACGAGGTGTTGATCCAAGACCCCGTGGCCTAAGCACTGCTGGTGTGGCGGGCCCGCCCGCAGCCCAAACCCGCCACGCGCCTTCAGCCTGGCGGGTTTTTTCATTCAAGGATCGTCATGCATAAATGCACCCGATGCGGGTTGACCAAGACCCCTAGTGAATTCTACAAAGCCACCAAGAAT
>NZ_JADYWN010000077.1:0-612 GCF_015864805.1 Pseudoalteromonas sp. NZS127 | reverse complement strand
GTTGTCATATTTGTCGCCGTTCCGGTGGTCGATAATCCCGTTGGGCCAGTGACCATGTGTGTAGAACCATGCGACACGATGACTCCAGTATGTTTTGCCGTCGATGCGGATGTTGGTGTAGCGCAGTGTTGAGCACCCTGCAGGGCGACCGGCATGCTGCGTGTTCCAACTGCGCCATCGTCTTTCATCGCCGTCGAAATCTTCGAGGCCACGGGGGTGCCACGTGAACACGCCATTATCCGGGTCGTAGTGCAACACCTGTCTCAACCGCGCCAGTGAAATCCGTTTCATGGATTAACCTCGTAAATCAGTAGGTTATAGTTGCGCGCAAGAGACACAAGATGGTCGTTTCCCCCTGCACACACCAATGCGTCTGAGTGGAAAACAAGTGTGTAGTTCCGCGCCCGCTCCCGGGTTTCCACCGGCTGCATCGGGCAGATCGGGTAGACATCGACGGGCAGGCGGCTGCCGCGCGGCGGGTGGGACAGGCCGTTCGTCACGAAGCTGGTCGGGGTGATCCCGGCCATCAGTTCGGCATCGGCCAGGTGGTCGGCGGTTACGGGGCCGTGGAGGATCACTCGCATACGCGATACCTCACGATGTCGCCAGGGC
>NZ_JADYWN010000076.1:0-614 GCF_015864805.1 Pseudoalteromonas sp. NZS127 | reverse complement strand
CCCCAATCCAAGCCAACAGCTTTAGTGCCACAGTTTCTCTCAATGGTGTCATACTCCATTGAAACTGAAATGAACCACTCACCATTCTTTCGGATGATTTCGGCAGTTTTCGGCTTGCCTCCTGTGTTTCTAGCTTTACCTCGGATCTTAACGATACCAACATCAGCCAAATAAACAGCACCATGCTTTTTTTCTTTCAGGTTGAGCTTCCAACCATCACCATGAGCCTTGTAGCCCCAACCTTTAAAGCGTTGAAATGGTTTAAAACGTGGGAATCCAGCTTTCTTATCACCTTTTTTGAGCCGTCTAAAAAAACCGTCAAAAGCCAGTGCAACACGTTTTAATGTGACTTGCTCACTCTGAGCATTAGCATTGAAAATGCCATGCGCTTTACGATTATTACGCCACAGAGTGTTGATTTTGCACTGTTCGTGAAAGTTAAGACTGTAATTAGAATCACGATATGTTTCGATGCGATCACGTAAAGCCCAGTTGTACAACTGGTGATGGTGGACAAACAAATCCATCAGCGATTCTTCTTGAGAAACTGATGGTTTCATTTTATATGTAACTTTACGGATTGCTTTTTTCATAACAACTAATTATATTTAGTT
>NZ_JADYWN010000075.1:0-616 GCF_015864805.1 Pseudoalteromonas sp. NZS127 | reverse complement strand
TAGACCCCGATTTCCCTGTATTTCTTGGAGTGGTCTGCTGGCGGTGCCGTAGAGACCTGTGCTCCGTGCACATCGGCACCCCTCTTTCTCATGCACAAAATCGCCCGCCCTTTTTCGTGGGCCAAATTGGGTGCAATTTTTCAAACGGACCCCTCTTTTGCTGGGCGCCTATGCGCTCTGTTTTTTCAGGAGCCCGGTTGGAGGGGGCCAATGTCCCTGGAGGTTTTCCCCGGCAGTTTTCACAGCAACACCTCGGCGCGCAGGCCCCGCCACCTGCACCAGTCCGGCCACCTCCAGCTCGCGCAGTATCTGCTGCACGCGGCGCTCGCTGATCCTGAGCATCCCGGCGATCTCGCGGGTGCCGAACCCCTTCTCGATGAACCGAGCCACGCTGCGCTTGCGCAGGTCGTCCTCATGGTCGCGCAGGCGGGGTACGGCCAGGTGCTCGCCCGGCCATGCCTCACACAGTCGCTTGGCGGCTGGCAGACCCAGCAGGCGGACCAGCAGGTGGCCTTCCTCGGCCACGATGGGCACGTAGAGGTTGCTGCCGTCACCGAACCAGGCCACGAGACGCAGTGTCGCGCTGAAGCCGATCACGGCGCTGATGTCATCGAGG
>NZ_JADYWN010000074.1:0-622 GCF_015864805.1 Pseudoalteromonas sp. NZS127 | reverse complement strand
AAAGAATCTAAAGTCTTACTTACGCTCCACAGGCTAACACTGTCTGCCCGACAGCTTTAATATTCAGTGCCGCATTTATGTCGCGGTCTAGCTCGCTAGAGCATTGAGGACACGACCATTTGCGGATATGTAACGGCAAGGGATCGACAACGTGACCGCAGCAATTACAGCGTNATCGACAACGTGACCGCAGCAATTACAGCGTTTAGAGCTTGGATACCACTTATCAATCTTAACTACAGTTCGACCGTACCACTCAGCTTTGTAGGTAAGTTGGCGCACGAACTCGCCCCAGTTGGCATCGCTAATTGCTTTAGCAAGTTTTCGATTCTTGACCATGTTTTTTACGCTCAGACTTTCACAGCTAATCACTTGATTATCGTTTATCAATTGGGAAGTCAGTTTGTGGGTGAAGTCGTGACGACAATCAGCAATCTTTGCTTGAACGCGAGCGACTTTCTTTCTGGCTTTGTGGAAGTTAGAAGAACCTTTCTTCTTCTTCGATAGCACACGTTGAGTCTTAGCTAGTTTACTAGCGTAACGCTTGGTGTGACGGGGATTTCCAGACTTGAAACCGTTGGAGGCAATAACAAGGTCAGTCAAACCTAAATCAATACCGACT
>NZ_JADYWN010000073.1:0-632 GCF_015864805.1 Pseudoalteromonas sp. NZS127 | reverse complement strand
GCCTAGGGTTGCTAAATGTGCACTATTAAAGGCATCAACCACAGCGTAGCGTTTACCTGCACTTTGTAGCTCAGCAAACTGGTTAGTGATGGCCTCAGCGCCTTGCTCAATGGTTTGGTAATTGACTAAACCGGCTTCTCCTTGCGACTGGCTATTCATTAAGCGCACCAAGCTTGAATCGGTCATTGGCGTTACCGGGTGATTACGCATACCCGATTCATTAAGCGGCTCGCCAAGTACAAATAAGTGACCGTTAAATACGGTGCGACCATTCACTGGCAAAGCAGGACATACAATAGTAAAAGACTCACCGAGTGCCGCTAATAAAGCGTCGGTTACCGGGCCAATATTACCTTTAGCCGTACTATCGAAGGTTGAACAATATTTGAAATAAAACTGCTGACAGCCTTGCTGTTGTAGCCATTTTAATGCGGCTAAGCTTTGCTCTATTGCTTGCTCTACAGGGCAAGAACGCGTTTTAAGGCTTACGACAACCGCATCCGCGTCAACCACAGTGTTACAGTGAGGTACATCGTTAAGTTGTACCGTACGCATACCATGTTCAACGAGGAAACCAGCAATGTCGGTTGCTCCGGTAAAGTCGTCTGCAATTACACCAAGTAACATAATTA
>NZ_JADYWN010000072.1:0-660 GCF_015864805.1 Pseudoalteromonas sp. NZS127 | reverse complement strand
GTGGTGACCAGCGCGGGGTTGCCCACGTAGTCGTACCCCAGCGACTCGCCGGCGCGTTCGTAGTTTTTGCGCCAAGTTAGCTGCACCAAACCTCTGCCATGCATGCCTTTGTAGAGCAGTTCGCTCAGGCCCTTGGGGTTGCGTGCGTATGGCTCGGCGTCAGCCATGCTCTTGAACGCGCGGGGGTAGATGCGCGCCAACCGTGAGGCGTCCTTGTAGTACAGGCCCTCTTCCACCGCCGACAGGTGCGCCGACTCCACCGCCACGGTGGCGAGGAACGCCGCCTGGCGCTGCAGAGAGCAGATGTCGAATCGACCCATGGCATCCAGCAGGGGCTGGTGGTAGGTCTGCGCGTTTCCGTACGGCGCGCTGGTGGCCGCCGCGAGTTGTTCAACCGTGAAGGTCATGGTCATACCTCGATAATCTCAATGGTCAGGTCCGGCGCGGGGCCTTCGATTGCGCCGTTGCGGAAGAACACGCGGTCACCCACGGTGGCCTCCCCGCGTGCAGTAGCCATACCACCCTGCTCCTGGATGGTGGCAACGCCGTCGGCATAGGCGATCACCTCACCCACGCGCAACGGGTAGGTGGGGATCAGCTTCTGGAACCGGCTAAACAGGTTCGACATGTGTTTCCACCCCCAAGGTTTGCCAGATAGAC
>NZ_JADYWN010000071.1:0-702 GCF_015864805.1 Pseudoalteromonas sp. NZS127 | reverse complement strand
GTCCATGCTGTTGCTGCTCGGTGAGGTCAAGCGCGTGCTCGTGCTCGGCCCCAAGCGCGTGGCCGTCAGCACGTGGCCCGGTGAGATCGAGAAGTTCAAAGCCAGCTTCGGGCACATGAAGATCGCCGTGGCCGTCGGCGATGCCGATACGCGCCGCGCCGCCATTGGCTCCGACGCGGTGATCGTTACGGCAAATTACGACGTGCTGGAATGGCTGGTGGAGTACCACGGCGCCAACTGGTCGTTCGATTGCATCGTCTGTGACGAAAGCACGAAACTCAAGAGCCTGCGCGTCAGCATCCAGACGAGCAAGTCCGGCAAGAAGTTTCTCACCGGCCAAGGGGGCAAGCGCGCCAAAGCCCTGGCCCGCGTCGCGTTGACCCGCGCCACTCGGTTCATCTGCCTGTCTGGCACGCCCGCTCCGAATGGCCTGGAAGATTTGTGGGCGCAGTATTTTTTCTTGGATTCCGGCCGACGCCTCGGAACCAGTTTCACTGCCTTCAGCCACCGCTGGTTCCGCGCCCGCCCGGGAAGCGACCCGCAGAAGCAACAGATTGAACCGCTACCTTTTGCGGACGAACAAATTCGCGCAGCCATCAAAGACATCACCATCGCGCTGGAGGCGCGCGACTACTTTGACTTACCCGAACTCATCGAGAACGACATCAAGGTTGAGATGCCATCGGCCGCCATGAAGCTCTA
>NZ_JADYWN010000070.1:0-704 GCF_015864805.1 Pseudoalteromonas sp. NZS127 | reverse complement strand
GTGTGCCCTACGCCGTGCTTATCGAGGGTGAGGACCGCCCGCAGGAGAACGACGGCGGCCGACTGGACATCACCCTGGAGCAAGACTTCGTACTCGGCGCCTACGTGCACTGCAACGTGGACAACCCGAACGATGCCGCGCACGACGCGATCAAGGACATCAAGAAGGCGGTGTTCTCCAGCGACCTGGCCCGACGACCGATTGCCGGTGCGCGCGGGGCCAACGGCCGCGTAGCGAAGTTGAGCTACCGGGGGAAGGACATCGGCCCCCGCGCCGATGGCAAGAACATTGTGTTCGCCGTCGTGCACATCACGGTGGTGTTCGCCGAGAACCTGCTGGAAGCCTGAGTCCGAAATTGTGCCGCAGAGGTCGATTCGCCCTGTGCGATGACACTGCGAGCGTTGTAATCCGATCTTGCCGTGAGTGCGGCATGACATTCTCAAGGAGTTTCTCATGGCAGCACGCAGCTTCAATGGCGCTGGCGACGTTTACTTTAACCGTATGGTGGACGGCGTAAAGCAAGGTCTTGTCGGGCCGATCTACGCCGACAGTCTCTCGATCACCCCCAGCGTCGAAACGATCCAATCGACCAGCAAGGGCCGGTATGACTATGGTCAGGTGCTGGAGAGCGTGAACATCGCCCAACCGTCTGAGTTCTCCATGGCGCTTAAGGAAGTTACCGGCGACATCTTGACCATGGCCTT